>JAEWYP010000083.1 GCA_023395615.1 Bacillota bacterium
TATTTGGGAGTCGGTCAGGCTGCTCATGGTTTTATTAAGGATAATTTGCCATTTAGGTATTATCATTCACGTCGTTTTGTAGAATATCAGGCAGAAATAGAAAAAGAATCTTATCCTAATAAACAATATATTTCAAAAGAAGATGCTATGTTTGAAACGATTATGTTGGGTTTGCGTTTAGTAAAAGGTTTTGATTTAAATATTTTTAAAGAAGAATTTCAAATAGATTTTTGTGAGTATTATAAGTTGGCGTTGCAAAAATTACAAGAACAAAACTTGTTGAACATTCAAAATAATCGCGTTTTTTTGAGCGATAAGGGTTTAAAGCTGCAAAATCAGGTTTTATTGGAATTTATGCAATAAAAAAAGAAGCATAATGCTTCTAAAATTGGCAGGGGCAGAAAGACTCGAACTCTCAACAAAGGTTTTGGAGACCCACGTGTTACCATTACACCATGCCCCTTCGGAACACGTGTGCAAGTATAACGGATTCCGTTTTGAATGTCAAGCGTTATCCGGCATGCGTGGCAAATTTTGATCCGGAAAAGGAATGAGCGGTAAAGAGATCGAAATACAAATGCAGGAACTAATGTTTGCATGGCGGGGGATGTGTTGATGAATCGGGAACTGGGGATTGCGCGCTGCGGGCTGGCGTGCTGCCTGTGCAGCGAAAATGACCGCTGCCGTGGATGCAACAGCGGGGATTGCCCGGACAAGGACTGGTGCGAAAACCGGAATTGCTCCCGGCAAAAAGGGTTGAACGGTTGTTACGAATGCACGGAAACGGAATGCCGGAAAGGGCTGCTGCAAAAGATCAAGCCATATGCCTTTGTGCGATATATCCGTCTGCACAACGTTCCGGCGCTGCTGGATTGTCTTGAACAAAACGAGAAAAACGGGATTGTCTACCATCGTTCAGGGATCACGGGAGACTACGATGATTTTACCGACGTTGACGAGCTGCTTGCATTTATTGAAACCGGAACCGTCAAAAAGTGAAATGATTCTAGTTTAATAATCAACGGTCATCGGGGCAATCACAGAGGGAGTTGCTCCGATTTTTATAACATTGTATACAAGATTGTTTTGCATATTCAATACAGCGAAAATACAAATTATGGCTTGAAAGCAATGAGAGCCTGTATTATCATCAATTTATCCTTCCGATTCAGCCGTTACCGTGTCGATCGGGAAGAAATAAGGGAATAAGGAGACTAACACAATGAGAAACATGGCCAACAAGCTAGTCGCTCTTGTGCTGTGCCTTACGCTCGTACTCACCGTCGGAAGCTTCGCTACTGCCGAAAGCAGCGGTAAAGTGCTGAAGGTGCAGATCGAGACTGAAGTACAGTCGTTGGATCCCCAAGTGGCCACGGATGGCACTTCCTTCGAGGTTATTGCAGATTTTACCGACGGTCTTTATCAGATCGACGCCAGCGGCGCCGCTGTGCCTGCTTTGGCTGCCGATACCCAGGTAAGCGAGGACGGCCTTACCTATACCTTTAAAATTCGTGACGACGCGTACTGGTCCAACGGCGATCCCGTTACCGCCGATGACTTCGTATTCGGCTGGCAGCGCGCCTGCGATCCCGCGTTCGCGAGTGAATATGCCTACATGCTCACCGACATCGGTCTGGTGAAAAACAGCATGGCTGTCAACAAAGGCGAAATGCCGGTGGATCAGCTGGGCGTAAAGGCAATCGACGACAAAACGCTGGAAGTGCAGCTGGAAAGCCCCGTTAGTTTCTTCGCCAGCCTGATGTATTTCCCGACCTTCTACCCGGTCAACCGCGCCTTCTGCGAAAAGTGCGGCGATAAGTTCGGTACCAGCCCGGATACCGTGCTCTCCAACGGCGCGTTTATCCTGACCAGTTATGAACCTGCAGCTACCAGCTTTACGCTGGAAAAGAACCCCAAGTATTATGACGCAGCCCGCGTGCAGCTGGATGGCCTGAACTATCAGGTGATCAAAGACAGCCAGACCGCTCTGCTCAGCTACCAGAATGGTGATCTGGATGTGGTAACGCTGTCTGGCGATCAGGTGGACCTGGTGCAGGATGATCCGGAATTTACCACGATGAACGCCGGTTACCTGTGGTACATCACTGTGAACCAGGCGGATTATCCCGAACTGGCGAACGTAAACTTCCGCAAAGCGCTGGCCGCGGCCTATGACCGCGACGCCATCTGCGCCTCCATCATCAAAGACGGTTCCGTGCCCGCAACCTTCGCGGTGCCCGAACAGCTCGCGACAGGCCCGGACGGCAAGGATTTCCGCGAAACCGCCCCGACCTATGAAGGCTTTGACAAGGACTCTGCCGCCAAGTTCTACGCCGCCGCATGCGAGGAACTGGGCAAGAAAGAATTCAGCATCACCCTGCTTGTGGAAGACGATCAGATTGCGCAGAACATCGCCGCCTTTATCCAGCAGGAATGGCAGAACACCCTGCCCGGCGTAACGGTGGAACTGAAGGTGGAAACCAAGAAACAGCGCATTCAGGACATCCAGAACGGTGACTATGACGCATGCCTCACCCGTTGGGGACCGGACTATGCCGACCCGATGACGTACCTTGGCATGTGGATTACCGGCAACAGCAATAACTATGGTCTGTGGAGCAACGCCGACTACGATACCATCATCAAACGTTGCGTAAGCGGCGACCTGGCCATGGATCCTGCCGGTCGTTGGGACGCGCTGCATCAGGCGGAAAAGATTATCATGGATAATATGGTGATCCTGCCCGTGTACCAGAAGTGCAACGCCATGATGGTGAAGAGCACCGTAAAGAACCTTGAGTGCCACTCCATCGCCCTGAACCGTGTTTATAAAGACACGACCATCGAGTAACCCCAGGCAATCCATGGAAGCCGCGCAGTGTCCGTTCGTGGCCGCTGCGCGGCTTTTTCCCCTTATTAGAGAAACCACCTCACGAGAGGGGCGCACGCCATGCGACGGTATATCATTAAACGCCTGTTAATTTCTATTGGTACGATCTTTGTCGTAATTCTGTTGCTTTTTATACTTTTACAGTTGATGCCCGGTTCACCTTTTAACGACGAAAAACTGAACGTGGATCAGCGCGCCGCGCTGTATGAAAAGTACGGTTTGGATCAGCCGCTGATTATACAGTTCTTTAAATATGTTGGCAATATGTTGCGTGGGGACTTTGGTGTGAGTTACACGATCAGTAAGAACACGCCGATTACCCAGCTGTTGCAGACCAGGCTGCCCATCAGCCTGAGTATTGGCGGCGAAGCGGTGCTGCTTGGCGCGGTCATCGGATTAATTTTGGGAATCGTCGCTGCGATATGGCATGGAACGGTGTGGGATACCATCGCTACGATTGTATCCGTTATCGGCGTAAGCGTACCCTCGTATGTATTTGCGCTGGCGCTTGCCTATGTGTTCGGCTACCAGCTCAACTGGTTTCCGCTTCTTTATGATATGAAAATTCCCTTGCAATCCTCGGTGCTTCCCAGCATCGCGCTTTGTATGTTTACAATCGCATCCATCGCGCGCTTCACCCGCAGTGAAATGCTGGAAGTCCTCGGCAGCGATTATATTCTGCTTGCGGAAAGCAAAGGGGTATACGGCCCGAAGCTGATTGTGCGCCATGTGCTGCGTAACGCGCTGATCCCCATCGTAACGGTGCTTGCGCCGCTCATCGTCGGCCTGATGACCGGCAGCCTTGTCGTTGAGAAAATCTTCTCCATCCCGGGCATCGGAAGCCTGCTGGTAACCGCCATCCAATCCAACGATTATAACGTCGTCATCGTCCTCAGCTTTATCTACAGCGCAATGTATATCGGCATCATGTTGGTGGTGGACATTTTGTACGGCGTTATCGATCCGCGCATCCGCCTGAGCAAGGAGGGCCCGCATGACTGACATCCAAAAAAATGCCGATATTTCGTTTTTACCCGGAGATTTTGAGCTGAAGGGTGCTGAGAACACCAAACTGGACATGAATTTTGCCAGCCAGCGTTTTTGGAAGGAAGCCGCCATGCGCTTCCGTAAAAACAAGGGTGCGGTTTTCAGCCTGATCACTATTCTGCTGGTGATCCTGCTGGCCATATTTGGCCCGATGATCTCCCCGTATACGTACCAGCAGCAAAACATCAAGCAGACCAACTGGGCGCCGCGCGTGCAGGGGTTGGAGAATCTGGGGATATTAGACGGTTCTGAATCCCTTAAAACATCGACTGGCACAAAAATAAAAAACGCTTACGTCGTGGATAAGGAAACCGGCGCCAAAAACGATACCTATTACTGGTTCGGTTCCGACGCTCTGGGGCGCGACATCTGGACACGAACCTGGACGGGAACCCGCGTGAGCCTCTATATTGCAGTAGTCGCCGTGCTGATTGATATGCTGATCGGCATGAGTTATGGGCTGATATCCGGTTATTTCGGCGGAAGGGTCGATTCGGTTCTGCAGCGGTTTGCCGAAATCATTAACAGTATTCCGACATTGGTGATCGTTACGCTGCTGATGTTAATCATGAAACCAGGACTGATGACCATTACCATCGCCCTGATGCTGACCGGCTGGATTGGGATGAGCCGCATCGCACGCGCGCAAATGCTGAAACTGAAAGAACAGGAATTTGTGCTGGCAAGCCACACGCTGGGAGCAAGCAATTTCCGGGTGATCTTCAGCGAAATTTTACCCAACATTATCGGTCAGCTGATTACTAACACCATGTTTTCGATTCCTAACGCGATCTTTACCGAAGCGTTCCTGAGCTTTGTCGGTCTTGGTATTCCCGAGCCGATGTGCTCGCTGGGGTCGCTGATCAGTTATGCTTTCAAGAGCTTCACTACGCATCCCTTCCAGATCGTTCCGCCGGTAATCGTGCTGGCGTTGTTGATGCTTTGCTTCAACATGCTTGCGGACGGCCTGCGCGATGCGCTGGACCCCAAAATGAAGGAAATGTGAGGAGGCTGTGGAGATGCAGAAAGACAATCTGATTCTGTCCATCCGCAACCTGGACATCAGTTTTCAAACGAATGCAGGCGCAGTACACGCTATCCGAGGCGTGGATTTGGACCTGCATAAGGGAGAGACCGTCGCAATCGTAGGGGAAAGCGGCTCCGGAAAAAGCGTATCCATGAAGGCTGTAATGGGGATTCTGGACAAGAACAGCGTGGTCAATCACGGAGAAATCCTGTTTACCTATCAGGAGAACGGAACCAGTAAAACAGTCGATATTCTGAAAATGGACCGGAAAACGATTCGGCATACGATCAACGGTCGACATATCGCCATGGTTTTTCAGGATCCCATGACATCATTGGACCCCACAATGTCGGTCGGAAAGCAGATCATCGAGGGGATGATGCTGCATGAGCATATCGGTCGCAAGGAAGCGCTGGAAAGGGCTGTATCCCTTCTTGAAATGGTCGGGATTCCGGAGCCGGAGAAACGAATCAAGAACTACCCTCACCAATTGTCGGGAGGGATGCGGCAGCGAATCGTTATCGCCATTGCGCTGGCCTGCGACCCGGACGTGCTGATTTGCGACGAGCCGACGACTGCGCTGGATGTGACCATTCAGGCTAAAATACTGGAACTGATTAAGAAAATCCAGACGGATATGGGAATCAGCGTGATTTACATCACACATGACTTAGGCGTTGTGGCCAAGGTGGCGGATTATGTAAACGTAATGTACGCCGGAAACATCGTCGAAAAAGGCATGATTGACGAAATCTTCTATGATCCACGGCATCCTTACACCTGGGGCCTTCTCTCCGCCATGCCGGACCTGGATACGAACGACGAGCGGCTTTACGCGATTCCGGGAAGCCCGCCTAATCTGATGCACGAACGCCCAGGCGACGCGTTTGCGCCCCGTAATATTTATGCCCTTAATATTGACGATCGCCTGATGCCGCCGATGTTTCGAGTGACCGATACTCATTACGCCGCCACATGGCTGCTGCACGAGAATGCCCCGAAAGTGGAAATGCCGCCGGAGCTGAAAGAGCGCATTCTGCGGATGAAGAGGGAGGCGGAACGATGAACGAGCCTCTTTTAAGGGTGGAAGGGCTTAAGCAGTACTTCCGTATTAACAGCCATTTTACCGTGAAGGCGGTTGATGGCGTCAACTTTACGATTAATCCGGGAGAAACATACGGATTGGTTGGCGAAAGTGGTTCCGGTAAAAGCACGATTGGCCGGAGCGTCATCCGCCTGTATGAACCGACCAAAGGAAAAATAACGTTCGATGGCCGGGACATCAGCGGCAAGATGAACCGTGAGACCGAAAAACACCTGCGAACCGGTATGCAGATGATTTTTCAGGACCCGATGGCTTGCCTGAACCCCCGTAAAAAAGTAAGCGATATTATCGCACAGGGATTGGACATTCATCACATCTGCGCTACGCAAAAAGAACGTAATGACAGAATCTCTGAAATTCTGGAGCAGGTTGGGCTTGCGCCGGAGCACGCATCCCGTTATCCGCATCAGTTTTCCGGCGGTCAGCGCCAGCGTGTCGGTATTGCACGCGCACTGATTATGCGCCCTCGATTGATCATCGCGGATGAATGCATCAGCGCGCTGGATGTGAGCATCCAGGCACAGGTAGTCAATCTGATGAAGGACATTCAGCAAAAAACCGGTTGCGCCTATCTGTTTATCGCACATGATTTAAGCATGGTTAAATACATCAGCGACCGGATCGGCGTACTCCATCTGGGGCATCTGGTGGAAACAGGCACGAAGGACGAAATCTTCACCAATCCTATTCATCCATACACGAAAAGTTTGTTGTCTGCGATTCCGCATCCTAATCCCGAGGCGGAAAAGTCGCGTAAAGCGATGAGTTACGACTATCGCGCTTTCGGCGTGGATTACAACAAGGGAACCGAGCATTTGGTGAACGGCACCCATTTCGTGCTGGCTACGGATGGCGAATATACAGAATGGACAAAAGATGCCTGAATGTGCCCGCATGCTTGCGAGCTGTATGAAAAAGCGAGCTCTCCTGATGACAGGAAAACTCGCTTTTCTTAATCCGAGAAGGTAATTCCGTCCATCGATGTTCGCGTTCGCCAGCATTTTTGCCATCGTCTGCACAACAGATAATATGCCTGATCCGCTTCCGTATCATTTGCGAATGCGCCAAAAACCGCTGATCCGCTTCCGGTCATGGCTGCGTAAAGGACGCCGCATGAAAAAAGCGCCATCACCGCTTCCCGGATCGGGGGCCGCAGGTTTTCGCTGGAAGGTTGCAGCACATTGCCTGCGCAGGCGGCAAAACGGGTGAAATCGCCTCTGGAAAGCGAGGAGAGCGACTCTTCGGTATCCGGGTGCGCAACATCGCGCAAGGTGTCGAAAGCGGCAAACGCCTCACGGGTAGCCAAACCGCCGCAGGGTTGAACCACAACGAGCGGAATGACAGGCAGCGGCGCAAGGGACTGCACGACTTCGCCCATGCCGCCTACGCGCGCGAACCCGCCTGCAACCAGAAACGGCACATCCGCGCCGACTTCCGCGCCAAGGCGCATTAATTGCTCTCTGGTGAACCCGACGTGCCACAGTTGATTCAGCCCAACCAGCGTAGCAGCAGCGTCAGCGCTTCCGCCTCCCATTCCGGCCCCGGTGGGAACCAGCTTTTGCAGTACACAGCTTGCGCCGGAATGAATTCCGGCTGCTTTTTGGAGAACATCCGCGGCTTTCAGCACCAGATTATCAGTTTGGGACAGCTGCGGGTTTCCGCTTACGGTTAGTGAAAGTGATTGGGCTTCTTCCAACGTAAGCCGGTCTGCCAGTTCCACCCCGCTGATCAGCATATCCATGCGGTGATAACCGTTCGGAAGTTTCTCCAGAATATCCAGCGTCCAATTGATCTTGGCCCGGGCGAGAAGTGAGAGCATTGCGTACAGCCCCTTCTTGTGCTATATTACGTATTATATCAGGGAATGTTCCGGCAGGGAATAGGGGGCACAGCGTATGAAGGCAAACAAGGGAATCCCGATCTTAATATCACTGGATGCCCAATCCGCCGCCAACAGCCAGCCGGAGGACACAATCCGGCTGATTACTACCGGAGAACTGTACGAAAGCGCGGAAGAAACGGTTCTTCGTTATGAAGAAAGTCTGGATGAACAGGAAGCGCCGCAAAAAATCGAGCTCTCTCTGCGGCGGGATGGAATCACCATGACAAGAAAAGGCACATCGGAAGGAAAGATGGTATTCCAAAAGGGGCACCGTTATGAAAGCCAGTACCATACTCCGTTTGGCGATATGGATCTGGCTCTTTTCTGTACCCGCGCCGATTATCAGAAAGAGAAAAACGGTGGAGAACTGACTTTGCAATATCAGCTGGATTTGGGCGGCCAATATGCGGCTATGCATGATATGCGCCTGCACTGGAAACGAAAGAAGGAAAGCTGATGCTTTCCGAAATTCAACAGGAACTTTTTAATTGCCTTCAGGAATTTGGCTTTGTCCGTCGGTCGCGTACTGACGACGCTCTTTTTATCAGCGATGCGCCTCGTCGTAACGAAGCAGAGCCATTGTTGTCTGTTGCACAAAGATTGACAAAGATGGGTTACGTAATCACGCAGACGGATCATCGCCTCTGGAAGATTAACCTGGACGACAAGCGATTTCAAGCGTTATTCCCACATATCTCCGATGAAAAGGATAGGCCGTTTCCAGTTGATTTCTCAGCTTCACTGGCAATATACGAACTGGCCTGCCTGCTTTCGGCACATCCCGTTGCATGGGAGCAGCAACCCAAACCGATGTTATGCCGAATCATTAAGCACGCGGATTCTGCGACTGAAATGAACCAAATGGCTCCCATATTGCTTGGAGAATGCGCCGAACGGCTGCGTAGGGGGGAGCCTCTTCCCAGCGAGGCTGCCGGCCTGCTTTTTCAATTATCGGTGCGTCCGCAAAGGAGGAATCAGCCATGATCTTACGTTATTACGGGCACTCGCTGTTTACCATGGCGCTTGAATGCGGCGTAACGCTGTTGACTGACCCTTACGGCGACTTTTTCGATTATCCCAAACAGCAATTAAAAGCGGATATTGTGACGATATCCCATCACCACCACGACCATGATGCCCTCTCGATGGTAGCAGGGCGCGCGGTTGTGCTGGATCAACCGGGGCAGTTTACCCCCGCGCCGGGGTTGATTGTAACGGGTGTTTCGGGCTGGCACGACTCGCACAACGGTGCGCAACGCGGCGATAACCTGATGTTTGTGTTTGAAACGGAAGGATTACGGATCGTTCATATGGGGGATATCGGGCACAGACTGACGGATCGACAGTGCTCCCAGTTGGGCACGCCCGACCTGCTGCTGATTCCTGTGGGAGGCAACTATACGATTGACGCGCAGACAGCGGCGGAAACTGTGAACAGGCTACATCCCCGCGTAACGATTCCCATGCATTATCAGACTCAATATGATCGCCAAATGCCCATCCAGACAGAAGCTCCTTTTTTACAATTGATGGGTATGCAGCCTGTTCCCGTATCAGTCGCACGCCTCACGGCAGGGGATATATGTGAAAGGGAACCTGTGATGAGGATGTCGGTAACCGAACCCACAATATCTTGACAAGCCTGTTTGCCCGGCATACAATACATGGCAGGTGCTTCATTTTCAATCGATTCGCAAAAGCGTTTTCCAAAGCGAGGGCGTTTAGCGGTAAAAAATTCAAAGGTTCAAGAAGGAGCGATGGACTATGAAATATGTCTTCATTACGGGTGGTGTAGTTTCTTCCCTTGGGAAAGGGCTTACGGCTGCGTCGCTCGGCAAGCTTCTTACAGCGCGCGGGTATCGCGTCAGCCTGCAGAAACTGGACCTGTTTTATAATGTCGAGCCTGGATTTTTAAGCCCTCTTGAACATGGAGAGGTTTTTATTACCGAAGATGGCACGGCGGCGGACCTTGACATTGGTCATTTTGAGCGGTTTGTGAACGTTACCCTTCCGGGCGATGCCAGCTCTACGACAGGAAAAATCCATCGCCGTTTGCTCGAGCGCGAACTGAATGGCGAATTTCATGGCGCTACGGTACAGGCGATACCGCATGTTACCAATGAGATCAAACGCTGTATTCGCGATGCGGCGAAAAATGCTGGCGCTGAGATTCAACTGGTGGAAATTGGCGGAACCGTAGGGGACATGGAGGCGTCTGTTTACCTGGAGGCCATTCGGCAAATGCGGTGGGAATGCGAAAACCCCAACGATTGTTGCTATCTGCATATCACACTGATGCCTTATATCTCCACGGCTGGTGAGTTAAAAACCAAGCCGACTCAAAGCAGCGTGAAGGTGTTACGCTCCATGGGCATACAGCCGGACGTTATCGTATGCCGCACGGAAGTACCGATGTCAACCGACGCGAAAGATAAAATCGCGCTTTTTTGCAATGTAAAAGCGGCAAACGTGATTCAGAATCTTGATGTGGATTGCCTGTATGATATTCCCCTGATGCTGGAAAAAGAAGGAATGGCGCGCGCGGTTTTAAATGAACTCGGGCTGGAAAACCGCCCGGCCGAACTGGATGAATGGAAAGCGATAGTGAAGCACCGCCGTGAACTGACGGATCATGTAAATGTTGCGCTAGTCGGTAAATATGTGTCTGTGCCGGATGCTTATCTGTCCGTCGCAGAAGCGCTCCGCCATGCGGGCTTATCGCAGGATGTGCAGATTTCTCTCCGAATGGTGGACAGTGCCAAACTGACACCGGATACTGTAGCAGAGCAGCTTGGAGACGCAAACGCAATCGTTTTACCGGGCGGTTATGGTTCCCGGGGAGCGGAAGGGATTATTCTTGCGGCACAATACGCACGCGAGAATCGGGTTCCGCTTCTGGCGATCGGATATGGTATGCAGCTGGCCGTTGTGGAAGCAGTGCGAAACCTGATGGACAAAAAAGGAGCCAATTCTGCGGAAGTGGATCCCATCGCCCCAGACCCGGTGATTCGCATTCCGGAGGATCGTGTATGCAGAAATGACAGCCGAGGTGCGACGCGCATGGGCGGAAGCGACATCCGACTTTCCGAAGGGCTTCTTGCGAAACTGTATGGCAACAGCCTGATCCATGAACGCCACAGCAATCGTTACGAAGTAGATCAGCAATTTGTAGCCCCGCTTGCGCAAAAGGGGTTGCGTATGGTTGGCGTGAATATCGAAACCGGTTATCCGGAAGCTTTTGAATTGGACGATCATCCATATTACGCTGCTGTAATTTATCATCCGGAATATGTTTCCAGACCCGGGCATCCACATCCGCTGTTTACGGCGCTGATCCAGGCTGCGAAAGAGTCCCGGGGCTAATATGGGGCGTTCGCCTCACCCCAACGGATGCACCCCTTCTGTTCCCGGCATTAGCCGGGAACTTTTTACATTTATGCTTTATTTTCAACCGGATACAGTTCATAGAACCGTTTGCATCCGGTTCGGTTTGTGATATAATTTTGTAATGGTTGCGCAAGATTTACGAAAAAGGGGGGATTGTCCGAATGCAGCAGAATACGCCGCAGCAGCACAGGCCCACGAAGAATTACGCACCCAGAAAGCGGAGGAGCCGTGCGGCGTCGATCCTGCCGATCACGCTTCTTTTTGTTGTGTTGCTCGCTGGAATGTACTTTGTGTTTCCCAAAGAGGCGGGCAAACATATTGGCAGTTCCACGTATGACGGCTTAGTCATCAACGAGGTCATGGCGGCGAACTCGTCGGCGGTACCGGATGAGAACGGCAATTTCAGCGACTGGCTGGAGCTGTATAACGGCACGGGACACGACCTGAATCTGGAAGGCGTGATGCTGACCAACC
>JAEWYP010000001.1 GCA_023395615.1 Bacillota bacterium
ACCGCCCGTTCCAGCGTTTCCCCGCCCGCGATCCGCGCAAGCATCGTGCCGGCGAAAATATCGCCCGCGCCGGTCGTATCCACGGCTTTCATGCGTATGGCGGGGACAAACGCGTTCACGCTTCCCCGGATTACGCATCCCTTTTCCCCCAGCGTGACAATCACGTTTTTCGTTCCTCTGGCCAGCAACGCATCCGCGGCCTTCTCTGCCTCCTGTCGGTTGGTGACGGGTAACCCGGTCAGGATGGAAGCTTCAAACTCGTTGGGCTTCAGGTAGGTAAGGCAGGGATATAGCCAATCCGGCAGCGGCCTTGCGGGCGCGGGGTCGAGCATCACTTTCACCCCGCGCGCAGAAAGCGCCCGGATGGCGGTGAAAGTCTCCTCACAATCGTTCTCCAGTTGAAAGCCCGCCAGCGTCACATCCTCCGGAAGCGCCTTCAGGATTTCGTCGCCGGTCAGCGTGTCGTTCGCGCCGCCGTGAACGACGATACAGTTTCTCCCCTGCTCGTCGATAAAGATGCCGGCGACGCCGGTATGCTCCTGTGGGTCGGTCAGCACCCCGTCCGTGGGGATACCCAGCTTTTGATACAGCGAACGGATCGCGCGCCCTTCCCCGTCGTCGCCCACCTTGATGACCGCCACAGGCGCGCCGCCCTGCAAATGGGCGGCGATCATCTGGTTGGAGCCCTTCCCGCCGCTGCCCGTGAAGAACCCGGTGCTTTTTACCGTTTCTCCCGGCAGGGGGATGCGGGGAGTACAAAAGGTGATGTCCTGATTGTAGCTTCCCACGATCGCCAGTTTTTCCATGCGTCCGCGCCTCCCGGTCAGCTTATTGAAAGGATTCCCACTGTTGCACCGCGCAGGGCACAGCGTGACCCGGACGTGCAACGTTCAGCTTGTCGTTGATTCCTTTTACCCAACCCTGCGGTGCAGCGCCGCCATGCGGTCGGCCACCACGGCCAGGCTGCGCTCGCTGAAACCGCTCATGGTGGTGTGCAGTTCGTCGCGGAAAGGCTCAATCCAGCTCGCAGGCAGACCCTCGGCAAAGAAAGCCCCCAGAATGGAGCCGCAGCTGCAGGCGAAGCTGTCCGAATCGTTCCCTTGCGCCACCTGCAACGCGATTCCGTCCTCCGCGTCTTTGGCGAATTTCAACGTGTTGATCACCGTGCCGATTTCCTGCACGATCTGCCCGGCGGTAAACGACGCGAAACGCTCGTGAACCGCGTTGTACCCTTCGGTAAAGTCCTTCGCCGCGTCCACCAGCCGGTAGCTTTCGCTTGCCTGCTCATAAAAACGGCTGTGCTGCGGGATATACTGCAGCGCCGTAAGCACGATCTCGCGCCAGTCCTTCGCCACAAAGGCCGTCGCGATGGCCGCCGCGATAAACATCGCGCTGTACACGCCGGTTTTGCGGTGGGTAAAGGACGCATCCTTCCAGGCCAGCGTCGCCGCCATTTCCGGGTTACCCGGGCAGGCGTAACCGTACGCGTCGGCGCGGATCATCGCCCCGCACAGCTCCTGACCGGGGTTCAGGCACTCCACCCACTCGTCCATATCAAAAGGCAGGTTGGGGGTCAGAGAAGCCAGCCCCGCCTTGAGCAAAATGTTGCGCTCCGGGCCCCAGCACAGGTAGATCGGCATGTTTTCAATCCACAGGCTGCGCATATCCTCGTGGGTAAAGTTCGCGCCGCTCTTTTCCAGCAGCAGCATTCCCATTAAGGAATAGGTAATATCGTCGTCCGGCGCAACATAGCGCACGTTTCCGGCGGTCGTATCCACCCAGCTTGGGTTTCTGCGGCCCCATGCGGTCAGCATCGCATCGCTCACATACCCACGGATCGGCCACATCCCGGCTTTCTCCGCGGCGTCGCGAATATCCTGCAAAGTGCCGTACGGCGGCTCCTCCAGCGGTTTGCCCAGGATGCAGGCGCAAACGGAGGTGATAAACGCGCTGTGTACCCGCTTTTCCACTTCGCTCTCCGGCAGCGCACGGATCACGCCGCGCACGCGGCGCGGGTCGCACTCCGCCAGAATCTCGTTAAGCCCGTCCGGCTCGCGATACAGCCAATCCTTGCGGATCGGCGCTTTCCGGATTTCCTGCGCGATGGAAAAGAGCGAGTCGTAGCTTTCCGCAGCGCTTTCCAGTTGGCTTTGCAGGTTTTTCACCTCATACCCCTGGCGCGCCCGTTCGTCCAGTTCCGCGGACAAAATCTGTTTTAATGTTTCCTTCGTAAACACGCAATTCCTCCTGCCGTCCTTCGGTCACGCGATACCGGGGCGGGGCGCAGGCCCCGTCCCGGCAGAAAGGGAAGTTTACTGGGTAATACCGGCGTTCAGTTCGTCCACAACGTCCTGCACCGTCTGCTGGTTCGTCGTTTTGAAGTTGGTCCATTCGGCGTCAATGTCGTTACCGGAGAAGATCATGCCGGTAATCAGATCGTCGATCTTCAGGGGGAACTTCAGCTTCTTTTCGCCGTCAAACAGGATCTGCGCATAATCCGGGGCCACCAGCTGCGCAGCCTTTTCCTTTACGTGGAACATGTTCACCGCCATGGTGCGCACCGCTTCGGGCAGCGAAGGATCGCGGGCCGACCAGTCGTCCGGCAGAACCGCCTTGGTGAAGAAGAAGTTGTAGGAAGGATATTCGTCGGCGATGTTGATGAAATTGCCGTTCTCGTCCTTGGCGCGGGTAATCTCAATCTGGTCGCCGTTCATCGTATAGTCCACACCCTCAATCCCGCAATGGATCAGGCGCTGGCCATCCTCGGTGCACACGTAATCGAGGATGCTTAAGATGCGATCCATCTTCTCGTCGTCGATGTCGGGGTTAAACAGCAGGCCGGCCCAGAAGTTGGTCACGTTCTGCTCGCCGCGGTATACGCCGTCGTCGCCCACGACCGTCGCAAGGCCGATTGCCTGCGCGGGGTCGATGCTGGGGTTGGAACGGCTGAAGGAGTTGAACCGCTCGTCCACGTTCGCGGCGGAAGCGCCATCCACGAACATGCCGGCAATGCCGCTGTCGAACTTCTCGTAGTGTTCCTTGCCCTTGAAGGCATAGTAGTCGGGGTCAATCACGCCGGTGTCGAAGCAGGCCTTCAGCTTCTTTACGCCCGCAAGCGTCGCGTCGTCGAAGCCGCCCCATACGTACTTGCCGCTTGCGTCTTTATAGAACTGATCGTAGAAAGCGTTGCTGCTCTGTACGAAGGCGTTGTCCACATACGCGGGAGGCGCGGTGAAGCCGATGGTCTTTCCGGCGCCGTTCCCGCCGGGATCCTTCTCCACAAAGGCTTTGGCCAGCGCTACGATCTGGTCCACGGTGATGGTATCGCCCACTTCGATGCCGACCGCTTTAGCCCAGTCTTTGCGGTAGTACAGCACTTTCGGGTCGATAATCAGGTCGGTGGTTTCCGTAGGCGGCTTCAGGTAGATGACGTTGGGGATCATATACAGTTTCTGATCCGGGTCATTCGCCTTCAGGTAATCCGCCACGCCGGTCTTTTTCATGGCCGCCGCAAGGTTGGGGTACTTGGTTTCCAGGTCGTCGGGCAGCGCCTTTACCAGACCCTGCGAAGAATAGCTCTTATAGTCCTTCAGGTTGAAGTTCCAGAAGAGCATATCCGGCATATCGCCAGAGGTAATCCACAGGCGGTCGCGCTCATCCCAGGTCTCCCAGGTGATATTGGTCAGCTGGTACTCGAAGTTGAACATCTTGTCGAACGTTTTGTAGATCGCGTCGTCCATAAAGTTTACGTTGTCCGGCAGGTTGATGGACGTTGCGGAAAAACTGATGCGGTTGGCGTACTGTACAGGCGCGCTTTCCGCGGTGGCGATGCCGAACGGCAGCATCATCAGGCACATCAGGATAGCCACAAGTCGACTGGTCCTTTTCACGTTGATCCCTCCAAATTTAGTTTATTTTGGGGAAACGGCTTTCAGCCGTTAACCTTTCACGGAACCGATCATGATGCCCTTGATGAAAAACCGCTGGGTAAAGGGGTAAAACACCATTACGGGCGCCATGGTCAGTACGATTGCAGCCATTTTAAGGCTGAGGGAATAGTAGGTTTTCTGCACCGATACCACACGGCTCGCCATATCGTCCAGCGTCGTGTACACAATATTGCGCAGAATCACCTGCAAGGTCCATTTATTGGAATCGCGCACCATCAGCATCACGTTGAACCACTCGTTCCAGCGATCCACCGCCAGAAACAGGATCACCGTCATCAGAATCGGCACCGACAGCGGCAGAATAATCCGGAAAAAAGTGAGCATTTCACTGGCGCCGTCGATTTTGGCGGATTCCTCAATTTCATGCGGAATACTCTGGAAAAAGTTTCGGATCAGGATGGCGTAAAACGTATTGCCCCCGTAGAGAAGCACGATGCCAACCAGGCTGTTGGTCAGCTTCATCTCCTTCATCAGCAGGTAAATCGGCACCATACCGCCGCTGAAATACATGGTGAACAGCACCAGAAAAACGTAAATTTTCTTCCCGGGAAAGCTGGGCCGGGAAAGCACGTACGCGGTGCTGACCGTAATCAGCATACTGAACGGCACGCCCAGCGCGAGGAAGAACAGCGTATTGCGATAGCCCGTCATCAGGCTGGTGGCCTTCATCAGATAGCTGTAAGCCGAAAAGGTAACTTCCTGCGGAAACAGCATCAGCGGGTTTCGGGAAAACTCCCGCTGAGTCGATATGGAAGCGAGGATGGCGTTGTAAAACGGAAACAGGATCATCAACGCCCATATCCCCATCACAATCCCGATGATAATTTGCGCCTTGTCCAGCTTTTTCTTCTTATATTCCAACACCCGGCACCCCTCCTAAAACAGTCCTTCTTCGCCCATCATCTTCGCGATGCGGTCAAACATGTACAGCAACCCGAAGTTGATCACGGATTTGAACAGACCGACCGCGGTGCTGAAGCCGAAATCGCCGGAAGTCTGGAACGTGATCCGGTAGATGTAGGTATCCAGAATATCCGAGATGGACTGAACCGTCGGGTTATACATGTTGAAAATCTGGTCGAAACCGGCGTTCATGGTATTGCCGATGGCCAGCAGAAGCAGAATCACAATCGTGGAACGGATGCAGGGCAGCGTTACATGCATCATCCGCTGAAAACGGTTTGCGCCGTCAATCATCGCCGCTTCGTACAGCTCCGGCGATACCCCGTTGATGGACGCCAGATAGATGATGCTGGTCCACCCGGCGGTTTTCCAGATGCTGGAGATGTAGATGAGCGGCAGAAAGAACGATTTACTCGCCAGAAACTGCTGCTTCTCGCCCCCTGCCAGCGCAATCAGGTTGTTGACCACCCCGTCGCTGCCCAGCATGTTAAGCACGATGCTGCCCACAACCACCCAGGAAAGGAAGTATGGAAACGTGAACACCGTCTGCAATGTTTTCTTGTAACGGCCCGCGCGCAGCTCGTTCAGCAGCAGCGCGATAATAATAGGGAAGGGGAACTCAAACAGGATACGCTCCAGGCTGATGATCAGCGTATTGCGGAACGCCTGAAAGAAATCCTGATTGCCAAACAACTCCACATAGTGTTTCAGCCCGACGAACTCACTGCCCAAAATGCCTTTGCGGGCGTTAAAATCCTTAAATGCCAGCAACAGACCGTACATGGGGCCATAACAGAAAATGATGTACCAGACCAGTGAGATAATCAGGAAGATATACACCGTTCGGTTCTTCGCCAGCTGTGCGATCAGCCCGTTTTTCTTCCTGCGGGTTTTTTGTACCGATACCAAGCCGCATTCTCCTTTCCCTTTGCACAGGCCCCCTTTCGGGGCTCCGTGTTGGCCGGAACCGACGCTGCGCCGCCCCCGGCGGTGGTTTACAGCGTCGGCCTGCCCTGCCCCGTCAGCTTATCGCGAATGCGGGTAAACGCGCCGTACGCGCCCGCAAGGTTGCCCAATTGCGCCGCCGTGAGCTGCACGGTTTGATAGCTCGCCATAATCTGCGGTATGTACACCTGCGTAAGTCTGTCCAGCACACAGGGCTGAGCCATCACCCCACCGCAGAGCACGAACAGCGACGGGTTGAAAATGTGGGTCAGCGTCACCAGCCCGCAGGCGATTTCGTCAATCCAGCGTTCTACCGGCGGTTGCAGCTCCGGCCGCGTCTTCAGGGCGGCAAACAGTTCCCGCCCGGTATGGATTTCTGGAAAGTCCCGGCGAACATCCCGAAGCAAAGCCGTTACGGACGCGTACTGCTCATAGCAACCGTGGCCTCCGCAGGCGCACTCCCGCCCGCCGGGATGGGTGATGATGTGCCCGACCTCCCCCGCCACGCCGCTTTGGCCGCCGTACACCTTCCCGTCGATGACGATCGCCCCTCCGACACCCGTGCCGTACGAAACGCAGATAAAATCGCGCTGTCCACGCGCCGCGCCAAACGCCCCTTCGCCAAGCGCCGCGGCGTTTACATCGTTATCCACCGTCACGGGCACCTTCAGCCGCGCTTCCATCAGGCTGCCAAGCTCCGTACCCGTAAAACCTTCCACGTTCCGGTTGGCATATACGATCCGCCCGGTGCGCGCGTCCACCTGCCCCGTGCAGGCGATGCCGACGCCGTCATAGTCCCGGTATCGCTCGATCAGGCTAAAAGCCGCCTGTAAAAGCGCCTGCGCCCCCCGGTTCCCGTTGGATGGGCATTCGTCCGAGCGCTCGATCTGCCCTTCGCTATTAAACAGCGCCGACTTGATGGCGGTCGCCCCGATATCCAGCGTAAGGTACTTCATAGGCTGTGATCCTGCAACACGCCGGCAAACCGGCGGGTAATCTCCATAGGCCGGGTAATCGCCGTGCCGACCACCGCGGCGAAAGCGCCGCAATCCATGGCCTGCGAAAGCTGCTCCGGCGTCCAGATGCCACCCTCCGCAATTACGCGGCAGCCCGCGCCCGTCAGCTTGCGCATCAGGCCGAAATCCGGCAGGGCCGTGCCCCGCGTATCCTCCGTATACCCCGCAAGCGTCGTCCCGATCAGGTCAAAGCCCATCGCCCAGGCACGCAGGCCCTCCGCTTCCGTAGCGCAGTCCGCCATCCAGAGGCGATCCGGCCACCGCTCCCGGCATTTGGCAAAGACGACTTCTAGCCTTTCATCATCCGGGCGCGGGCGCATGGTGGCGTCCATGGCGATGATTTCACAGCCGGTTTCCGCCAGCTCTTCCACTTCCCGAAGCGTCGGGGTAATGCAGACGGGGCAATCGCCGTACTTGCGTTTGATAATGCCGATCACGGGAAGCGCCACTTCCGCGCGGATCGCCCGGATATCCCGCACGCTGTTGGCCCGTATGCCTCCCGCGCCGCCCCGCTGCGCCGCGCGGGCGAAATGCTGCATAATGGGGTACTCGGCGCTGTACATCGCCTCTTCCGGCAACGCCTGACAGGATACGATCAGCCTGCCGCGAATCTGCTCCAGCACGGTTTTCCGATCGATCATTGGTTTGCTTCCTCCTGTCCGTCCAGCTCGATGGCGATATCAAACAGCCTCCGCCATGGAAACGTGATGTTCTTAACGCGAATCGCCGGGGTCCACTCGTCCGCATACCGTTGCAGGTGTTCCGCGATAAACTGCCCCAGCGGCTCCTCAAAACCACTGATGTCGTAAAAACCGCCGCCGCGCAGCACTACCCACGCCATCGCGAGCTCCCGCACGTTTGCCATATAGGCCCAGTCCTCCAGCAGACGAAGCTGCGTAAAGGTGTTCCCCGCGTGAACCCGCCCCTGCCGAAGCATCATATGCGCGATGCAGGTACCCGCGGAATTGGCCGCCGTGTTCCACGCCGCGTAGGACGAAAGCTTGCCCAGCAGGTGTTTCTCGCGCAGCATCCCCATCAGCTCGTTATCCGCGCCGTTTGCCAGCGCCACATCCGCCAGCGCAACCGGCTTGCCGATATGGCTGATCTCGTTCACAAATTCCGGCAGACAGCGTTCCGAAAAATAACTCGCGTCCAGGCTGGCGCTGTCCTGGCTGGCCTCCCCCATCGCTTCGCCGCTCGCTGTGGGCGCGTTTACCATCAGCGCAAAATCCGCTTCGTCAATCCCGGCGCACACATGCCCGCCCGCCGCGGCAATCTGCCATTTCAGGTTTTCGCCCAGCGGCCTGTCCTCGTACTTGGGGATGACGAGCGCGCCTTTTACCGCGCTGTAGCGCAGGAAAACAGCCGGGTTTATCCCGCGCAGGGTGTTGACAGCCCTTGCCAGCAGCACGCCGCCCACTTCGTCCGCGCCGGAATACATATAAACGCGGTTGCTCAACCCAAGGCGGATCACCTTCTTGCGCAGTTCCCGCTGCTCTCTTGCCGCCCAGCCGTACTGGGCGCAGTCATCCAGCGGGATCACCAGAAAGTCCACAATGCCTTCCTTTACCAGATCCACCATGGCTTCGTTCACCTGTCGGTTCACCTGACGGCGCGCGGTAAAGTCGGCATTCACCTCCGGCGGCAAAGCCTGCCGGACATTCTCCAGTTTCTGCTTTTCCTCATCGCTCAGCGTATCCCGCTCCGCCTTATCGGTCGCATAGCCAATTTCATAAAGCATACGGCCGTACGTGGCGTAATAATCCGGCTCCTCTTCCGACGAGCTGTAGGCCGGCGCCCGCATAATCAGGTTAAACGCGTAAATCTTACAGTCCGGCGCATCCCGACGCAGGGCGCGCAGCCTGTCGATTCGCCGTAAGCATTCGGCGCCGGTCAATCGGTGCAGGCGCGACGGTACGATGCCACCGTACAGCAACATATCCACCGAAAGCACCGCCGCCTGACAACCGCGAATATTCGCAACCATCCATTCATCCAGCGCAGCGGTATCCGCCGGGCTTTTCTTGCAGCCGAGCGTTTCCCGGGGCGGCAGGCACAACTCCACGTCGCCGCCCTCGCACATCTGCGCCGGAAAAGCGTAGTTGCAGGGGCGTTCGTCCAAAGGTAGAAAAAGTATCTTGGGCATGTTGTAAGCTTCCTCCATATTCGGCAAACGGGCTGCCGAAAGATCAGATTGCGATCCACTCGCCCGGACAGGCCAGCGCGCGAACTCCGGTTTCCATTACATGCAGGGTTCTTAGCGTATCCCCGCGGGGTACCGGTACCTCTGCTGTGCGGAAAAAGCGCACCAGCTGGTGGATAAAGGCATTGAAATAATCGGATTGCATCGTCAGGATTTTCCCGCCCATCCCCAGATTCATCTGGAACGGACTCCCCTGCGCAAAGCAGGCAATCCCGGCAAATCGGCCGCCCTCGAAAGCAACCGCCAAACGCTCGCATGCTTCGTCCTTAAGCGCCATCACCCGTTCCGGCATTTGCCGCATCAGCATGAAAAGCGGTTCCAGCTGATCCATCCCCGCCGAACGGAAACTGCCCGGTCCCCAGGAACTGACCGTATCTGCCAGTGGCAGATTTTCAAGCTCGCGCGCAAACCGCAACGGGGACGCCGCCCAGCAGGGCGTTCCACTTTTTTCGGCAATCGCGAAATACGACTCCGCCGTTTCGCCGCTCGGGGTAAAAAAGCCGCGGATGTAAGTTGGTTTTCCACTTTGCAGCGACACTTCGCAAAGCGCTCGGTTTTCCTGTTCGTCCTCCGACGGAAATACGATCAGCCCGTCGCACTTGCTGATCACCTGATCCGGCGTTTCCACGCGAACCATGCCCGGATGCATGCACCTCGGCCGACCGATCCTGTGGTTTGGCGCCTCTCTGGTCGCGCAGACAAGCGTAATGCTTCCCTCCCCGCCGGAGGCCTCCCAGATTCGTTCCTGATAATGCTCTGCTTCCCGCAGGTTCAAACATCCGGCCAGTAAACCCAGTTTCATCGCGCCTCTCCTTTCCCCGCGCCGATCCCCGATCGCTCCGAAACGCATCCGGGTGAAGAGGCATCATCCCTCCAGTGTCGTTTCTTCGCCCTATTCCTTCTGATCCCGGACGCTCTGCAGAAACTCGGACGCGGTCACGCCTTCAAACTTTTTAAACGCTTTGCTGAAGGCATGGATGGATTCGTATCCCGCACGTTCCGCGGTTTCGGTCACGCTCATGCCGCGCATCATATCCGCGCGCGCCTGCGCAAACCTCAGCCGGGTTTGATATGCTTTCAGGCTTTCACCGGTCACGGCGGAAAACTCCCGGGCGATGTGCGCGTAGCTGTAGCCAAACTCCCGGCTCAAATCCTGCAGGCGATCCAGATTTCCCTGCTGCGTCTCCAGATACAGGATCACATCGTGAACCAGCTTGGCATTCTCTCCGCCCGCGTCGTTGAGCGGGTAGCAGTTTTTTGGCTCCGTATGCGCCAGCCGGAACGTGGAGCAGAGAATTTCGTTCAGGTATCCTTCCATTAAAATCTGGGAGAAGCCGTCGCGGCGTACAATTTCATCCAGCAGGTTCATGTACGTCTGCTGTATTTCCAGCGTGCCCTGCACAATCCGCACCGTCGGCCGGTCAAAGAACGACTTCAGCTCGGCATACGTGTTGGGCAAAGGGCTGGCAAAATCGAAACCGAGGTACAGCATGCGCATCGGGTCGATTTTGGAGGAACGGATCGCGTGGATTTCGTGCCGGCCATTCAGAAATAAATCCCCTTTGTGAACCTCATATGCCTTTCCGTCCGCTTCAAAAATCGCATCTCCGGAAACGATCAGAGAAATTTCGTCCACCCATTGCTGATGCGGTTCCACCTGATAACCGGGTTCGCACTTCAGGTCTCCCACCTGCGCGAGCAGGTAGTTACCCAGTTGCATTAACATCAGGTTGTATTCTTTGTTGAAGTGGTACCTCGCGCGGTTCTGAGGCATATCTCTCGCCTCCATTTGCAGTATAGTGAAGTATGCTTCGTATGGCTTTGTCGGTTTTTCTTTTCAGCTTGTCCCTTTTGTGCTTTTTTGAACCATCCGGGATCAGGTCCGGAAAACGCCTGTTTATCGCAGTTCTCCGACGAACTGGGGAAAGGTTTTGCACAGGTCGTCCACGATCGTGACCGCGTTTTGATAGCCGTGGATCAGGGGATGGTGCGTCAGCGCCTCGACAGCCAGCTTTCGCGAACGGTTTACCGATGCTTCCACCGTGCGGCTCTCGTACGCCTTCACGCTCTGGATCAGCCCGCGAACCGCCGCCGGAAGCGGCCCGGCCGCCAGCGGCTGCACGCCGTTGCGGTTCACCAGCGCGTTGATCTCCACCACCGCGTCCGGTTCCAGGTCGGGGATGGCGCTTCCGTTGCGGCAGCAAAGCGGCATCTCCAGCCCCTGCGGGCTGCACAGCGCCTCCATCAGCAATGTGGCGACAGTGGAATAATAAGCGCCGCCGCGCATTTCCAGCTGCTTGGGCTTGTCGCACAGGGTGGGATCGGCATACAGCGAGAACAGCTCATCCTGCATCGCCTCGATCTGCTCGCCGCGCGTACCCGGGCCTTCCGCATCCTCCCGCTCCCGGCGGAGCATCTCCTGCTCAAAATAGTAATACTGCAGATAGGGCGAGGGCACCAGCCCAAGCAGGGCGATCAGGTCCTGCACCCCTTCCACGCTGGGAATATTCTTGACCAGCTGGCTGGTGAAAAGGCCGCGGTCAATCATCGTTTGCAGCATGGGTTCGCCGTCCAGCAGTACTTCCGTGATGTAGCTCAGGTGGTTAAGACCCGTCATTTTCACCGTAACCCGTTCCACCGGCACGTTCAGCGCATGCGCCGCGTCCATGCGCATGTTGTAGGGCACGTTGCACAGGCCCACACAGCGGATGGACGAGTGCCGCAGCACCGCTTCGGTAATGATGCCCGAGGGGTTGGTAAAATTAATCAGCCACGCGTCCGGGCAGGTTTGTTCCATCTGCCGGGCCAGGTTCAACGTTGCAGGGATGGTTCGCATGGCTTTGCAGAAGCCGCCCGCTCCCGTGGTTTCCTGCCCGAGCAGCCCCAGCGCCAGCGGCATCCGCTCGTCGTGAATGCGCGCCTTCATCAACCCCACGCGGAACTGGCTTACAACGAACCGGCACCCCGTAAGCGCTTCCGGCAGGGTATCGGCAATCGTGAACTTCGCCGTAACGCCTGCCTTGTTGGCCATCCGTCCGGCCAGCCCGCAAATGGTTTCCACCCGGCCGCGCCCTTCCGGCAGGTCGTAAAACGCAACCTCCAGCGGCGCGAAGGTTTTGGAATGTAATAACCCCTGAATAATTTCCGGCGTATAGCTGCTGCCAGCCCCGATAATCGCGATCTTCAAATGAACCCCTCCCAACTTATTTGTTTCTGTCAACGGCAGATACGGTTCCCGCCCGGATTTCACCCCTGCCGGGATCAAACGTATGAAAGCCGCATCCTTACACCACACGAGTTTCTTCCTGTTCCGGCGTGTTACAGGCCGGGTATTGCCGCCAGCTGCTCTTTGAGCGCCTGTTTTTGTTCGGCTGGCAAACGTTTACCAATCATGGAAAAAGAGCGGAACAACGCACCTATAACCGGCTGGCTGCGAATCAGCAAGGGAACTGCACGCGGCACAAAGGCCGACAGCCGGGTTTGCAGCGGTTCCAGAATCCGTCGGTTCGTATCCCGGGTATACAGGGAGCCGGAAAGCACGACCGGCACCGCCTGATCCGCCATCCCGGCGCGGGTAATCAGCCTCCCCAGCATTTCGCCCAGTTCTTCGCCGTGCTGCTGTAAAATACGCAGGCAAACCGCGTCCCCTTCGTTCGCCAGATCAAAAACAAGCTTCGGGATTGGGAACTCCCGGGGATAACGGTAATCGCTCCGGTACGTGCGCAGCGCGAGTTCGTCCATCGTCACGCAGCCGCAAACCTCCGGCAGCCGCTGTGAAAGCAGAGTGGGCTCGCCCGTTCCCTCGCTGTCGCGGAATGCGTAATGCAGGGCGGTTTCCGCCAGCTGCTGCCCGCCGCCGTAATTACCCAGCATATAGCCCAGCGCGCGCACCGAAAGGAGCGACCCGTCCGGCTTCAGCACCCCCAGATTGGCGCCGGTACCGCAGATGGAAACCGCACCCCAGTCCTGCTGCGCTTCCGTAAAAAAGGCAATCCAGCTGTCGTTGACGATCTCGAAAGGGATTGGCGCAAGCGGCAGGTTCGCGCGCAGCAACGCGAAATCCTCCGGCAGGTCGGCGCCTGCCATGCCCAGAAAGGCAAACGCCACCTCCCCGCGCCGGATTCCCGCGCGTTCGCAGGCTTCGTCCACCGCCCGGGATACGTTTTCCATCGCCGTTTCGATGCCGTCGATCTGGTGGTTGGAGCCTCCCGTTCTGCTAAAGCCGACGATTCGCCCTCCCAGTTCCGCTATGACGCAATCCGTTTTAGTGCCTCCGCCGTCGATACCGATCACATATCGTTTCTCGCCCATGCGTCCGCCTCTTTCTTAAATACTCGCCACCGTGCTTTTTTCCACGAGGTTCGTCGTATATACCCGCGTGATGCGGTCCTTCCGGTCCCCCTGCAAAAATCGGGACAGCAGCGTTACGCTGTCGTAGCCGATTTCATACAACGGTTGAGCAACGCTGGTGATCGGCGGGCCGGCATACCCGGCGAGGATTGTCTGGTTGTCAAACCCCATTACAGAAATATCACCGGGCACGTCCACCCCCTGCCGCACCGCGCACTGGATGGCCGCCGCCGCCGTAACGTCGTCGTAGCAGAGCACGGCGGAAGGCCGTTCTTCTTCCGGCATGGCGAGAAACCCGGCCATGATCCTGCCCCCATCCTCCCAGCCGGTTTCCAGATAGCGTACCAGCGAAAGACCCCCGCGCAGCCCCAGGCTGCGCAGCGCTTCCTCGTACCCGGCCAAACGCTCCACACACACGCTACGATCCTGCTTGCCCGCAATGTAGGCGATTCGGCGGTGCCCCCTGCCATACAGATAACGCACGGCGTTAAAAACCCCGTGGCGGTTATCAATCAGGAGGCGGTGGGTTTCCAGCCCCCGGATGTCGTTTTCAATCAGGAACAGCGGAAAGTTGGTCGCGTACAGTTCCCGGATAAACGGCTCGTCCAGGTAGCAGGTGCCGTACAGGATAATGCCGTCCACCACCCCGTTGCTGAGGTAGCGCACGTATTCCCTTTTTCGTTCGGAATCATCCGCCATCACGCTGCAGAACACCACACGGTAATCGGTTTCCTCCGCGCCGGATTCAAACCCCAGAATCAGATCATGAAAGAACGGATCGTGAAGGTTATTCACAATCACCCCGATAGCTCCCGTGTCTTTTTTAACCAGAGAACGGGCTGCCGTGTTGGGGGCATATCCCAGCCGCTGTGCCACTTGCAGCACGCGTTCGCGGTGCTCAGGCTGTACGGCGCGGCTGCCCGTGAGCGCCCGGGAAACGGTGGCGACGGAAACCCCCGCCTGTTCCGCAATTTGTTTGATGGTAATCAAAGATACCTCTCCTCACCGGCAAACGTTTACCGTAATAAGTATACCTCATTTTTCTCCAGTTGCAAGAGGGGCTGTTCTTTCCCCGTCAACATAAACATTGCATATTCCTCACCCACTAAAAAGGGCAGGCAGGCCCGCCCCACATCGAACCCGGAGGGGTTCGTATCAGGGAGGTCACTTGTCTGCCCTTTTATACGGATTCGGGATTTTATACGATTGTAATTTTTTCTCCCGCTCGGTGGGGATAGCGACGGCCATCCCACAGTTTTAATTCGCCGTCGCATGCCGCCAGCACAGTCGCGTGTTTCAGCGCGCCGTTTGCCCATTGCAGATCCACCGTATACCCGCCGCGGGCGCGCAGGCCCTTTACGCTGCCATTCGCCCACGCGGGTGGCAGCGCGGGCAGCAGGCGAAGGAAACCCTCGTGGCTTTGCAGCAGCATTTCCGCGATGCCGGAAGTCGCGCCAAAGTTGCCGTCAATCTGGAACGGCGGATGGTTATCCAGCAGATTGGGCAAAGTAGAGTTTGCCAGAAGCAGACGAATGTTCTCCCCGGCCTGCGCCCCGTCCAGCAAACGCGCCCAAAAATGGATGATCCACGCCCGGCTCCAGCCCGTATGTCCGCCGCCGTTTTGCAGGCGAGCCTCCAGCGTTTTCCGGGCCGCGGCAAAGGCCTCCGTTTTTTCCCGGGTAATCTGCTTACCGGGGAAAAGGGCGAACAGGTGGGAGATATGGCGGTGTCCCGGCTCGCTCTCCACCTTGTTTTCATCCATCCACTCGCAGATTCGCCCATCCTTCGCAACCTGAACAGGCTTCAACCGGTCGCGAAGCGCCGCGTATTCGGTCGCGTCCCTGCCCAAAATCCGGGCGGCTTCCACAACCGCGGTAAACAGCTCGTACAATATCTGTTGGTCCATCGCCGCGTCGCTGCACAGGCACCCGGTCTGCCCATCCGGCAGGCGGTAAGTATTTTCCGGCGAAAGCGAAGGCGAAACGGTCAGGCCCCCCGCCCCATCCTGCCGAAGCGTCTGTTTAAAAAACAGCGCCGCCTCCTCCATGATGGGGAACTTTTCCTCCAGAAACGCCCGGTCAAGCGTATACAGGTAGTGCTCCCACAGGTGCAGGGAAAGCCATCCAGCCCCCAGCTGCCAGTACGTGGACGAAATGCAGTTGTCCTGCGGGGCACAGTCGCCCCACAGATCCGTGTTGTGGTGCGCCATCCACCCCTGCGCACCGTACATCCGTCTGGCCACGTCGCGTCCATGGGGAACCATGCGGTCGATCAGGTCAAACAGCGGCGTGTGCTCCTGCGACAGCGCGCAGCTTTCTGCAGGCCAGTAGTTCATCTCTGTATTGATGTTAATCGTATATTTACTGTCCCACGGCGGCAAAAACCGCTCGTTCCAGATGCCCTGCAAATTGGCGGGCAGGCTGCCGGGGCGGCTGGACGATACGAGCAGGTACCGGCCGTACGCAAAGAGGCCGTTGATCAAGTCCAGATCGTTTCCACCGTTTTTCACCCGCTCCAGACGCTCGTCTGTCGGCAGTTCGTTAACCGCCACATCCTCCGCATCAATCGACAGGCGGCAGGCGTTCATCCGCGGCTCAAAATCCGCGATGTGCTCCCTTTTTAGCGTTTCATAACCCCGCTTTTCCGCTTCCTCCAGCCGCGCAAGCGCAGTGGAGAAGCGTTGCTCCCCCTCACGGAAGGAGGTCGCGGATGCAAGGTAAAGGGTGCAGTCACCCTTCACACGCAGCATATCGCCGGAGGTATGGACATCTCCCCCAACAGCGCGCAGCACACAGCAATAGGCGACACCGCCGTCGCCGGTCGTCCCTTCCAGCAGGATCGTTCGCGTGTCAATCGCGCGCTGCGACGTTACATGGCTGGCCCGGCGAAGCATCACCCGCGTTTCGCCGCCCGATACCCGCAGCGCCATCACCTGCGCCGGATACGAGAAAAAGCATTCCCGATCAAACGCCACCCCATCCAGCGAGTAACTTACGCGGTGCATACCGGTTTGCAGGTCCAGCGAGCGCCGGTACCCCTCCACGCCTTCCTTGGGTTCAAAGGCTGCCGTGTTCGCCCCCTGCATATTGGCAAAAAACAGGGGCATTAGAAAGCGCGGATGTTCGGGGGTACGAACGGAAAAAATCAGATCACACAGCGGTTCGTAAGTCCGCTGACCGTCCGGTGTAGCCACCAGCGCTTCCTCGGCAAGTTCTTCAGCCTGAGCCGGCTTCTGTGCGGCCAGCAGATTGCGTACACGCTCCACGCCCTGCCGTGCATCGGCGTTCACACGGTCCGTAAAGCCGCCCGACCATACGGAGTCGTTATTCAGCTGCATCCGGTCCGCAAGGGTTCCACCGTAGCACATCGCCCCCATAAAGCCGTTTCCCAGCGGAAGCGCCTCGTTCCAGTTGGCCGCGGGTTTAGGATACCAAAGTTCCCTCATATCGGAAAAATCCTCCTATTGTGTTTGTGCGTCAGGCAGCCATCTGCCTGCAAGGAGCCGGCTGTTGATCCCCCGTTATGGGTTCTGCCGCTGCAGCATGGCTTTGTAGGTGGAGGTATTATACCCGGTGTTGCGGCGGAAAGCGCGGCAGAACGTATTCGCGGATGGATACCCTACCTTTTCGGCAATCTGGTTGATGGTCAGGTTGGTGGTACGCAACAGATGTTGCGCCTCCAGAATCCGCAGATCCTCCACATAGCTGGAGAGATTTTTACCCGTCTGCTGTTTAAACGCGGTAGACAGCGACGATATGTTCACCCCAAAACACTCGGAAATGCCGGAAAGCGACAGATCACATTCCTGAAAATGCGTCTTCAGGTATTGCGTTACCTGCTGGATCAGTTGTTTTCCGGCCTCCCCGCTTCCCTCTTTCGCAGAACGGGCCAGGTCGCTGAAAAACCGGTAGATCAGGGTTTGCTGTTCCTGCGGCTGAGCCACGCCTATCTTTTCGATTCGCTCCATAATCGCTTCGTCCGAGGGGCGTGCTTTGGGGGCAAGCATGGGCAGGCAGCTCATTGCCACACTGAGCAGCTCGGATATGAAGATGCTGTGCAGCTGATACGGTATGGGCCGTTCACGGAAGTTTACGCGGAACAGCTCATCCAGTATCTGGGTCACGGCTTCGCCATCACCCTGATGAAGCGCCTCAATCAGGCTGTTGTGAATGTCGTTGGGTAAAAAGTACTGTAGCCTGCCCGGGATGTTATCCATCCAGTAGATCCCCGGATATGTTTCCGCCGTTGTTTCCGGTTGAACCAGCATCGCAGTGCGTGCCTGCTCGTAGGAACGGGTAATTTTACTGAGAGATTGCGTGATGGCGCCGCCGCCGAAGGCAAACAGTCTCTGTTGCAGGTTCGTTGGCAGCGCATGGCAGAAGCGCCTGTACAGATCGTTGATCTCCGCTTTTTCCAGATTGAAGAGTATCCAGGCCAGCGTTCTTTCATCAACGTCATAGTAGAGGGACTTGCCAGAATAGTTGTCGATTTCGTTCTTCAACGCGATTTTCATGGACGCAAGCATTTTCAGGTTCACATCGTCAGAGTCCCCATCGTCTTCCGCTTCCAGGCGAAGCAGCAGGACGCGCGACGACTGAAAATCGGCATAACCCGGAAGGACGTATTCGCACACACGCGCCGCTTCCGCTTCGTTGGAGAAGCCGCCCTGCAGCAGACGGCTGGCAAAAGAAGAACGCAGCAGAGCCTTATGCTCCGTTGCGATTCGATACAGGCTTTTATTATTATCCTGTAGTTGAACGATCATCTCACGGATAGACCGGAACGCCTCGCTGGAATCATCCGGGTCTATGCCCAGTTCGTGCAGGATCGCGGAAATTGGGGACGAAATCCGTTTTGCCTGCCACACGCTCAGGGCGGAACCAATAAGGATGGCAAAGATGAGGCATCCGATCATCAGATTGCGGTAGATGTTCACGCGCGCCAGGATGATTTCAAGCGGTTGAACGGAAATATAGGTGAGCGCGTCGGAATGAAAACGGTTTACGAGCATTTTCCCGTTTGGGCTGTTCAGATAAAACGCGGAAGCGTCAGGCTCCTCCGCCATCTGCGCGGAGAGGGAAGCAAACAGATCGCCGCTGCCATCCTCCAGTTCTGTGTTGCACAGCAGTTGATTTTCGCTGTTCAGGATAAAAATCGCTCCGTTGTTGCCTAGGTTGATGCTTTCAAACATGGAAAGCAGAGAATCCTGATTGATCAAAATCAGCAGGTAACCGTCGTTGTGGCCCTGCAACGGCTGCACCCGCAACAAGTACCAACCGGTGGTCGTTTTCGTCTGCGTCGCTTTATTCAACGTAATTTCCTGCACGGGCAGGAGACCGTTTTTCATCGTACATCCGGTGATCTGATCCATCAGGGCAGTGCCTGCGTTGTTGGGCAGATCAAAATAGTTTTTAAAGAAATCTTCATATTGATAAATCATTTTCCCGTTCAGGACGATCCGCGAGTTGTTGAAAAACAGAAAATAATCCGAAATAAAATGCTGCGTCAGGCTATAGTTGCTCAGCGCGTTTCGCGCCTCGTTAATTCGGTAGGAATACGGATATTGAAAGCCGTGTGTGTTGGCCTGAAAATAACGGACGGCCGTGTTGTTGATAATTTCGTTGGCGATGTTGTCCACTTCCTGCAGGCGAAGGTTGATCGTTTCCGAAGCGGATTGCAAAACGCCGTTGTTGATTTGAAGGGCGTAGTTTTGCGTTTCATTAATAGAGATAACATAAAATACGAAGCTTACGATCAAAGGCGTTAGCAAAACGATAATATAGGTTCGCAAATTGGAAAAATACAGTCTCTGGTGTTGCCATGCCTCCCGATGAGCAGTAAAATTCATCAGTTTCTTCCCCATACAGGCCCCCCCGTCAGGTTTGGAGAATAGCGCTCTTCTAGGTTTGTTTGTACATGCATTTAGATTTACGATAAACTAAAATTTTCGACTTGTAAATAGGCGAAATTTTGAATATAAAGTACAGAAATGTCGGTAAACCATATGTTTCCCACCTTCCACGCCATCCCGGTGAAAAAGTGCACACGTTGAATATTTGGCGATTTACTTACCATTTTAAACATGCTATACTCGGCAAAAATAAAACAGGAGGAGGTTGTAAAATGTCGCAAGGCAATGCAATTCAAAAACATTCCAAGCGAAAATACGTCGCCACTCACTGGGAACTGTATCTCATGCTGTTGTTTCCCGTGACGTTCATTATCATCTTTAACTATATCCCGATGGGCGGCGTGATATTGGCCTTTAAAAACTTCGCGTTGCGAAAGGGGATTTTCGGAAGCCCCTGGGCGGACGAATACGGTATGGGCAATTTCATCCGTTTCTTTTCGAATTACAATTTCATCTCGACGCTTCGCAACACGCTGGTTCTTTCCATTTATTCGATCCTTGTAAACATGCCGAGCGCGATTTTGCTGGCGCTTGGGCTTAATTATGTTCGTAAAGAAGCGTTCAAAAAAACCGTGCAGATGGTATCCTACTTCCCCTATTTTATCTCCACCATCGTTCTGGCCAGCATGATCAATATGCTGTTTAACACCCGCACCGGCGCGCTGGGCCAGCTCTATTTCACCCTGACCCAGTCCAACATTCTGGCCGACGCGGGCCAGTTTGCAAACCTTTACGTCTGGTCGGGCGTATGGCAGGGCGTCGGTTTCGGGGCGATCATCTACCTTGCGGCCCTTTCCAGCGTGGATCCGCAGCTGCACGAGGCCGCCATCATCGACGGCGCCAACGTACTGCACCGCATCTGGCATATCGATCTTCCCGCGATCATCCCCATGGTAACGATCCTGCTGATCCTGAATATGGGCAGCGTTTTGAACGTGGGATACGAAAAAGTGCTGGCCATGCAAAACCAGAACAACATCAATATGTCCGAGGTCATTTCGACCTACGCGTACAAGGTTTCCCTAGCGGCATCCATCCCGGATTTCTCCTACGGCACCGCTATCGGCCTGTTCCAGTCTGTGGTTGGGTTTATTCTGGTGCTGGCTGCCAACAAGACCGCCAATAAACTCACAGGCATCGGATTTTGGTAGAAGGAGGAGTCCGCGCATGAAAAGCCACGCAATCGCCGTAAAACCCAGCAAAACAGACCGGGCTGTGTATATTGTGAACGACATATTGCTCGTGTTGTTCCTGATCGTCGTGTTTTACCCGTTCCTGTATATTCTCAGCTGCTCTTTCAGCTCCGGCACGGCGCTGAACGCGGGTCGGGTAATTCTGTTCCCCGTGGAATTTACCACCGAAGGGTATGTTGCCATCTTCCAGTACAGAGATATCTGGACGGGCTTTGCCAACTCGTTCCTGTACACGGTGGCCTATACGGGCATCGGTCTGGTTCTTACCATTCTCGCCGCCTATCCGCTGTCACAACCGGGCCTGATTGGGAAAAAGCCGCTGATGTTTCTGTTTCTGTTTACCATGCTGTTTAACGGCGGCCTGATCCCCAATTACCTGCTGGTTGTGAAACTGGGGATTCTCGACTCCATCTGGGCACTCGTGCTGCCGGGAGCGATCAGCGCATATAATATGATTGTCGCCAGAACGTATTTTATGACCTCTATCCCGCGCGAACTGCACGAATCGGCGGAGCTGGACGGGTGCGGTGAATTTCGTTTTCTGTTCTCCATCGTCATTCCTCTCTCCAAGGCAATTATCGCGGTATTGGTGCTGTGGTTGGCGATGTGGCAGTGGAACAGTTATTTTAACCCGATGATATATCTGAACAACAAATCGAAATATCCCCTTCAGCTTGTGCTTCGCGAAATCCTGCTGATGGCGGACGTGGATTTTACCAAGGCGGCCACCAACCCCGATATGTTTATCCGTAACCAGCAGCTGAGCGCCATCCTGCGTTACGGCACCATTATCATCAGCAGTCTGCCGCTGATGATTCTGTACCCCTTCGTGCAGAAGTACTTCGTAAAAGGCGTTATGATCGGCTCGGTCAAGGGTTGACCCATCGTTGCTGAAACCGCCCGGGGTGAGAGCTCCACCGCCGGCCGGTTTGCAAATAGAACACACAAATGGAGGTATTTCAGATGGCTAAAAAGCTCGTGGCTCTTCTTCTGGTGCTGATGCTCACTCTGGGCGGAAGCGTGCTGGCCACCGCGGAGGCTGCTTCGACCGACGCAACGACGCAGACCAACAGCATTTTCCCGCTCAAGGATGAGATCACCCTCACCGCTTTCGTGCTGGGCATGCCCGGCGGCGTGGACTACACCAACAACTACGTGACCCAGTGGATCAAGGAAAAGACCAACATCAACCTTCAATTCGTAGCGGCTGTCAGCGGCGACGATGGCAAAACGAAGCTCAACATGATGCTTTACAGCGGCGAAAAACTGCCGGACATCTTCATCTCAACCGGCTGGTCGAAAGCGGAATGCCAGAGCTATGGCAAGCAGGGCCTCATCCTGCCGCTGAATGATTACCTGAAGAACGCGAAAGTATGGAATGACCTGAACGTGGAGTGCCCCGCCCGTCAGGGTGACCTGACTATGACGGATGGCAACATCTACAGCTACGGCAACGTGGGCGAGTGCTTCCACTGCACGCATCAGGCGCGTATGTGGATTTATCAGCCGTGGGTGGATTCCCTCAACGGTGGAGTGCTGCCGACCACGACCGACGAGCTGTACGAATTCCTGAACAAAGTAAAGACCATGGACCCCAACGGCAACGGCAAGGCGGATGAAATCCCCGTCAGCGGTTACCTGGACGGTTGGGCGACCGACCCGTTCGTATTCCTTTCCAATGCGTTCGTGCAGAACAACAACTTTATCTCCAACACCAACCCGGTTGTGGCGGGCGGTTTCGTGGTGGATAACGGCAAAATCAAGTACAACCTGATGAGCGACCAGTACCGCGAAGCGCTCCGTTACATGAACAAGCTCTACTCCGAAGGCCTGCTGGATTCCCAGACTTACACGCAGACCAGCGACCAGTGCAACGCGACCCTTGAGAACAACCCGCATCTGGTGGCGCTCATGGGCGGCGGCGCAATGCCCGAAAATACGAACATGTGGGTTCGCAAAGAGGGCGACTGGCAGGATTGGACGCTTCTGCCTCCTCTGAAGGGACCCGAAGGCGTGCAGTATGCCTACACCGGCCTGAATACTTATTACAACAACTGCTGCGGCGTGGTATCTGCCGACTGCCAGTATCCTGAAATTGCCGTACAGCTCTTCGACCTGCTGGCTTCTCCGGAAGGCACCAACGTACAGAGCTACGGCATCGAAGGAATCCAGTGGCGCTGGACCACCGAAGGCACGAACCTTGTCGGCGGCACCCCGGTCTATGAGAAGCTGAGCCCGGAACACACCCTGGCCGATGGCACCATCGATTTCTCTGCCTACGGTTACACCTGCAAGAGCAGCACCTGGGATTCCGACGCTTCCATCGGCGGCCGTACCTCTAAGGGCCGTGAAGAAGAAGGCATCACCGGCGATCCTAAGATGTACTCCGAATCGATCCTGCAGGCGGCGGCAATCGTGTACGATCCGTATTCCTACAAGCTGGAAACCATCGTGCCCAATATGCCCTATACGGATGAACAGTCCAAGAAGATTTCCGAGTATGCGGTTTCCGTCGGCGCATACGCGAACTCCGCGACCATCCGTTTCATCACGGGGGATATGAGTATCGACAACGATTGGGAAACCTATCTGTCCGAAATGGATAAGATGGATGTTCAGGGTTACATTTCCACGATGCAGGAAGCCTACGACAGCTACACCGCAAGCATGGCAAAGTAATATCCTTTCGCCCACGGTGTGGGCTGTCCCGCTCGGGGACAGTCCACACCGTCCTTACTAAAAGCACATGGTTTCCCTCGCCTTCGCCCTCATAATATGGTAATACGCGCGCATCGAATATACAGCTGTGGGGAGGATGGACAAATGGCCGGGAAAAAACTGGTGCTGTGGGTCATCCTGCTTGCCTGTGTTCTGTCGGTATTTCAATGCGCCATGGCCGAAAAAGAAACCGCCCTTTATTTTTATCTCAATGCCTGCGAAAGCTGCCACCCCGAAGAAACTTTTTCCGACGAATTCACACGGCTGACCGGGAAAAATCTGAGCGATTATCGGTTTATCGCCTACAACGTATTTCAGGATAGCGGCAGGCAAGCCTACGATGAGGCAACCAAAAATCTGGATGAAAACAGCCGTAAACTTCCCCTTCTGATTCTTGGCAACGAGGTATACGCGGGTACCGAGGCAATCCAAACGGGGCTCCCCGTGCGTTTTGGCACAGCCGTCCCGGATTATGGCAGCCGACTCTACTTCATCACGGCAACCGCCTGTGAAAGTTGCGCGTCCGCCAGAAAAACCGTCGACGCGCTTCCCACGATCGTGCCCGTCGAGGTCGACGGTCGCTATGTATCTTCCCCGGTCCAGGTGATCGAGATCAGTATATCTTCCGATCCCGAAACAGCTATGGCTCTCTTTGATCGTTTCAGCGTTCCGGATGGGAAACGGGTAGCGCCCTGTATTCTGTTCGGCGATACCTGGCTGTCCGGCGAGGCGGAAATCAGCGCGAATCTATTAGCCCTTTTGCAAAACGGACGGGGGCTGTACACTCCGCAGATCGAGCCGGCACAGGCGCGCGTCGGGGCAGATCAGCCCATTACGCTGCTGGGGGCGGCAGCGGCGGGCATTACCGCCGGTTTCAACCCCTGCGCGCTTTCCATGCTGCTGATTCTGGCAGGAGCGCTGTTATCCGCTAAAAGGCGACCCCTGCTGTACGGCACACTGTATCTGGCGGGCAAACTGGCTGTCTATCTCGGCATCGGCCTCGCGTTTGCCGAATTGTGGACGCGTTACGCGCCGCCCTGGTTTCCGCTTTTCATTCGGATTCTGATGACGGCCCTTGGCGCCGGCCTGATTGCGCTGAACATCACGGATGCCGTTTCGCTCCGGGCCGAGCAGTACGGCAAAGAACGGAACCGTCTGCCGAGACGCCTGTACAACGGTTTGCAGAGCCTGATCCGCCGCAGCGCTTCGCGGCGCGGCGTCGGGTTGGGCGTCGCGGTCATCGCGGTCGGCATGGTCACCGCCGCGGGCGAGTTTTTTTGCGCCGGGCAGCTGTACGCCGCTGTGCTGGTAGCCAACACGCAAAGCGGCGCTTCGCGCCTTCCGCTGGTGATCTATTGCCTGGCGTTTTTACTGCCAAGCATCGTAATGCTTGCCGCCGTTTCCATCAGCCGCAGAACGCTGGGCAGTACGGACTGGGTGCTGAAAAGGCTGCCGGTCATCAAGTGGGTTACCGCGGCGGTGATGGCTATCCTGATTGTTTATACGTGGGTCGTATAGGAGGTTCGCATGTTCAAGCGCGGTGAAAAAACGAAAAATCTGCCCGTCCTGCGGCTGTATGCGGAAGATGGTCATTTGCTGTATGACGATCGTCTGGACGCCTTTCCCTTCCCCGAAGCGGTGATGCTGGAAGGCTGCGAGGAGTTTTTCGGCGATCCCAACCCCTGCGAAATTCACCGCCGGGCATTGCAACTGCGCCTGTGCGCGGAAATCGAAAGTATGCTCCCGGTTAACCGCAGGGTAAGCCGCGCGGAACTGCCCCCCGCGATGCTCCTGTATTGCGGGGACCTGCATCCCTGCGCTGTGGAACTTGAAAAAAAAGAGGTTTAGAATAACTGTTCCGCTTCTGATCGCACCCGGTAGTCGTCGGACAGGCTTTGCGTCTGGTTGGGGATCATACAATTTCAAATCATGAGCACGCAAATCTCGCGGCATTTTGATAGCATTCATGAATGGAAATCGTATATGCCGGCCGGTTTTATTTTTCAGCCATTGTACATCATAAGGAGGTTTCGCATCAGATGAACGATCGGGAATGGATATCGAAGGCGGATCTGGACTATGCGGGGATCGACCGCCTGCCGGAGGAAGGCCTGCCCGTGGGAAACGGGCGCATGGGTACGCTGCTCTGGCTGGATGCCAGCGCCATCCACATGCTCCTTAACCGGGTGGACGTATTTTCAAGCGACGAATCCTCCACGGCGTTCGGGCCGATGGACGCCGGGTATTCCGCGGGTTGCGGCTTTGTGGACGTACAGCTTTCCGATCTGCTGACCCCGGTTTTCGGCCCGGAAACAAAACAGCACTTAAGCGTGGCCGATGGCAAGGCGACGATGATCGGCGCCGGCGTACAGGTGGAGTGCTTTCCCTGCATGGATCAGGACGGCCTTGTGCTGCACATTACGGATATGCGCCAAGCGCCGCAACCTGTTCGGGTTTCCCTGCGCACGCTGCGGTATGAAAGCCAGTACGTCATCGGCATGCGGCCTCAGACTCATCCTTCGCTGGTTCAGGAAGGCGTGGTGTCCTACGCACACACGCGCGGTCATCTGGCGACCTCGTTGCTCACCCGGGGGAAGGACCGCGTGGGACTGCGCCAGCGGTTTGAGGAAGGCGATTTCTTCTGCCAGTCCAACCTGGAAATCGCCGCGTCGGCGCCGGAGTATGCCATACAGAACCGCAACCCTACCGAAACCGTACTGGAACTGCCCGCGATGAACAGAGAAGTCTATCTTTATATCGCGACGGCGCAGAGCTTCGACCGGGAGGGCAGCTGTGAAACGCCGCTTGACGCGCTGCTTGGCCAAGGCGGAGCAGCGCTCGCGGCCGCCAGCCTCCAATGGTGGAAGGCTTTCTGGAACAGGACGCCCGTTATCCGGCTGCACAGCGCCGACGGGTACGCCGACAACATCAGCGCATCCATCGTGTACTTTATCTATATTATGGCAACCGTGTCGCGCGGCCGGTACATGCCCCGCTATGGCGGATTGCTGTTTATGACGGACGGTGATTACCGCACATGGGGCTCGCAGTTCTGGTGGCACAACCAGTCCTGCTATTATTCGGCGCTGTTTAATCTTGGCCTTCTGGAGCTTACGGACCCGATGATCCGCCAGATCGACGGCATGGCGGAAAACGAGCGGCTGGCGGCGCGGCAGCAGTGGGGGTCTCAGGGCCGGTGGCATCCGGAGACAACGGCTTTCAACGGTCCCGCGCCCCTGCCCGAAAATATCGCAACCGAGATGCAGGCCCTGTATACCCACCAGAAACCCTGGAAGGATCACACCGAGGCGTTCTGGGCTTTCGCGGACGGCCACAACACCTTCGACGCGCGCTGGAACTGGACGGATTACAAGAACGGCCGCCTGCGCCAGCGCGATGGTCGCGCGCCGCACGCCTACGTAACCCACATCTTTTCCAGCACCGCGAAGGTGGCGTGGTGGTTCTGGAAAAGGTATCAGCTCACCTATGACCTCGATTTTCTGCGCGATCACGCCTATCCCCTTTTACGCGACACAGCTGAATTTTACCGTTGCCTGCCCCTGATAAAGCGCGGCGACGACGGCAGGCTGCACCTGACACATACCAGTAACCACGAGGGGCTGTGGGATTGCACCGACTCCTTCTCCGAACTGTGCGCAATTCACGGCATCCTGCCTATCGCGATCAGGGCGGCGCAGACCCTGCAAACCGATGCGGAGCTGCAACGCCTGTGGGCCGAGTTTTTACAGAACATCGCGGATATCCCCACCACGGACGAAAGCGACGCCGTCTGCCCGCCCGCTGAAGGCATCTGGGAAAATAACCTGCGCACCGGCAACGATGGGCAACGCGCTCATTTTGCGGAGACCGTATGGGCCTGCGCAAGGCAGCCCGCGCCCAGCAACGTCGGGGATTACTATAACCAGACGGATGCGTATATCCGGTATGACTTGATTACGCCGGAAACGCCCGCCGGCACATTCAAAACGCTTGCCGATCAAACCTACCGGGCGATGCTGCAATTCCGACAGACCAGTCTGGGCGTTGATGAGGAAGGCTATCCTGTCGTGGGGACGCTGGATAATATGACCGACGCAATCGGGCGGCATGCCGACCCGGAAAACTTCCGGCTGTACTGCATTGGGCAAAATCGGAACAACACGCCGATTGCGCAGGATTTTTGCGATTTCTCCGGCGCGGCGCATAAACCGGTGCTGGCAAACCGGCTGTTCTTGCGCGAAGGGCCGCAGGCCATGGATGCCCAGCGACTGGGGCATTTAAGCGCGAGCGTGGCCAGCGCCGTATGCAGCGCTTTCCCGCCTACGCCGGGCGAGGACCCTGTCGTTTATCTGTTTTCCTCCACCCCCGCGCAATGGGAAGGCAATATCCGGATGCAGACTGCCAAAGGCTATACTGTCGAAGCCGCGTGGCGCAACGGACAGATCGATCAGCCCGTTCGTTTCACCGGGGGCGCGCTGCCGCTAAGGGTGCTCAACCCCTGGCCAGACTCGACTGTTACCGTCGATAACGGGAGCGAGACCACCGAGCAATCGGGGCGAGTGCTGCAAATCAAGGGTCCATGCACGTTACGCCGGAAAGCGGACCCATCCGGGAAGGCATAACGGGACCTGTTGATTGAGATAAAATAGAAACAGTGCGGCATGAAAGAAAGGATTACCGCGGTTGGATACGGAAACTAACAACGATCAAACGGCGATGATCGCGGACCCGCCTCCTCGATGCAGCCAACGGGTTTTCAGCGTATAAAACACAGTGTTCATCGCCCCCGCGAGAAAAAAGAACAACCTCTGTCGGCCTGTCGAGCGCCACGTATCACATCGAAAGGAACGGTAGTCAATACGATGCAGGAAATTTTGGGGCAATCTGTAAAACTCCACGACGCCGATTTGAACCGGCGCGCAGAGGAGAACCGTGCCTATATGCTGCGCCTGAGCCGTGAACACCTGATGCTGAACTACAAAACGGAAGCGGGGCTGTGGACTTCGGCCGATCTCCCGCAGGGCATTCACGGCGGTTGGGAGTCCCCCACCTGTCAGCTTCGCGGGCACTTTACGGGGCACTGGCTCAGCGCGGCGGCGATGCTTTATCAGGCTACGGGCGATCCGGAAATGAAAGGTCGCGCCGATGCCATGGTGGATGATCTGGCGCGCTGCCAGCAGGAAAACGGCGACGGCTGGGCAGGCTCGATCCCCGAGAAGTATTTCGACTGGATCGCGCGCGGCAAGCCGGTATGGGCCCCGCACTACACCGTGCATAAGACCTTCATGGGGCTGATGGACATGTACCGTCTGGCGGGTAATCATCAGGCGTTGGAGGTAGCCGCGCGCTGGGGCGAGTGGTTCGACAAGTGGAGCGCGCAGTTTACGCGGGCACAGATGGACGATATCCTTGATGTGGAGACAGGCGGCATGCTGGAGATTTGGGCGGAACTCTACCAGGCGACGAAAGAGCCCAAATTTCTCTCTCTTCTGCGCCGGTATGACCGTCCCCGCCTTTTCGAGCCGCTGCTGGCGGGTAAAGACCCGCTGACCAACATGCATGCCAACACCACCATCCCGGAAATTCTGGGGTGCGCGCGCGCTTACGAGGTAACGGGCGAGCCGCGCTATCGGGCCATCTGCGAGGCATACTGGAAAAGCGCGGTCACGGATCGCGGGTATTACGCAACCGGCGGGCAGAGCTGCGGCGAAATCTGGCTGCCCAAGCACGAGCAGGCAGCGCGACTGGGCAGCAAGGCACAGGAGCACTGCACCGTGTATAATATGATGCGGCTGGCCAACGCGCTCTACCTGTGGACGAAGGACCCGCGGTATGCCGACTACATTGAGCGGAATCTCTACAACGGTATCATGGCGCAGGGGTACTGGCGCTGGCACGGACGCAACGGAATCCGTCCCGATCACCCCACGTCGGGGCTGCTTACCTACTTTCTGCCCATGGACGCCGGAAACGTCAAGGGTTGGGCGACGGAAACCGACGATTTCTTCTGCTGCCACGGCACGCTGGTGCAGGCCAACGCTTCGCTGAACCGCTACCTGTACTATCAGGATGGGCAGGACGTGTATGTTTGCCAGTTTTTCGATTCCGACGCGGAACTGACCGTGAACGGGCAAAAGGTAACGCTGCGCCAGCGGATCGACATCCAGGCAGGTTCGTTCCAGATGGGCAGTGATTCCTCCGCCCGGCAGGAAATCGGCTCCGTCACCTCCCGGGTGCGGCATAATCCCGAAATGCTGTCCGTGCATCTGGAAGTGGTTACCGACGCGCCCGTCGCTATGACGCTGCATATCCGCCGGCCTTTCTGGGCAGACGGCGAAACAGGCTACTTTACACCCGACCGGAACGTGTGGCAAAACGGCGATTCCATTCTTTACGAGCTGCCGCGCAGGATATGGGCGGAACCGCTGGAAGACGATCCCACGCGGGTCGCGATGATGTATGGGCCGATCACGCTGGCGGGCCTGACGGACGCGGAACGTACGCTGCATACGGATACGGCGCATCCCGAGCAGGCGCTTCGGCGTGCGAACGAGCGCGAATGGGGCAACTGGACGCAGGAGTTCTTAACCGTAACCGAGGACCCGGCCATCCGCTTTATCCCCCTGTACGACGTGGGGTACGAGCCCTACGGCGTGTATTTCCGCATCGCGGGCCGCAACGCACAGGCACCGGGCCATACGCCCCTCATCGGGTGATAATAATTCTATATCAGAAGACGAAGAATAAGAAAACGAAGATACGGAGGCATCCCCATGGAAAATTTTACCCCGGCGTTTCAATCCCTGGAGAAATTTCAAACCCCTGACTGGTTCCGGGATGCAAAATTCGGCATCTGGAGCCATTGGGGGCCCCAAAGCGTGCCGATGTTCGGCGACTGGTACGCCCGCAACCTTTACATACAGGGCACGCCGCAAAACCTTTACCATGTAAGGCATTACGGGCACCCCTCGCAATTCGGCTACAAGGACATCTGCGCGCTGTGGAAAGCGGAAAACTTCAACCCGGACGAGCTGATGGACCTGTATGTGAAGGCAGGCGCGAAGTATTTTGTAGCGCAGGCAATGCACCACGATCACTTTTTTAATTATCCTTCCGCGCTAAACCGTATGAACAGCCAGAACGTAGGCCCGCATAAGGACATCGTGGGGCTCTGGAAAGCCGCCGCCGACCGTTACGGCCTTCCCTTCGGCCTGACCGAGCATCTGGGAGCCTCCTTCAGCTGGTGGCGTACCAACAAGGGCAGCGACAGCTACGGCCCGTACAAAGGCGTACCGTACGACGGCAACGACCCCACATTCCGTGATTTTTATCACGACAACTACGAGCATCCGGTGAGCGACCCGGACAATCTGGAGCCGTGGTATACCGGCAACCAGCAATTCCGTACCTATTGGGTCGCCTGCATGAAAGAACTGATTGAACGTTACACCCCCGACATGCTGTATTCCGACGGCGGGCTGCCCTTCGCCCAGTACACGCCGGGCATGCCCCAGAGCCAGCTGGATGCACAATACAGGGAAGGGTTGGACGTGGTATCCGCCCTGTACAACGCCTCCATCCGGAAATACGGGCAGAATCGAGCCATCTACACCCAAAAGGACCGCCATCCTGAAATTTACCACGTCGGCGTTCT
>JAEWYP010000058.1 GCA_023395615.1 Bacillota bacterium
GGCGGAAATCCCCAGGCCGGAAGCGATTCTCTCCATCTCGGCACACTGGTTCACCCGGGGCACGCGGGTATCGGACGCCGAACAACCGCGCATGGTATACGATATGTATGGCTTCCCGGCGGAGCTGTACCGGGTGCGATACGATGCACCGGGTTCGCCCACACTGGCGGCGCAGGTACAAAAAGCGCTCGGGAACGGGGTACAGGCGGATGCTACGTGGGGGTTGGATCACGGCACCTGGTCGGTGCTGCGGTGGATGTTTCCGGCGGCTGATATCCCTGTTGTACAGCTCAGCGTGGACGCGAACGCCTCCATGCGCGATTATTTTGAGATGGGAAAGCGTCTGGCACCGCTTCGGGAGCAGGGAATCCTGATCTTTGGCAGCGGCAACGTGGTGCATCATCTGGCACGAGTCGCCTGGGATATGCGCGGCGGGTTCCCGTGGGCGGACGAGTTTGATGCTTATATCAAGACAAACATATTGGCCCGTCATGCGGAAAACGTGATTGATTATCACCGGGCGGGCGCGTCGGCGTCGCTGGCGTTTCCAACGCCGGATCATTTCGCGCCGCTGTTGTATGCGCTTGGTGCGAGCAATGCGGGGGATACTGTACGCGTGTTTAACGATCAGCGTGTGCTGGGTTCGCTCTCCATGACCGGATACTTGTTTGAAACACAAACTGCGGCGACTGGCGAACAGGAGGAAATATGATGAAGCGGGAGATTGCACAGACAGTGCGGGGTATGCGCGCAGTTGATGGCGCCGGGGTTCGGCTGGTGCGTGTGCTGGGCAACGCCAACGTGCGGGACTTTGATCCTTTCCTGATGCTGGACTCGTTTGATTCGATCGATCCGTCGGATTATATCGCGGGATTTCCGATGCATCCGCATCGGGGAATCGAAACGCTTACCTACCTGATTTCCGGCCGGATCGAACATCAGGACACGCTGGGCAATAAGGGTGTGATCCATTCTGGGGAGTGCCAGTGGATGACGGCTGGCAGCGGAATCCTGCATCAGGAAATGCCCAAGCCTGCCGAACGGATGCTGGGGTTTCAGCTCTGGCTTAACCTGCCGGCGTCGGAAAAGATGGATATACCGCACTATCTTGCTATTACGCAGGGGGACATGCCGGTTGTGCGTGTGGATGGGGCGGATGTGCGGGTGCTTTCCGGCACGCTGGAGGGGCAAAGCGGTATTATACCGCAACATATCCCTGCCTCGGTGTGGGATGTTGCGCTTCCCGCGGGCCAGAGCGTCAGGCTACCGACCCATCCGGATGAAACAGTATTTATTTTCTTGATCGAAGGGGACGGTGTGGTAAATGGGCGGGAAATCCCGGTCAAAACCGCCGTGCTGTTTGGACAGGGGAATGAAATCGAAGTACAGGCGACGCAAGGGGAGAACCTGCGTTTCATATTCTTTTCCGGTCACCCTTTGCACGAACCGATCGCTTGGGGCGGCCCGATTGTGATGAATACGCAGGCGGAACTGAACCGCGCGTTTGACGAACTGGAAGACGGCACTTTCCTGAAACACCGTGTCTCCATTTGAACGGTTATACACCCTGAACCCCCGGAACCAGACGTTCCGGGGGTTTGTTGTAGGCCAGAAAGAAATGGTTATGCAATCGTAAAAAAAGACAAGCATTGAGTATTGACTTCCGTCGGATTCCCTCCTACACTATTGCATACTGACTAAGCGGACAGAAACGGAGAGGAGCGTCCGCTACAAAAACGGAACCGTTACAACGGAACACAACGATACGGGGAAGGGTGGCTGTCCGAATTCGCCAAATCCGGCGCCGCACTCCCGGAGGGATTATGGATACTTTTCGACGTGTGCTGGGATGGTTACGACCCTATCGAAAAAAGCTGGCGATCTGTATTGTTCTGCTCTCTGCCATGACGGCGTTCAGGATGATCGTTCCTTACATTACACAGGCAGTGGTGAACGATGTACTGCCCAACCGCAACATGGCGCTGCTGTTGCAACTGTGCGCCCTGTTGATTGTGATGACCGCCCTGCGAAGTTTAATGATGTACAAACGGGGCATGCTGATTGAGGAAGTGTCCCAAAGCGTGGTGTATGACCTGCGTACGGGCCTGTACGGCCATATGCAGGAGCTTTCGTATGCCTTTTACGATACCCACCATATCGGCGAGATTATGAGCCGGATGACTGGAGATATTGAAGGCGTGCGCGTGCTGGTGGTCAATGGTGTGGTGGGAATGCTGGAAAGCCTGCTGATGTTTGTGCTGTCTCTGATCGGCATGAGTCTGATGAGCTGGCGGCTTACCCTGCTGATGCTGTGTTTCTGCCCTGCGGTGGCGCTGGTGGCAACGAAACTCCATGGGAAGATTCGCCCGGCGCATATGGCGGTTCGTGAGCAGAACGCGGTGCTGAACACACGCACACAGGAGAATATTTCCGGCGTGCGTGTGGTGAAAGCCTTTGCCCGGGAAGACTATGAAAAACAGGCTTTCGCAACGGAAAATAATAAGGTGCTGGGGTTTAACCTTGTGGTCACCCGCCTGTGGAGCACTTTCTTCCCGCTAATGGACACCATCGCGGGGCTGGCGACCCCTGTGCTGATTCTGGCCGGCGCGGTACTGATGCATCGGGGAGAAATCGACATCGGAACGCTCGTCGGGGCAACGGGCTTCGTGTGGATGTTGATTGCGCCGATGCGGCAGGTGGCCAGCTTTGTCAACCTGATCACCAACGGCCTTGTCTCCTCCGAAAAGCTGATTTATTACCTCGACCTCGGTTCCAAGGTGCGTAACCCGGAGAATCCGGAAAAACCCGCCAGGCGGGAAGGTCGGGTAGACATCAGCCATGTCACCTTCAAGTATGGCGATAAAGAAGTACTCAGCGATATTGACCTGCACGTGGAGCCCGGGCAGGTGATCGCGGTCATGGGTGCGACCGGCTCTGGGAAAACGACGCTGGTTACGATGCTGGGCCGGTACTACGACGTGGCGGATGGAAGTATATCCGTCGACGGAGTGGATATCCGAAAACAGAATCTGCACGACCTGCGGGACTCTATCGGCGTGGTGATGCAGGAAACCTTTCTGTTCAGCGAAACGATTGCCAACAATATCCGTTTCGGTCGCCCGGACGCACCACAGGATGCGGTGGAGGCAGCAGCGCAAGCGGCGCAGGCGGAGGAGTTTATTCTGCAAACCCCTCAGGGATATGATACCGTCGTCGGGGAACGTGGAATGGGCCTGTCCGGCGGGCAGAAACAGCGCGTGGCGCTGGCAAGGGCGATATTGTATAACCCGTCGATTCTTGTTCTGGACGATGCCACATCTGCGGTGGATATGGAAACGGAAGCGGAAATCCAGAAGGCACTGGGCCGGGTGATGAAGGACCGAACGACCTTTATTATCGCACACCGTATTTCATCCGTGCGGAAAGCCGACCAGATTATTGTGCTGGATCATGGGCGGATTGCCGAGCGCGGCTCCCACCAGGAACTGCTGAGGCAAAACGGCCTGTACGCGTCGATTTACCGCGACCAGACGCGGGACTTTGTGACTGCGGAAAAGGCAGGTGAGTAGGAATGGCGAGACTGCGGAATCTGGATGATGAAGAGCTGGAAGCCCCGTTTGACCGAAAACAGTTCTTTCGCCTTTTAAGCTACCTGAAACCTTACCGCAGGCAGATGGCGATTGCGCTTACGCTGATGATTATCGCGTCCGGCGCATCGCTTGTAAGCCCCTACCTGATGAGCCGCGCGATTGGGATGCTTACGGCGGGGGATTATACGGACATCCCCTACGTGTTTCTGGGGATGATCCTCGCTGTGGTGGTGGGAGGTGTTTGCCTCAGCCTGCGCGTAAAAACCATGGATGTTTCCGGCCGAAAAGCAATCGCCACGTTACGGCAGGACCTGTTTGACCATATCCAGTCACTTTCCCTGCCGTTTTTCGACAGCCGTTCGGCGGGCAAAATCATGGTGCGCGTCATCAACGACGTCAACAGCCTGAACGACCTTTTTACCGGCGGGATCATCAACGTGATCGTGGATTGCCTGACGCTGGTTCTGCTGGTAATCATCATGCTGGCGATCAACTGGAAGCTGACGCTTCTGGCGATGGCCTCACTGATCATCCTGTTCCTCATCATCACCAGCCTGAAAACACGCATGCGCAGGGCGTGGCAGGTGGTGCGGATGAAAACCAGCACAATGAACGGTTACCTGCACGAAAGCCTGTCCGGGATGCGGGTGACGCAAACTTTTGTGCGGGAAGACCTGAACAAAGAAATTTTCGACGAAACCAACCAGGATATTAAGAAGAGCTGGTTACGCGCGGTAGGAATCAACAACCTTTTCTGGCCCTATATTGACACTTTAAGCGCCTTCAGCACCGCGGCGGTCTATATTGTCGGCGTGCTGTTGATGGGCCCGGTGGGTGCGGTGAACGCACTGTCGCTGGCCGATCTGCTGGCGATCCTGTGGTATCTGGGGCGCTTCTGGGAGCCGATCAACAACGTATCCAACTTCTACAACAGTATCCTGACTGCCATGGCATCCATGGAACGCATCTTTGAGATTATGGACACCAAACCGCAGGTGTTCGACAAACGGGACGACCTGCCGGAGCTGCCGCCGATTCGCGGCGAGATTACCTTTGACCATGTCAGCTTCGGGTATGATCCGGAACAGCCGGTGCTGGAAGATGTATCCTTTACAGTTCAGCCGGGGCAGACCATCGCGCTGGTGGGGCCAACCGGCGCGGGGAAAAGTACGATTGTAAGCCTCGTCAGCCGATTCTACGATGTAACGGGTGGGACGCTTAAAATTGACGGCTACGACGTGCGGGATGTGAAACTGCAATCCCTGCGCAGACAAATGTCCGTGATGCTTCAGGACAGTTTCATATTCAGCGGAACGATTCTGGACAACATCCGGTACGGTCGTCTGGACGCCACGGAGGAAGAAGTGATCGAAGCGGCGAAAGCGGTGCACGCGCATGATTTTATCGAAAAATTGCCTAAAGGGTATCGGACTGAGGTGAACGAACGCGGATCCACACTGTCAACCGGGCAAAAGCAGCTGATTTCTTTCGCACGGGCATTGCTCAACGACCCGCGGGTGCTGATACTGGATGAGGCAACCTCTTCTATCGACACCCATACGGAGCTGTTGATCCAGAAAGCGTTGGAGGTACTTCTTAAAAACCGTACCAGCTTTGTGATCGCGCATCGGCTTTCCACCATCCGCCGTGCGGATCGAATTATGGTGGTGCAGGATCATGCGATTGCCGAATCCGGAACACACGAAGAATTGATGGCCCTCCCCGACGGCCTGTATCGAAGCCTTTGCGAGGCACAGTACCGCTTTATGGAGGATGAAAGCACTGTAGAGGCATAAGGGTAGCCGCGGCAATGGTCGGAACATAATCCGAAGCGTATGATAGAAGCCTCTGAAGGTTTCGGCCCGGTATTCTGCAATGCTTGGATTGGTAACTGAATATTTGATTGTAAAAACCGCCGACAGCAGAAGCTTCGGCGGTTTTTTGCGGCGCATAAAGGCGAGGCGACCTGTTATTTCTGTGCGCTGCTTTCTCTCCCGTACGAGAAGATAAAACCGGACAACAGAATAAACAGCAAGCTTGGTAAACCGACGTTGACGAACAGCAGGTTTTCAAGCATGGAATGCAGGAATACCCCGGCAACCGGGAGCACCAGCACCTGCGTAGCGAAAGCGGCTTTACGAGAAAACACGAGCCTTCCCGCCTGAATCACCAGAAGAACCGTAAAGGCGAGCACCGCCAGCAGTGCGGGCAGGCCAGCTGTCATCAGGGTTTGCAGAAACGAATTATGCCAATGGTATAGATAACGTCCGGTGATTCGGTTGGCTTCGGTGATTACCTTATCGGTCGCGTTGCCAATCAGTAAAGTAATCGGTCTCTTCTGCAGCACGGGGATGACACTGGGGTAAATATCGTTCAGCCGACCGGCGAAGGTGCCTACATCGTCGTTGAGGCGACTCTGATCCACGATGGAGCCATTATCCGCGGGTTGCGCGGCCGAATTGGCAGCCTGCGTGGAGGTATCGGAAGATACGGATTCAGATACAGAAGCTGCACTCTGGCGGGGGGACAGCGCGCTGGAGAGCGCATCCATCCCGGAAATGGAACGATACAGCCCCGCGAAAGAAGCAACCACAAGGATACCGCAGGCCAACAGGGAAACCAGCACCTGAAGGAAGCGGTTGGTCATTTTCAGCCTGCGCATCAGCAGCAGATAACCGAAACCGCCCACCTCAAGCGAAAGCACAATCATCGCGGTACGGCTCAGCGTTAACGCGACGGCAGCAAATAACCCGATGGCGGCGAGGATACAGGGGAGAAAACGCCACTTGCTTTTCAGGGCCGCCAGCAGATAAAGCGTAAGCCCAAAGGCAAGACAGAAGGTCGCGCCAGCGATGTTGGGGTGCATATCCAGCACGTTCAGGCGCGCGGGATTCGCGTAAATATCGTTGACGCCGATTACCAGATTGCTCAGCGGGCTCTGGAACGGGGTGCGAAGCACCGTCGCGATGACGGCAATCCACGCGATCACGCTCAGGGCGCCCGCAAACAGTGCGGCCAGCAGTTTTAAGCCCCGGTCGCGGTGTGCGCCCAGATTATCCGCCAGCGGGAACGCCACGCAAACCATCACAACCAGCTGACAGGCGAAATCCGCATCCGTTTCAAGGTAGTGACTGCCGTTTAGCATCCGAGTGATCACATACCAGATCGCAAGAACAAACAACAACAGTTCTTCCGTATGGTAGGTCTTCCCGCGCTTCATCAGCCAGGCCCCGGAGAACATAAGAAGCACGGGAAGCATAAGATTACGAATCAGCAATACGCCGCGTTCAGGAGAAAACCAGCTGAACAGGATGGCCAAAAACCACAGGGCGATCATCGGGATTAACAAGCTTCTCCAGATACGGTTTGCTTGTGAATTGCGTTCCAAACTCATGTGCTCTCCTTTAGGCGCTATTTTATTTTTACGAGAGTCTCGTGATTGATCCAGCCTCCGAAAAGCGTTCGCAGCAGTATCTTCAGGTCCAGGGCGATGCTCCAGTGCTCGATATACCAGATATCGTACTCGATGCGTTTGGAAATGCTGGTATCGCCCCGGTATCCGTTTACCTGTGCCCAACCGGTCATACCGGGACGCACCTGATGCTTCACCATGTACAGGGGAATCCCTTCTTTGAACTGTTCCACGTAATAAGGGATTTCCGGGCGCGGGCCGATCAGGCTCATATCGCCTTTCACGACATTGAACAACTGAGGCAGTTCGTCGATGCTGTATTTCCGTAAAAAGCTGCCGAAGCGCGTTTTACGGGGATCGTCGTTGGTCGTCCACGCCGTATCCTGGTCGGTGTTCACCCGCATACTGCGAAATTTGTACATCTGAAACCATCGTTTGTTGCGACCAACCCGTTGCTGGCGGAAAAAAACAGGCCCCGGACTGCTCAGCTTGATGCCGATAGCGATGAAAAGAAACGGCACAGAGAGGAGAACGATTAAAAATGATCCGGCGACAATGTCAAACGAACGTTTGAGAAAAGCATACCCCAGATTATCCAGCGGGTTACTGCGCAGATTAATCAGCATCGTATCGCCGACGATCTCAATGGCGGGATTGGGGGGGATGATGTCGTTATAGAAAGGGATCACAGACACCTTGGTGCCGCATTTCTCACAGGTGGAGATGATCGGCTTAATCCAGCTGGTTTCTTCCGGTTCCAGCGCAATAATTACTTCGTCGATTTCCGCGCTCTGCAGGTGAGATTCCAGATGGCTGAAGCTTCCTAAATAGGGATGGTTGAGGTCCGGACGTTTGTTGCCGATAAAACCGGCGATTGTATACTCATATTGTTTTTCTTGAGCAACATTATGAGCGTACTGGCGTGCAAGTGACGCTGTACCTACGATAATCACATGCTTTACGAAGTGCCCTCTGTCGCGCAGCCGGGCGAGGAGAGCGCGGACCAGCGCGCGTTTTCCGCAGAGCGCTAAGGAATTGGTAATCAGGAAAACAGCCAGCACGCCGCGGGAAAAATCCTGAAGTTTCAGCAGGAATAACAGGGTGCCGATCCCAAGAATCCCTAAAACGTTTGCTTCCAGAATTGCAAACGTCTCATGACGGGTACGGTGAAAGCGAGGTTTGTTATATAAACCGAATAAAGCTAAAAGGAGTAGCATTGCTACTGTATATAAAACCGCCGCAACGCTGATCCCTTCACGCCAGGAGCGGATGGCGGCCATATTACCACTGAAGTTTTTTATCGCGTCCAGCCAGAACCAGGCAGAAAACCAGTAGGAAAACAACACGATGATACCGTCCGTCAGCACGTCCAGTATGGTTAACAACCGCCGGTTGTTTTTCGACATGATTCCATCTCCGATTGGATGTTACGGTGCTTCTCCGGGGAAGAACCGCACAGGCAGAAATTTCGATACCACAGGCACGAAAAAACCCGTTCACATTAAGCCGCTGGGAGCGATTCCCATAGAAGGGCGGGCTGGAAGGAACGGTTCAAGAGCAACTTTAACAGGCAAAACGCAGCCATTTCGGCATTGTTTAAAACCTGTCACCTATGAAATTATAGCGATTTTGCCTCCCGATGTCAATCGCTGGGGAAAGCGCAAGCCAAACTGAGAGTAAGGCAGGTTTGAATTTGCGGGAGTGTTGTAACGTATGTTATGAATTGGATACGGAAACGTCTTGTGAGTCGCTGTTCGTAAGCATTGTATTGATAAGGTTGCGTGTTTCCATGTCCACGATACCGCTCGCAGTCAGGCCGTTTTCTTTCTGAAGCGCTTTCACAGCGGTCTGCAGGGTCTCGGTGAAATAACCGTCGCGTCCGGTTTCCGCCGTATACAGGCCCAGCGAGATCATATCATTTTGTAAAGCCCGTACATCGTCGTTGTTGTTATACAAACGCAGGTTGGTATACGCTCTTTTCACAGGCGTACCAAAGCCATAAATACGCTGATCGGAAAGCGAATAGGTTGCGCGCTGTACACGATCCGGATTGTTACCCTCTATGACATGCACAAGGATACTGCCGTCGTCGTCACGGCTGACGCCTTCCACAAGAGCCACATGGTCGGTGCCCTCGCTGCGACTGTGATAATAAAACCAGATGTAGTCACCCGGATAAGGCACGTACTCGTTCGCAGCCAGATAATGATCGCTGCCGATCAGCCATTGCTTTTCGTTAGTGGGCATCCGACCTGTGTCGGAGATGAAACGTCCTTTCTGAATAAAGAAAGGCGCGCCAGTTGAAGGGCCGCCATACCAGGGGTAGATATTGCGTAAAAGGCTGGTTCCGTACCGTTCGTCCACCTGATTTACACACCAGGTAAGAAACTCGGCGCACCATGCGCAACGGCCCCCGCAGAACCATTCGCCATATTTGCTTTCATCGCCGAGAGGACCTTCGATATAACCAATTTCCTGCTGTGCAACCTTTAAAACCAGCAACTCCGGAGAAGCATCCGCGGTTAAATCGTTGAGAACAGGAGGGGCCCACTCCTCAGTTGACACAATCTCACGTTCTTCTGCCAACGCACCCCCGCAAACGAGTATCAGCAGGAAACAGAGGGTTGTCCAAATCATACGCTTCATTTAAAACACTCCTGTTGCAAGGTTGGAGATTGATGACGGGGTTTGGCAGAAGACAACACAACAGGCAGATTACACTGCCTGCGTGAACTCAATGTGAATTTCTTGTGTGGTAACAGTGGAATTTTCTGTGAATTGGCCGGGGATCACTCAAATCGATCAACTACAACGCTGTTCAACCCATAATACCGGGCGAAATAAACGTTGGGGAAATATTTCGGATCATCGGTTAGCTCGTGCAGCCCATAAAATGCGTCGAAACGGCTGTTTCCTTTCACACCGAATGTGATTATATCTGTTTGTCCGGCATCCCTGTCGGCACATACTTCGGTAATACGTGCCTGCGCAAGGCGCTGGCGATTGTAGGCTGAGGGCACGGCGCCGATCAGTTCCAGCGCCATCACCAGACCGAGTGCGCAGGCCAGTGAAGGCATCAGCGCTTTTTGCCACAGGCGCCCCTCGCACGCACCCAGTACGACCGCGAAAGCAAGGATCACAAACAGAAGGCTACCTGTATAAGCGCGTTCAGGATAATAACTCGACGCGGTCATGGCAAAGTTGCAGGCCAGAGAGCACAGGAATAATCCCACGGAAAAACCCAGTCGCGAACGATCCGCTTTCTGATCCGCAAAGGCGATAAAGAAAGCGATACCGTAGGCAGCCGATGGCCATAAGCCGTGCTGCACCCACATGGCCAAAGCAGCCTGATAATTTGTTGCCAGTGCGTTGAGCCCGCCTGCGGCCTGGGAAACGTTCATCCGATTGGCAGGCGCAAGCATCAGCAAAAGCCACCCGACAAAGGCGGCCAGCGTGACCGCAAGCATCCAGAAAGGCGCTTTTTGGCGGTGAACCCATTGCCCCAGTACGCACAGACCCATCATCAGTATGGCGGCGGCGGAGACGTTCTCACTCACGTTGCCCATTACAAGCGCACCTAAAGAAAGTAGCGCAATGTGACCAGCGCCAGACAAGGATTTCCCTCGCAGGTAGAAATCCGCGAACGGAACCAGCAACCATACCAGCAGCGTATCGCACCAGAGGTAATTCACCGAACCAGCCAGCCAGAGGAAACTTTGGCCAAAAGCGGGAGGAAGTAAGAACACCGCGCCGTCTACAATCAGCAGTAACTGCCAGGGGAAACGCTCACTTTTACGGGCGGCCAGACGGATAATGCCCAGCAGCAACGCGAGATATACAAGCGAGTTCAATATGGCAAAGATCCAGCGCGGAAGCATCACAAAGAGCTGCACAAAAAAGTGAGGCGTCAGGCGTCCGTTCATGCTTACCGCGTGGGCGGCCAGCGACGGAAAAATATCGCCTACAGAGGCGATTCTTTCTCCTGTCGCGAAGCTGAAAGCATATAGATAATCATCTGCCAGCAGCGGAGTTAACAGGTTCAGCGCCAGCATACCGATAAAGGTCACTGCCAGAATCAACCCAAACCACAGCCGATCCCTGTTACGCACGGTGCCGACCCCTTTTCCAATCATTATTGCTACAATATTTCCACACCGAAATACATTTTCCTTTCACGCAACGGATCAGTTCTCTGTTTCAACGGCCAGCAATTGTCTCGCGCGGGACAACATGGGAGTACGTTCGTTAGGCAGTTCACCCAGAACGACGGCCTGCCAGAGCGTGTCCAACACGCGGCCGATGGCGGAGGAAGGGGTATTCAGCTCGCGGCATAGCGGAAGCAGATCGTTGCCGTTGATTGCCAGTGCTTTGAGGCTTTTGGGTACCGAGGCGGCGGAAAGCGCCTGTAATAACTCCTGTGCATCCTTGAACGCTGTTCCGCAGGCTACGCCTGCTCCCTGCAACGCGGCCAGGGATGCGGCGGCATGCGCGATGGGGGCGGTTCCAAAGCGAACTGCATCCATCAGAGTACATTGACCACTCAAAATCGCTTGCATTGCGGTGAGCGCCTGCCGGGCTGCATCGGTCTCGCGTACGGAATAATGCAGACGAACCATCATATCGGCAAGCTGTTGGGGCATTTCCCGGTAAAACAGGGTGGCGAGCCGGCCGGATACAAGGGGCATCCTATCCGGCGCGTGATATGCGTCCAGCGCGACAATACCAGCCTCGTCCGGTAATAGCGTACCGAAAAGGGCCTGCCATGCATGGATTGCGCGTACAGTTGCTAAACCTGATGATACCGGCGGCTCTGTACGGGATAGCATGGGGTATTTTGTGTCGGAGACAAGCAGGCGGGTTAATTCATCTCTCAAGCGCTCGCAAGCAATATCATTTAGCAGTGTGGAATATTTCGCGGCGGAAAGCAGTAATACCGGCGTGGGGCGCAGGCCGAGCTCGGCTTGAAACCGCGCCGCCCGAAGAATGCGTAAGCCATCGTCTTTAAAAACAAGGTCCGGGTTTTCGGTTACGGTGTGCAGGATACCCTGCCGCAGGTGGGCCAACCCACCCGTGGGGTCCAGTATGGTCACAGGCGCGTCAGGGTCTGTAAGCAGCGGGCGATACAGCGCGTTTACGGAGAAATCCCGACGAAGCGCATCCACCGCCGGGCTGTCTGCAAAACAGACGGAACTGGGCTTATGTCCGCAACGGTAACTGTCTACCCGGAAGGTGGTATACTCCGCCATGTGGCGACCGAACGCATCCTCCGCATGCAGTTCCACAGTGCCAAAGTGGGAAGCGCGCAGCACGGCACGCACCGGCGTTCCCTCGCACAGACGCGCCACCTGCTCGGGTTTTGCAGGGCCGCATACGTCCACATCGCTGGCGGGTAAACCCATCAGCGCATTGCGCACAACGCCGCCGACCGCATACAGCGGCTGACCTGCTTCGGCAAACACACGCGCCGTGGCAATCAACCACGGCGCGCGAAAAATCAGATCGTTCACTGCTTTCCTTTTTGGGCTGCAAGCGCCTCAAACTCGTCTATTTCGCCACGCAGTACATCCAGCGCGCTGCGCCAGTAGCCAATATCGTGCACGTCAATCCCCACGGATTTCGCCACATGGTATACGGTATCGCTGCCGCAGCTTGCCAGCAGCGCATCATAAGCCGGCAGGAAGGCCGCGCCCGCCTGCGCGTATTTCTGGTAAACACCCAGGCCAAACAGCAGGCCAAACGCATACGGGAAGTTATAGTAATGCAGGCCAACAGTGTAATAATGTCCCTTGTTGATCCACATATCCGGGTGACGGACTTCTTTGTCCAGTCCATCACCATAAGCCTCTTCCTGTGCGGAAAGCATCATGGCGCGCAACTCGTCCACGCTCGGGGTATGGGTTTTGCGGGCTTCAAACACGGCGCTTTCAAACAAAAACCGACTGTAGATATCTACGCAGCACTGAGTGGCTTCCATCAGGCTGCCTTCCAGAATGCTGAAAGCGCGTTCCGGAGCGGCGGTCATAAGGACCGTGTGAGACAGCAGGGTTTCGTTGAATGTGGAGGCGGTTTCCGCAAGCGGCATGGGTGCCTGCGTCATTAATACCGGTAAGTTTTCCATGCAGTGGGCGTGCCAGGCATGCCCCAGCTCGTGGGCAAGGGTGCTTACATCGGAAAAGCTGCCCACAAAATTGGTGAGAATACGGGACAGTTTCAATTCGTGGTTTTCAGAGCAGAAAGCGCCGCCTTCCTTGCCCTGGCGGGGGTACAGGTCGATCCAGCGCTGATCGAATGCGTTCATCATGAAGTCCGCCATTTTCGGATGCGCTTTTCCAAAGGTATCCCGGAGCAGAGAACGCGCCTCGTCAATGGTATACGTCTGCACGTCGTTCCCGACCGGTGCGGAAAGATCGTAGAAAGGCAGACCGTCCGCATGCCCCAGCAGGCGGGCTTTAGCGCGCAGATAACGGCGAAAATCCGGCAACGCTTCGCGGATGGCAGCCCACATGGCGTCGAGTGTTTCATGATCCATGCGGCTTTCTTCCAACTGCTGGGTCAGCACATCCGGATAGCCTTTGGCTTCGCAAAGGGTGAGAGCTTCGCCCTTGATTCCGCCTAAGCAGAAAGCCATCGGCAGCGCGACCTTCGGATAGGAAGCGAGTTCGGCTTCGTAGGCTTTTTTTCGCACATCCGGATCGGGGTCGTAAGCCATACCGCGTACGGCGGGCAATGGAAGCTCCTTACCGTCCAGATCGACGGTCAGCGTACCCATCAGCTGATCGCGCAATTTCTGGAAGGAGTCACCGCCGCTCAGAGACATGCGAAGCATCCACTTTTCCATACTCTCCGGAAGCATATGGGCGGCTTCCTGCTGAGCCTCCCGCAAAATAAAGGCGTTGGCTTTCAACTTTTCGCTTTGGGCTATCACGCTATCCAAATCGGGCACCGTTCCCAGATAGCGCGTACATGCGCTTTCGAATACCTGCGTATCCACGGAAAGCGCGCTCAGTTCTTCCAGCGTGCGGAAAGCATCACGGTTTTCGCTCTCTGCCGCCAGTGTCAGCTGGCAATACATAAAGGCGCGGGAAAGCTTATCGGTTAATATTTCCAGCTGCGAAACAATCTTTTCGATTTTCTCCGGCAGGGGCAGTTC
>JAEWYP010000070.1 GCA_023395615.1 Bacillota bacterium
GACCGACACCATGGGCCGTATGCACAGCGATGCGCAGTTTGCGGGTTCTTCCTCCGTGCCCGCCCACGTGGAAATGATGGGCCTCATCGGCATGGGCAACAACCCCATGGTTGGCGCGACCGTCGCGTTGGCCGTGGCGATTGAGGAAGCCGGCAAGTAAGACATCCGTAAATATTCTATAGGGGCATTCGAGAAATCGAATGCCCCTTACATATTCTTCAAGCATCACTTGCTTTATTTAATAAAGGCATTATCATACATCAAGTGGGATGGAGTTAGATGTAAAATAGAAGGTTATTCCATTAATACAGTCGAATAGAATTAAATATCTCTTATGTCACTCAATTTGGAGGTTCATATGGAGCGTGTTTATGCTTTCACTGATGAATCTGGTGCATTTGGATGGCACCTTGATAATCCAAGCGTGTCCACTCACCTAATAATAAGTGCAATCATTATTCGTGAAAGCGAATTAATACCGGTTCGAGATAGTGTTGAGTACATAAGAAAAAAGTACTTTCAGACAGGTGAAATGAAATCATCTACAATTGCAAAAGATCATAGTAGACGAAAACGTATTCTCACAGATTTATTAGAAGTGAATTTCAGCATTTTCTCTGTAGTCATGGATAAATCGAAGTTACTTGATTATAAAGGATTGCGATACAAGCAATCGTTCTACAAATTTATGAACAATATCGTTTATAAGGAGCTTAAGCGCACATTCAAGCAAATCACAATTGTCGCTGACGAAATCGGGGGCAGTGATTACATGCAAAGTTTCTCTAAATATGTTTCAGAACGACAAGACATACCTACATTGCTTAATGATGCTGAATTTAGATTTGAAAATAGTAAGAATGATGTTCTCATTCAATTGGCGGACATGATAAGCGGCTCAATAGCTTTTGATTATGATTTGCATAGAGGTGATGCAACACAAAATTATAGAAAAATTCTTGATAGCAAAATTGTGCAAATCGAATTATATCCAAAAACATTTGAAACTTATACAGTAAGTACTAGTAATTTATCCGAGACATATGATAAAGAGATTGCTGAGATTGCTTTAAGACAGGCACTAGTTTTTATTAAGATGTATGAAAATGATAACGATCCCGATAGAGTTGAACAAACAATTGTATTGAATTACTTACTATTTAGGTTTATGAATAACGACCTAAGGAGTTATATTCCAACAAGAGAATTAATGAATCAACTAAAATATCGTCTTTCCCTCGAAATATCCACTCAGACTTTTAGGACGAAAATTATCGGAAAAATGAGAGATGAGGGAGTAATTATAGCAAGCTCCAGCCCAAAAAGGGGCTATAAAATCCCTGCAACCGAAGCGGAATTATATGATTTCATAAATCATGGCACATCGATCATAATTCCAATGTTAGAGAGGTTAAAAAAGTGTCGTGATATTGTCAAACTTGGAACAACAAATACGGTTGACCTTTTCTCAAAGACAGAATATTTCAACCTTAAGAAGTATTTTGATGATATTTTATAATATGACACATTTTTATGCTTTGTTGCAACCTAATATCGGCATAACCAACAACCCCATGGTTAGCGCAAGCGTCACGTTGGCCGTGACGCTATAAGTGTCGGTTATTTACCAACGCAACCGCCTTTGTGCAGTTGCGCCGGTTTTTCTGTAAATAATCCTCCAAATCGTTTGCGGATTGTATCCCCGTCGCTCGAATGGTATACTGGATACAATATTATCTGCCCGGAGGTGCGTCTGCATGGCGGCGATCTTTTTTTCCTCGGTTGCGTTGGCTTTTTCAGGGTCCGTCATGCCGGGGCCGCTTCTGACCTATACCATCCAGCAGGCGCTGAAGAATGGCTCCAAGTCCGGCTTTTTGATTATCCTCGGCCACGCGCTGCTGGAGTTTTTACTGGTAGTGCTGATTTTTATGGGGTTTGATACGCTGCTCAAGTCGAATGCGGCGCAGATTGTGATTGGTCTGGTCGGAGGCGCACTGCTGGCGGCGATGGGAGCGCAGATGCTGTATAGCGCCGCGCGGAATCGACTGAAAATTGAAACGGATGGACAGGGCGGCTCGAAAAGCCTGGTGCTTTCCGGGGTGCTCATCAGCGCCGTGAACCCATATTTTCTGATCTGGTGGGCGATCATCGGGCTGGGTTTTTTACTGAACGCCTATCAAACGTTCGGGATCCCGGGCGTCGCCGCGTTTTACGTGGGGCATATTACGACGGATTTTTTCTGGTATGGCGGCATCTCAACACTGATCGGCAAAACGCGCAGGTTTATCAACCTGAACGTGTATCGCGTGCTGGTCGGGGTGCTTGGAGGGATGCTGATGTACTTCGGTATCACGTTCTTTGTGAAGGCCATTCAATCCATGTAAGAGTATTGCGGTCGAACAAAGCCCATCCGATGGAAAAATGCGATGGTGGAGGGGCGAACTCTACGGACCGTGGATTGATATTTCCCGGCAGGGCGGGTAAGATAGACCTTGTTTGGGGGTGATACCGCATGGATTGCGGCAAAGTGGGCGCGCTGCTGTACCGATTGCGAAAAGAAACGGGCATGACGCAGAAACAGGTGGCCGACCGGCTGAATATCAGCAATAAAACAATCTCCAAGTGGGAACGCGGGCTGGGATGCCCGGATGTAAGCCTGCTGGGGGAATTATCCGGGTTGTTTCAGGTGAATATCGAAAAAATCCTGAACGGGGCAATAGAAACCAATGGTTTGGAAGCAGGTAACCTGCGGCGGATCAAGTTTTACGCCTGCACGGTTTGCGGAAACATTATCAGCAATACGGGGAACGCGGAAATATCCTGTTGCGGCCGCAGGCTGACGGCGCTGACCGCCAAACCGGCGGACGAAGCGCATGCCGTGGCGATCGAGGATACCGACGGATCGACGTATGTCACATTTCAACATGAAATGATGAAGGAACATTTTATCTCCTTCGTTGCCTATATCCGCAACGACAGACTACTGTTTGTGAAACTGTATCCCGAGCAGGAAGCCTCCGTGATCCTGCCGGATACCAATGCCGCCGCGCTGCTGCGCAAACACTGTGGAGGGCTGTATTATTACTGCACCCGGCACGGGTTGTATAAACTGTGACTTTAAGGACAGGGTAAGTGAGCATATGGACGCTGCAAAGAAACGGGAATTACGAAACGCCTACAAGGAACAACCGATCATGGGCGGCATCTATCGGGTGCAATGCGAGGGCAACCAGCGCGCGTGGATACGATCCGCAAGGAATCTGGAGGGTCAGCGGAATAAGTACGAGTTTGCGATGTCGATCCACTCCTGTCCGGAGCCGGGGATGCGCGCCGAATGGGAACAATACGGCGAAGCGTCGTTTTCCTTTACGGTTCTGGAAACACTGGCCAAAAAGGAAACCCAGACGGAGCAGGAATATCTGGAGGACCTGGGCGTGCTGCTGAATATGTGGACGGAGAAGCAACCGTGATCTGACGGGAGAACGAGGGGATGACACAATGGAACAGACGGTTGGAATTTCACAGTTCCTCAACGATGAAGGGAGAATACTGAAACTGCCGCGCAGGCAGGCGGCGCGGTATGCGGTGCTTGCCTATCTGGCCGGGCATTTTGAACAGGACCGCATCTATGAAGAGTGGGAAGTGAACGCGCTGTGCGGCGCGTGGCACACATTCGGCGATTATTTTCTCCTTCGCCGCGAGTTGGTGGAAAGCGGTCTGCTGTGCCGGAAAAGAGACGGTTCCGCTTACTGGAAGGCAACGACCGACGCGAAGCCGGAACCTAATCCCTGCGAGGGGGAGGCGTCCTGCCACGAGTAATAATCTTCGCGCAGGCCTCGGAAGAAAATCCGAATGCTAGCCTGCATCCGGGGCGATGAATGCGTTAATAAAAACGTTCAGTTTTACGAAGCATATTATAAAACAGACAGACAGGCCGCAAACGGATTTGTTCCGCTTGCGGCCTGTCTGTCGGGATTGTGGTGGCTGATTGCTGTATCGACGGCTTGGGTATTATTCTTCCGCTTTTCCCGCCACGCTCAGCGTGCCTACGTCCAAACTGGGGGAGCCGATGCCGCCCGAAGGGAAGCGAAGGTCGCTGCCAACGGTGCGAACGTTCTTCATCATTTCAAAAAAGTTGCCCGCAACGGTAACCTGTTCCACAGGCCGTTCCCGCCTGCCGTTGCGTACGGTGTAGCCCTTCGAGAGCAGGGAGAAATCCCCGCTGATCGCGTTAGCTCCGGCGTGCAGCCCTTCCACCTCGGTGATCACCAGTCCGTCGCCCATGTCGGCAAGCATCGCATCGAAGGGTTTGTCGCCCGGCTCGATGTAGAAGTTGGTGGGAGATACGAACACGGAGGTAGCGTAACCCAACTTGCTTGCGTTGCCGGTGGAGGGCACACCATCCTTGTGCGCTGTTTTCAGGTTGTGCAGAAAGGTCTTGAACACGCCGTGTTCCACGACTGTATGCCGGGCGCTTGGCACGCCTTCCGCATCGAAGGGGCGGCTGGCAAAACCGTCTTCGCGCAGCGGATCATCTACGATCGTAACGCAGTCGGCCGCAATGGCCTGTCCCAGTTTCCCTTTTAACAGAGAAAGTTCCTTCTGGGCGCTTTCCGCCGAGAAAGCCCCGGAGAACACACCCAGCAGATCGGTCATCGCCAGATTCTGGATCATCACGCGATACGAACCGGAAGGGACGGGCGACGCGTTCAGCGCGTCCACGGCAAGTTTTGCGGCTTCTCTGGCAAGCTGCTCGGCGTTCAGCGCGGAAAAATCCCGCTCGAAACGGATCTCCATTCCGGTCGCCGTGCTTTCACCGTCGCGCGCGATGGGCTGCAGGTAAGCGCCGCATACGCTTTCGGCGTATTGCTTATCCATGCCGTAGGTGTTTACGATTCGCACCCGAACGTTGCCGGTAAACACCGTGTCATGGCCTACCTGGGTCACACGGGGATCGTAGGCTTTGGCCTGCCGCTCCATTTCCAGAGCGAAGGCCAGCTTTTCTTCCGCGGGGGCGTCGTTGCCGGTCAATTTCATCTGAGCGACCGGCTCGGTTCCATCATAAATAAAAGGCTCGGTAGGGTCCTCGCAAAGCGTGGCGCTGTCCAGCGCGCCCTGCACCAGCCAGCTGACCGCGTCGTCGTCAAAAGCTTCGGTGGAAGAGTAGCCCATATGCCCGCCGTATAAACCGCGGAACCCCAAGCCCCGCGTAACATGCGAAGAGTATTGAGTAATTTCCTGGTTCATCGCCACGGCGGTAAAGCTTTCGTTCTCCGTAAGATAGGCTTCCGCCACGGCAAAGCCGGCAGCACGCGCTTCCTCAAATAACTTCCGGATAAAATCGTCTATGATCATCGGTTTCACTCCTGATAGGGCGGCGGAAGCCGCCGCCGGGTCGTTTACTGAATTGTTTTTCATTTACGCGCGTCCGCCAACGGTCATTTGCTTTACGCGAATCATCGGCTGGCCTACGTTCACGGGGATGCTGCCGCTGATACTGCCGCACATGCCCTGTGCCATTTTCATGTCGCGACCGACACGGTCAATTTGCAGCAGGATATCCGCGCCCTTGCCGATCAGGCTTGCGCCGCGCACCGGGGACACGATTTTTCCGTCCTTGACCAGATAGCCTTCCGACACAGCGAAGTTAAAGATGCCTGTTGCCGGGTCCACCGATCCGCCACCCAGCTTTTTAGCGTACAGACCATCGCCCATCGTGGCGATCATGGCTGCCTCGTCGTCGTTGCCGGCGGCAATGTAGGTATTGCGCATTCGCGACGTGGGGGCGAGCGCGTAGCTCTGGCGGCGTCCGCTGCCCGTGGGAGCCATCTTCATCCGCTTGGCGTTCAGCTTGTCAATCATGTAGTTTTTAAGAATCCCGTTCTCAATCAACACCAGTCGGTTGGTAGGCATGCCTTCGTCGTCCACGCGGAGGCTGCCCCACTCGTTGGGGAGGGTGCCGTCGTCGATGGCGGTTACACAATCCGCGGCGATCTTCTGGCCGAGCTTGTCGCAGAAAACACTCATGCCGAAGGCAACGCTGGTTGCTTCCAGACTGTGGCCGCAGGCTTCGTGGAAGATCACGCCGCCAAAACCGTTATCAATCACCACAGGCATTACGCCCGCGGGGCATTCCGGCGCGTGCAGCATCGTAATGGCGGTTTGCGCGGCGTCACGACCGACCTGCGTGGGATCCACCCGGTCGGTAAACAGCTCGTAACCCATCAGCGCGCCGGGCGCTTCGTGGCCCTGCTGCTTTTCCTTACCGTCGCTCGCGATGGCAACGCAAGCCATGCGAAGGCGCACCCGGGTATCCTCCACATAAAGGCCCTCGCTGTTGACGATGGTTACTTCCTGCTCGCTGTCCGAAAGGGAGCAGCTTACCTGTTCGATCTCTGCACTCACGGCGCGTGCGGCGGCGTCCGCCTGGCGGAGATATTCCACCTTTCGCTTTCCCGCCACATCGGATGGATGCTGCAGGCAGACAAACGGCGCGGGTAATTGCGGCGATGCCAGCGGCGGCGCAGTCCGCACGCTGCCGCCATCCGCCACGGCGGAGGCGGCCTGCCGAGCGCAACGCAGCAACCCCTGCGGGTCGGTATCGTTCGTATAGGCGTACACGGCGTTCAGTCCGTGAAACACGCGAATACCCGCGCCGTGCGCACGGTTGGAATTGACGGTTTCCACATGCCCGCCAAGAAGCTGAATGGCATGGGTGCGGTTATCTTCCAGGAATATTTCGGCGAAATCTCCGCCAGTGGATAGCGCGGCGTCCAATACGCCGCGAAGCGAGTCCTTCATTCGGTACTGCCTCCTGTGTAATGTATTTATCGAAGAATTTCGGTCAGATCAGCGTCCGCAAGCGTTTCCACCCGATAGGTGGCACGGGGGTTTTTCGCGGCAGACCCTACGCCAAGCGCCTTCATCCCGCCTGCCAGCGCGGCCTCAATGCCCGCGTCGGCGTCCTCCACAACAAGGCATTCGGCGGGCGGAAGTTGTAATAGTTTTGCGGCCAGCAGAAAAACTTCCGGATGGGGTTTGCTGTGGGTAATCTGGTTGCCGTCCGATACGGCGTCAAACGCATTGCTCAAGCCGATCTGGCGAAGGATGATCGGCGTATTGCGACTGGAAGAGCCGATGGCGACCCGGATTCCTTTCGCCTTTAACGCGTTGATCACTTCAAGCGCACCCGGCAGAATGTCTTCTGGGGTCAGGGCGTTGATCAGATCCACGTAATAACGGTTCTTGCGGGCGGCCATTTCTTCTTTTTGCGCTTCCGTATAGGGCTTCCCGGCACGTTCCAGGATGATGGACAGGCTATCCATACGGCTGACGCCTCGAAGCCGTTCGTTGATAGAACGGTCAAAATAGATGCCTTCTTCATCTGCCATGCGCTTCCATGCTCGGTAATGGCAGTCGTCTGTCGTTACGATGACGCCGTCCAGATCGAAGATCACACCTCGAATCATGAGCAATCACGTCCTTTCCATGCGCCATAGAGCGCGACAGAACCATTATAGCATGTCGGGCAGGGAAAATCACCCGGAACGGAGAATCCATAATGAGATTCGCTATTTAGGGCAACCGGCAGGGCGAATCTGGCATGAAGTGGTCCGGCGTGTACATCGTGAACAAATGGAAGAAATAAACTTTGGTGATTTACACTATTTGCTTTCCGGCAGGAACCCGATATAATATAAACATGAATACGGCTTTACCGATGTTTGGCAGCCGTAAAGAATAGGGAGGTTTTTTCATGGCTAGCGTATCCCTTAAGCATATTTACAAAGTATACGCCGGTAACGTCACCGCTGTAAGCGACTTTACCCTCGACATTGAAGACAAGGAGTTTATCGTTCTGGTCGGGCCTTCCGGCTGCGGTAAATCCACAACCCTGCGCATGGTGGCCGGCCTGGAGGAAATCTCCAGCGGCGAGCTCTACATCGGCGACCGTCTGGTCAACGATGTCGCCCCCAAAGACCGCGACATCGCGATGGTGTTCCAGAACTACGCACTGTATCCGCACATGACCGTGTTTGATAACATGGCGTTCGGCCTGAAGCTCCGCAAGGTGCCCAAAGCGGAAATTAAGAAGCGCGTGGAAGAGAACGCCAAGGTTCTTGACATCTATCACCTGCTTAACCGCAAACCGAAGGCTCTTTCCGGCGGTCAGCGCCAGCGCGTTGCTCTGGGCCGCGCCATCGTCCGCGAACCGAAAGTCTTCCTGATGGATGAACCGCTGTCCAACCTGGACGCCAAACTGCGCGTGGCGATGCGTACCGAAATCACCAAGTTGCATCAGCGCCTGCAGACCACGTTCATCTACGTAACGCACGACCAGACCGAAGCCATGACGATGGGCACACGCATCGTGGTCATGAAAGACGGTCTGATCCAGCAGGTGGATTCTCCGCAGAACCTGTATGACTATCCCACCAATCTGTTCGTTGCCGGATTTATCGGCAGCCCGCAGATGAACTTCTTCAATGTGACCCTCGCCAAGGAAGACAAAGATGTTGTCGCCAAGTTCGGCGATAACAAGATTGTGATTCCGCCCAGCAAACTGTCTAAGTTTGCCGACGAGAGCTATATCGGCAAGGAAGTTGTGATGGGCATCCGTCCCGAGAATATCCACGACGAAGACGTATTCGTGCAGGCTGCTCCCAACGCCGTGATCAACTGCGACGTAGAAGTAACCGAATTGATGGGCTCCGAGACGTACCTGTATCTGAAAACCAGCGGCAAGGACGAGAACATTATCGCGCGTGTAAACCCGCGTACCACCAGCCGTGCCGGTCAGACCATTCAGGTTGCTTTCGATGTAAACCATCTGCACTTCTTCGACAAGGAAACCGAAACCACGCTGCTGACCAAGTAACAAATCGCACAATCATTAGATGCCCTGCCGTCTTCTGGCGGCAGGGCATCCTTTATAGAAGCGTTCCATAATGCGTTCGGATTTGTTATCATCATTTTGAATCATCCCGAATGACCAATCAGGAGGTTTCGGCGTGTATGTCGTGAGCCTTGAGAATCAGTCTTTAAAGAGCAAAGCGGCATATAAGGAGTTATTGTATGCGAAGAATATGGGGAAAATATGATAACATAACGCGTCAGGCACTAGGAGCCTGTTTTTTTGCTTTCCTGTTCAACGGTGTGCTTACAATGATGATCGGCTCTGCGTTGCCGGACATGAAAGCGACTTATAATCTGAGTGATACGCAGGCTGGGCTGATGCTTTCCGGGCACTCAGCAGGCAATCTGATTGCCTGTTTTCTGAGCGGCCTTGTGCCGTTGTGGCTTGGAAGAAGAAAATCAATCACGGTCCTGAGCGCGATCGCCGCCATAGGATTTATTATGATGCTGGTATCCGGCAACCCGTTATGGCTGATCACCGCGTTTGTATTAACCGGCGTTGGCCGTGGGAGTATCAGTAACTTTAACAATGGCACCGTCAACCTTGTCACAGGCGGCAGCCCGACAGCGATCAATCTGCTGCACAGCTTCTTCGCTATCGGCGCGATCAGCGCGCCATTGCTCTTTCTGCTGGCAAACCGGTTATCGGGGTGGCGTGCCGCAATCCTGCTGACAGTAGCGCTGGGTGCTGCGGTTTCGTTCAACTTTTCTCGTCTGCATCTGCCAAACGACCGTCCCGACCGGGGTGACGGCAGGCAAAAGAGCATGGCTTTTTTACGCAACAGAACATACCTTTTATTAGCGGGAATGCTATTCTTCTACTTGTGTGCGGAATATGCGATCAACGGCTGGCTGGTAAGCTATTTACAGAGCAAACCTGAGCTGCTGGCGCAGCTACAGGCTGGTGGTCAGGAACCGCATACGGCGCTGGTTACGTATTCGCAGACGATGGCGACGCTGTTTTGGGCGATTATACTGGTCGGTCGCCTGGTAAGCGCGACGCTCGCCCGCCGTGTACCACAAAAATTGTTGATAATGCTGGACAGTATTGGCGTTACTGCTTTCTTTGTGTTGCTGCTGCTGAACAATTCGATTGTAATCGTCACCGTAGCCATTATCGGGCTTGGTTTTTGCATGGCGGGGATCTGCCCGATGATTTACTCCGATGCCAGTTATATTACCAATCGATACCCCATGGGAACCAGCACGCTGCTTGCAATCGGTTCGGTGGGTGCGATACTGATGCCGGCGCTGGTTGGCGCGATTGCGGATGCCTACGGCTTTACCGGAGGTATGAGTGGTATTCTATTTGGTATCCTTGCATTGCTGGTTCTGGCAATCCTCAACTATTGGATAAAACCGCAGCCGGTGCGGGAATAACCTTGCGATCATGGACTTTTTATGGAAGGACATACGCATATGAAATCGAAAGTACGACCTTATTCCGAAGCAGCACCCCATGAACTGGGTGGCGGCGTTACAAGAAGGGTTTTAGCATGGCTCCCGGAACAGATGATGGTGGAAGTCTGTTTTGAACAGGGCGCAATCGGAGCCGAACATACCCATCCGCATACGCAATGCACATATGTGCTGGAAGGTGAGTTTGATTTCACTGTGGAAGGTCGCGTATACCGTGTGCGGCGGGGAGATACGCTTGCCTTTGCGTCTGGGGAGCGCCATGGGTGTATCTGCGTGGAGAAAGGCAAACTATTGGACGTTTTCACCCCAATGCGTGAAGACTTTTTGAAATGACCAAATACATAAATGCTGTTTTATAACGTAACGCCAGTCTTGAACAAAGCGATTCCCTGATAACCATTCTCTTCATTGCGTGCCAGGCGACCACTAGCCGTGTCAAGCACCAGCCGTGTTAGTTCACCTGTCAGCGTATCCAATGTACTCCCTTCCAGCAGAGCGCCCGCGTTAAAATCAATCCAGCTCTTCTTTCTTAAGGCCAACGCGGTATTGCTGGCGATCTTCAATGTGGGCACAGGGCCGCCGAAAGGCGTTCCGCGCCCCGTAGAAAACAACACAAGTTGCGCACCCGCCGCCGCGAGCGCTGTAGTGGCAACCAGATCGTTGCCCGGGGCGCTGAGCAGGTGCAAACCGTCACGGGTAACTTGTCCTCCGTAAGGAAGCACAGCGGTAACAGGAGCGTCGCCGCTTTTTTGTGTACACCCGAGGGCCTTATCCTCCAGAGTGGAGATACCGCCCGCTTTATTCCCTGGCGACGGATTTTCGTAGATGGTTTGATGGTTATCTTCGTAATATCGTTTGAAGCCGTTAATCAATCGTACGGTATCGTTAAATACCGATTCTGTTTCACAACGCGCCATCAGCAGGGATTCGGCGCCGAACATTTCCGGCACTTCAGTAAGAAGAGTACTACCGCCCATGGCGACCAACCGATCTGAAAAACGGCCGATCAGGGGATTGGCTGTCAAGCCGGAAAACCCGTCGGAGCCGCCGCATTTCAAGCCGACGACCAGCTTGGATGCGGGGAGAGATATGCGTCGATCCTGACGCATGGTTTCCGCCAGCTCAGCAAGGAGTGTAAACCCGGCTTGCAGCTCGTCCTCCACTTCTTGAGCAACCAAAAAGCGAACACGGCTTTCGTCATATGTGCCCATCCGTTTTCGAATTTCAGCAACCCCGCTGTTTTCACAGCCCAAACCAAGTACCAGCACACCGCCCGCATTAGGATGGGTGGCTAAATTGGCCAGTATCTGGCGGGTATTCTCCTGGTCTTCTCCCATCTGGGAACAGCCATAGGGGTGGGTGAATGCACGCACGTTTTCTACGGAGCCGCCCAGTAACTTTTGAGCACGTTTCTCCAGCGCAGTAGCGACATCGTTCACACAGCCTACGGTTGGCAGGATCCAAAGTTCGTTGCGGATGCCCGTGCGTCCGTCCGCGCGTAAATATCCCTGAAATGAGGCACTTTCCTTGTGCGCCGGCTGAGGGTGGAAGGGATGATATTCGTAGCGTAGTTCGCCGGATAACAGCGTTCGCAGGTTATGCGTATGCACGTGAGCTCCGGCGGGGATGTCACAGAGGGCTGCGCCGATGGGTTGACCGTATTTGAGCACGCTTTCACCCCGGATTATCGGGCGCAACGCAAACTTATGTCCGGCGGGGATATCCTCGAGGATGGAAAGCGTCTGATTCCCGATTGAGACGCTTTCACCCGGTCGCAACGGTTCGATTGCGACCGCTACGGTATCGGAGGGATGAATTTTGATCGCTTTCTGCATGGGTTCCTCCTGTGTGGTGACTGTGAAGTGAGAATGTAAATAGTTACATATTTTCAATGCTATCGTACCGCATGATGGGAGGATCGTCAAGGATCAAGAACGAATTATGCACAATATTGTAACGTATCGTTGAAACGAAAAACTAAACCTCCAAGACGATTAAATGTAAGCAGTTACATTGTTGCTGAGCAAACTCATGGCAGAGGCACACAGTACTGAAATATGTTCAACGACAGAAAAGCGGGCGTTCCTTGCGGATACGCCCGTTTCCAAAGAGAAAAATTGAGCAGAATGCCTGATCGTCTTACTATTCCTGCAAGTCGGATGCGTCGTAGTTGATCCGGGAAGAGTACGTTATGGACAGGCTTTGTTCGTACATACGGGACAGGTTCAACGAAATGCGAAGATCGTCTTTCGTCCAGTCTGCATTCAGTGAACCCCACTCCACATACTCTGCCGTTCCGTCGTCGTTAAATGGGTCGGTGTCAGGAGTGCCATATTGTTTTGTAAATACGGTGAGTAGCTTGCGGAAATCACCAATACCGTTGCCGGTGGGGGTAAGATTGTAGCTGATCATGGTAAGCCTGTCGGCTTGTTTGCTGTTGCTGCGGTCAATCTGTATGTTCAGGTTATAGGCAGTCAGGTCGGTGTCGGGTACGGTGATCTGTTCGAACGAATACTCGATTGTACCGTTTCCATCGTTCTGCTGATCAGGCTTTACGGCGGAAAGCGTTGGATCAGCCGCAAACGCTGCTTCCGCTTGAGTTTCGTTCATGCCAAGCTTGAGGCCGAAGGGGAGTGCGGTCGCTTCTGCGAATGCGGATACCGGGGCCAGCAATGCGATTGCCAGAAGAAGCGTCAGCGCCTTTTTCAACATGAAAATACCTCCTTATTCAACCAGTTCCGCCTTGATGATAAGGCTGGATCGGAGAAAAGTCAATCGATCCTGTCTGTTCATATGTAACAGTCTTTGCAGGATGCACTGGCAGGGCCGGCGAATACGTTGATTATAAGGAAACAGGACAAAGGTGAGTTGTGACGATCTGGTTACTGAAAAGAACAGGAGGAGGATTCGATGAGAAGAATACTTGCAATCCTGACAGTCGGCATGCTGTTGGTAACGACGGCCGCCTTCGCACAGACGACTTCTGCCCAGACGTTTAACATAACCCTGACAGAGAACCCGACAACAGGATATACCTGGAACGTAACGATCGGTGATGACGCAATCGTGACCCTTACTGATCAAGGTTATACAGCGGATGAAGCCCCCGAGGGGATGGTCGGCACAGGCGGCACGCACAGCTGGATTACAGCCGGTAAGGCCGCAGGCAGCACGGACGTTACGTTTGTCCTTGGACAACAATGGGAAGGCGGCCTTAAGGAGGATACGATCGTCTATACCTGCACGGTGGATGATCAGCTGAACGTGACCGCGACCCTGTCGCAAGGTGTGCCGGAAAAATACTGGCCCAATGATGCGGTGGTAGGACTGAAGGAGAACCAGACAACCGGGTACCAGTGGAAATTCACGGCTGATCCGGACGGAATCCTGGCTCTTGAGAAAGACGAGTACCTGACGGACAGTAGCGATACAAAGGAAGGCGCGGGCGGTATCCATCGCTGGATTTTCCACGGCGCGTCGGCAGGCGACGTGACCCTGACCTTCACCTATGTCCGTGAATGGGAAAAGGACGAAAAGCCTGCGGCGACCGTAACCTTTACCTATCAGGTGGATGATCAGGGACGGGTTACGCAAAAACAGGTGGACGGTGATTTCAGCGAGTATGCGGTGGACGCTGTGAGCGGCACCACAAAAAACTGAGACAACAAGCGAACGGCGGCCGAATGGCCGCCGTTCGCTTGTTGAAAAAAGACCCATCTGTGATTCACGCTTGTGGATGGTTTAACAACGGTTTGAAGGAGCAGGGCTTGCTTTCAACGTTACCCTCTGGTGTCCAGAGGGAAGCTTTCCAGCAGACCCAAATCCCATAACAGGGAACTGGTCAGATATTTATCGCGAATGTCGCGGGAGCAAAGAAACGCGTCCCGCGTATCCTGCTCGTCCTCGCCGATTTCATCCGGACGCATCGGCATACGCAGCGAGTGCATCAGCGATAAAATCGAAGCGGTATCCGGCAGTTCTTCGGCCATGATACCGGTGATTTCATCCCAATGGGACAGTATTTTTTCAAGCCGTTCGCTGTGGCGTGTCGGATCGTTCTTGTGCCAGTCGTTGTTTTCGCTGTCAATCAGCGTTTGCGCCGCCTGACCGAAAACCCGCCGAACAGTTTGCTCCCACTGCGCGGGGCTGAAAGCCCGCATGGCGGCTTCTGCTGTTTCACGGCTCGGTTTCAGGGTGCGAAGATGATCGTAAATCTTCAGGCACAACACCGTGCCAACGCCGACTTGAATACCGTGCAGCTCCAGCGGCAACCCGCGATCCAGCGCAAACATCTCCCACAGGTGTGAGAAATAGTGCTCCAACCCCGACGCGGGCCGGGATACCTGCGCGAATGCCATCGCAACGCCGGAAAGAATCAATCCTTCCGCTACGGCCCCAATTACTTCGGGATCCCGCTCCAGCAGGCGAGGAGCTGCGGAGACAATTTTGGAAAGCGAATTTCTCATCAGGCCCGCAACCTCTTCGCAGTAATACTCGCCGGTAACGATATGGGAAATACGCCATTCACATAACGCGATATACTTTGCCAGCATATCCCCCAGCCCGGCCTGCAACATCCGTTCCGGCGCGTCTTTCATAATCATCGTATCGGCGATGATGGCATCCGGGCAGGCGTTATAAAGGGTCACTTTCACCCGATCGCGGATCATGGAGGAGGAGTTGGAAGCGTAGCCGTCCATCGAGGGCGCGGTGCCTACGACCGCCTGCGGTAGCCGCGCCGCGTGCGCGAGCACCTTACAGCAGTCGTTAATAACTCCTGAGCCAACGGCGAGGATCATATCGCAATCTGGCTCCAATGCCATGCACAGGCTACCCACGGCACGCTCGTCCGGCTCTACGCGATCCTGCAAAAACTCGTATACAACATAAGGAATGTTTGCCGTTTTCAGCGCCGTTTCCACCTTTTCCATGGCGGCCGTGCGGGTGTGCCGGTCACAGACGACGAACGGCTTATGGCAACCCAGCGCCTTGACCGCGTCGGGCAGATAGCGCACAGCATCGCGGCCGATTTTCACATATTTTAACCCTACGCGGTGTTCGCGCCCGCATGCGCAGGAACTCCGACCGGGAACAATCAGTTCCTCCAGCGACATTTCTCCAAGTTTTTTCATACAAATTCTCCTTTACACGCGTCTTTGACGCAAACGAAACATACGATGGTATTATACAGCGATCATCGCTGTTGCGCCACCTGCGGATGCAGTGTTGGATGAATCTGTTTTGACCTGTCGGTTTGCGTTATTTTATCCGCTGATATGGATATGGAGTTGGGCGCACAGTGAAGAACGCATACCCACCGCGCGTTGATTTTTAGGGATGCATGGCGTATAATAAGCCAATGTCAATCCAATCGGGAGTTTAAGGGAGTGTCGTCATGAAACTGGGAATCGTCGGGCTGCCCAACGTGGGGAAAAGCACGCTGTTTAACGCGATCACCAAGGCGGGCGCGCAGGCGGCCAATTATCCGTTTTGTACCATCGAACCCAACACGGGCGTCGTTCCTGTGCCGGACAAACGGCTGGATGTGCTGGCGGAGATGTTTCACCCCAAAAAGGTAACGCCCGCCGCTGTCGAATTTGTGGATATCGCGGGGCTGGTGAAGGGCGCCAGCAAGGGCGAGGGACTGGGGAATAAATTCCTGTCCCATATCCGCGAAGTGGACGCCATCGTACATGTCGTACGCTGCTTTGTGGATGAGAACATCATTCATGTGGATGGTTCTGTCGATCCTGCGCGCGACATCGAGGAAATTAATCTGGAATTGATTTTCGCTGATCTGGAAACAGTCGGAAAACGGGCGGACCGGTCACAGAAACTGCTAAAGTCCGGTGACCGGAAGGCGGCGGAGGAAGGCGAACTGGCCGAGCGGCTGAAAACCCATCTGGAAAGCGGCAAGCCCGCGCGTACTTTCTCCATGACCGATGAAGAAAAGCTGATCATTGACGGATGGTTCCTGTTAACGGATAAACCGGTGATCTACGCGGCCAATATTGCCGAGGACGACGTGGGTAAACCGGATGATGAACTGCCTATGGTAAAACAGGTGGAGGCGATCGCAAAGGCGGAAGGCGCCGAGGTGTTCACCATCAGCGCCCGGATCGAAGAAGAGATCAGCGCGATGGAACCGGCGGAAAAACAGGAGTTTCTTACGGAAATGGGCATCGGGCAAAGTGGGCTGGACCGTCTGATCCAGGCCAGCTATCGGCTACTGGGCCTGATCTCGTTTCTGACTTCCGGGGCGGACGAATGCCGCGCCTGGACGATCACGGACGGAACCAAAGCGCCGCAGGCGGCAGGGAAGATTCACTCCGATTTTGAACGCGGCTTTATTCGTGCTGAAATCGTATCCTTCGACACCCTGGTGGAACAGGGAGGTATGAACGCCTGCCGTGAAAAAGGGCTGATTCGCAGCGAGGGCAAGGATTATGTGATGCGCGACGGGGACGTAACCCTGTTCCGGTTCAATGTATAACCAAGGAGGCCGCCTGTGAGCAGACTGTCGTTCTTTTTCAAACGTCTGGTGCGCATGGATTTTCGGAAAATGTGGAAAACAACCGCTTTCCTGAAAAAGCGGAGCGGAAAAAGCCGAATCTGGCTGCTGTGCGACATGCTTCGCTGCGCGCTGAAGTACAATGCCGGATATATGGATTATAAAATCGCGGAGATGTACCGGCTGACAGATGAACAGAAAAAAACGGTGATCACCCGCGGCATCAGCAACACCATCGTACGCCGGATGAACGACAAGGCCTACTGGTATCTGTTTGATGATAAAGCGACTTTTAACGAGCTTTTTCAGGAACACATTAACCGGAACTGGCTTAAAATTTCCGCCGACACGAAGCTTGAAGCCTTCAAGACCTTTCTGGACACGAACGGCGACCTGATCGCCAAGCCGCTGGAGGGCAGCAGCGGAGTCGGAATCGAGCGCTTCACGCGGGAACACTGGCAGGGTCGCGAAGCGGAGTTCCTGAATGAATTGCAGGATAAAGGGATCGGGATTGTGGAGGAGCGGGTAATCCAGCATCCGAAGATGATGGAAATGTGCCCGACTTCCGTAAACACCATCCGGATCGCGACACTGCTGGGGGATAAGAAGCAGGGCGTTGTATATGCTTTCCTGCGGATTGGTAACGGGAAAGTGATGGATAATGTGGACTGCGGCGGCATGGCGGCGCGTGTGGACCTGAAAAGCGGAAAACTGCTTACGGTTGGCGCGGATAAAGCAGGCAACACGTATGAGAAACATCCCATTACGGGTACCCCTATCATCGGATTTACCGTGCCTTATTTTAAGGAAGCGATGCAGATGTGTATGGATGCGGCGCAGAAGGTGCCGCAGATGCGTTATATTGCCTGGGATGTTGCCGTTACGGAAAAGGGCCCCTGTTTTATTGAAGGCAATTCTTTCCCCAGCCATGCAGTGCCGCAGTTTGCGGCGCACTATCCTGATGGGATCGGTATTCTGCGGGAATTCCGGGAGTTTATCGATATTTGAGCCTGTCAAGTGTGAATATCCACAAGCCGGATTCCGTTCGCGGAGTCCGGCTTGTGGATATTTTGATCAAATTCAATTTGGAGCGTCTTTGAGGGAGCCCAGAAGCCGTCGCGCGCTTTCCACCCCGCTGGTTGCCATGGTTCCGAACATGGAAAGCACAGCTTTACGGGTAGAGGGATCGAGCGTGCGAAGCGCTGCCAGCAGCGCGCCGGCAGTGTCGGTCCAGTGTCCGGCAATATCGCTTAAGGTGAGCGCATTGCCTGCGCCAAGCGCGGAGAACAATGTATCAATAAAAATCCGGCGTGTTTCGGGAGTGCTGGTACGTAAGAATTCATCCATGGTCGCTTTTGTCAGCCGACTTGGTTTATCCAATGTGGGAAGGGTAGCGAAGCGCGGACCATCCAGTTGCCAGGTAAACACGTTATGTTGTGCAATGCCCAGCGCGCGGCTATGAACCACAGTGAAGGGCTGTGGCACGTTCATGAGTTGGCCGATTACCGATCCCTGAGGCACATAACTGCGTACTTTCGGAAGCGCTTCTTGATATCCGTCGGTTGAAAAAGTGGCGTCGTCCAGACCGGGAGCGTCAAAAAGATCAATAGAACGAATCCGGTCACGGATTTCCGGGGCGCAGCATACAGCGGCATACAGGGCCAGGTTTCCTCCTTTGGAATGACCGCAAAGGCGCAGCGAACCCTTGGTTTCCCGTGCAATCGCATGTAAATAATCCAGCGATTCGGCCTGCGAAGGGACAGGGCAGGAGAATGACATAGCAAAATCTTCGCGCCAGCCTACAACTGTGGCATCGGTGCCGCGGAAGGCGATCAGGGTGGATTCATCCGGCAGGACGAAGGTGGAGGCAGCGAATTGCATATTGAGTTCCGGTTCAAACCGATCCGCGCAATGACCCACCAGAAGACCGCCGAAACGCGCCGTTTTACTGATTGCTTGTAAAAGGCGGTGTCGCTCGGCTACGACCTGCGCGTTGCCGGGCTCCATGGGCAAGCGGTCAAAAAGAGGAGCTGCCTTGTAAAGCGGCATCTCGCCATCCCCAAAAGCATCCCGAAAATGCAGATAGCATAACTGCGAGAAAATCATCGCGTCAATTTCGTTGATCGGTGATGCGGAAAAAGGCAGATCGCCGCGCCATTGGACATATTCAAGCACTGCGTGGCGCCTGACAACGCTTTCAGAATTGCTTTCCATCATGACGACCTTTCGTTAACCAAGCATGGGCCACAGTTTGGGAACGAAAATAATCAAACCGGCAACCGCCGCCGCGAGCGAAACCATCAGCACGGCGCCTGCGGCGGTATCTTTCGCCAGCTTTGCACGGGGATCCCGATGCGGCATACAGATATCCACGGTGGTTTCCACGGCGGTATTCATCAGCTCCGCGCCGATCACCACGCCGAAGAGTACGATGCAAACCAGCCACTCGCTTTCGCTGATATTGCACAGGAAGCCGAAAACCGTTACCAGCGCCATGGCAGCAAAGTGCACCATCATATTGCGTTCGCTTTTCATGCCGCCGGCAATACCGCTGAAAGCGTGAAGGAAGCTGTCTGCAAAGCGCTTGTCCTTTTGCGTCCCGCGAACGTAGGCGGGCTGAGATTTTCCAGCCTGCAGATATAAACCGACCAGCGAGGTAAAAACCAGCAGATAGGCCAGCGAAACAGCATACCCGGCAATCACGTCCGACAGATAATGTACGCCAAGATAAACGCGGCTGAAGCCGACCAACGCAATGAACAGTGATAGTAAACCGATTAACAGGCGCTTTTTTCGAGCGGAAAGGTTCGAGCGTGCGACGATGTAAATCAGAAAGCCGTAAAACGCGCCGGCAGCCATGGCATGACCGCTCGGGAAACTGTATCCCACCTCGGTGACTGCGCGATACTCAATTGGCGGGCGTTGGCGGAGAAACGTAGTTTTCAGCGTGTAATTCAGGGAAACGGATACCATGAGGTTGATAGCGACCGGAATGCTGTAATGCCGATTGCGAAATAGAAACATGCATACAAAACAGATCACAAGCAACGTTACCGGCGCGCACAGCGCTGTGGCTCCACGCATGATAAGCGATACGGCCGGTTGCCTTATCGCTGCCAGAGCACGGGTAACGCTCAGGTCCAGCGTTTGCAGGGCTTCACTTTGAAGGTTAGACGCGATCCATGCGAATACAACAGCGCAAAATACAAAGCCCCCGATTTTCAGCCATTTCTTTGCCTTCACGCCATCGCGCTCCCTTCATACTGGTACAATCATATCATTTTGGATAGTGGCTGTAAAGCGACTGAACACAGAGAAAAGGAGGAAAATGCAGGGACTTCCCGAATGATAATAATGCGGTCGCTTTTTGATTGCAACCGTCCAGGGAATCGTTAAGGAGGGAAACACGATGAGTTTGAATGATGATCTGAAGAAATTAATGATGGCAGGTTTGGGCGCTGCAAGTGTCGCTTCGGAAAAGACGGGCGAAGCAATCGACGCGCTGGCAAAGCGGGGCGAGGAGGTGCTGGCGCAGGGCAAAGATGTAAACGAACGGCTCCGCCATGAGATCCGGCAGGCAATGAAGGATACGGAGGCTCCCTCTGTTGGGAAGGACGAAGTTCTTTCCGCACTGGATAAGCTTTCGCCGGAAGAACGCAAGGCCGTTCAGGAGAAACTGAACCAGTTGGACCAGCAATGAGCAAACCCGACAGTGGGAGCAGCGCAGGCCGCCTGATGGAGATTATCGGGGTCCTGCAAAAGCATAACGCTATTCGCGGGATCACCCCGGAAAAACTGCGCCTGATCGTGGAAGACTTGGGGCCTACGTTCGTAAAGCTGGGGCAGATGCTTTCTCTGCGCGCGGACCTGTTGCCGCCCGCCTATTGTGGAGAACTGCAAAAACTACGTTCTGACGTTGCGCCCATGTCGGCAGACGAGGTGAAACGTGTAATCGAGGCGTCGCTGGGGGTTCCTCTCGGCGACGCTTTCCCTTCATTTACGCTGGAACCGTTAGGCAGCGCTTCCATTGCGCAGGCCCACCGCGCTGTATTACCGACTGGCGAGCCAGTGGTGGTAAAGGTGCAGCGCGAGGGAATCCATGATGTAATGGCCAGCGATATTGCCCTGCTACGCAAAGCGGCGGGGCTGTTGAAGCTTACGCCGACCGGGGAAACCATCGACTTTACCATGGTGCTGGACGAGATGTGGGTGGTATCCCAACAGGAAATGGACTTTCTGAATGAAGCGGCCAATGCGGAAGAGTTCCGCCGCCTGAATCAGGATGTCGCCTATGTGACCTGCCCCCGTATCTATCGGGAGCTTTCCACCCGGCAGGTGCTGGTGATGGAGGCGGTGGATGGCATCCGTATTGACGATATCGAAGCGTTGAAAGCAGAAAAATACGATCCGGATGAAATCAGCCGTAAACTGTGCCTGAATTACATGAAGCAGGTACTGGATGACGGGTTTTTCCATGCCGATCCCCACCCCGGTAACCTGATGATCCGGGATGGGCAAATCGTATGGCTGGATCTGGGCATGGTTGGGCGGCTGTCCGCAAAGGACCAGAGCGCGTTTCAAAAGGCGCTGGGTTCGGTAGCGACGGGAGACGTCGGCGGTGTTACGGACGCGGTACTGGCCATCAGCAGGCATAGCGCCCCTGTGCGGCGGGAAGCTCTGTATGCTGATGTAGATGCCATGATGGCGGAATACCTGCAAATGGACATCGGCGCGATGAACCTTGGGGAGATCATGCAGCAGGTGATGGCGCTTGCGCAGAAACATGGGCTGGCCATGCCGGATGGCGTAACCATGCTGGCCCGGGGCATGAGTACGCTGGAAGGGCTGGTGGCAAGCATCAGCCCGAACGTAAATCTGATGGAGCTGGTGACGCAACGCTTTACGGGAGACAGCCTGCGGGATATCGACCTGAAGAAGACGGCGATTAAGGATGCGCGGGCTGTGTATGAATCCGTGCAGAAATCGCTCAGCACCCCCGCGCTGGTGAATGACGCGCTGCGGGCGGCTTTGAAGGGCGAGTTGAAATTGCGGCTGGAGAACCCCTCGGCGCAGGCCGAGGCGGAAGCGCGTCGGGTACGGGATATTCAGCTGTTCCATACAGCGATTTATGCGGCTGGGTGGATTGCCTCTGCGATTCTGGCACTTTCGGCTGTCGAGCCACGCTGGCTTGGCTTACCATGGCCTTCGGCTTTGAGTTTCGCGCTGACGGGTTGCTACGCCCTCTGGAACGGATGGCGTGCAAGACGAAAAACACACAAACGATAAGCGCCCGGCAAGACCGGGCGCTTTTAACGAGCTTCCTGAACGGGTGAATCCGCCAACCGGTCGCGGATTAAGGCGAGGCAGCGTTCCATAACCTTTTGCTGATCCTCGCTCATGTCCGAAGGCGGCGGCGCGTTGCTTGGAACAATGCGATAGAACGTTTTTCCGTTCGTTTTTCCGCGCCATACATAGGTAGGGGTATAGGTAAGCGAATCAAACTGCAGGCTGTCCGCCGCAAGATTGTAATTTAACCCGATATGCAGCAGGACGCCGGAAATGTTCTCACGATCGGAACGGTCGGACGCGAGAAGATTGCCAAGCGAATAGGCACATAAGACGGTATGGGTACTACCGTCCTTACGGTGTGCGGTTAACAGCTCGATGTTTTGTACGGCGCCCGTACCTGTGCCAAGAAGGATGTCCGCTCCGGCATCGGCGATACTTTGCGCCAAATCACGCTGGGTAGCGGTTGGCGAGATTGCGCCGCTTTTTCCCCATCGCAGGGAAACGACCACGATTTGCGCGCCTGCGGCCCTCGCGGCGGCAATGTCTGCTTCAACGGTCGGAAGAGTGAGCGGCGCGATTGCGTAAGCCTGTTCTTCCCGGGTAACGGCTTTTTTTCCGGCTGCGGATAAGTCGTTCTGAAAGCTTAAAAACGCCAGCATGGTATCCTGAACCTGCAAAGTCGTGATATGGTTTCGACTTTCCAAGGAGGTATATGCACCGTATGGGGTCATCCCTGCCAGCGATACCGCGCTTAAGGTTGCGGCAAGTCCGTCCATTCCGTTGTTAAGAACACCCGGGAAGCCGAGGCATAGGGCCTGAACACCGCTGCCTGTAAGCGCCGTGAGCGTGTCGGAGGGCATATTGATATCTGTCAGCTTCTCGCGGGGCACGCTCAGGTTTTCGAGCGTTGCAAGGTTGATATTCCCTGTCCAGGAAGCGGTCAGGCTGTTGAACACCGGCCCGAAGGTATAGCCATTCGAGCCGGAACAAGTTTTCTGGATCGCATTATCTACCTTAAGCGCACCGCCAACGGTGAGCGACAGCGTGTGATTTTGAACCGGTGAAGCCGTCTGCTGAGGCGTGGCGGACACAGCTGCCTCCAACGGTGGCGCGGTCGCGGGTGTGGCATTGGGAACGGTGCCGGAAGAAACCGTATCAGCCGGTGCGGCGCTCAGATTGCGCAGACTCCGCAGGGAAGAGTCAATGGCAACGCCTACGCGTTGCGGATCGATCCGAAGTTGTACATTGCCCATCAATCTGGGGAATAGAAATACACAGCCGATGGCGACGAGCCCCAGCAGGGTCAGCGCCGCTATCGTCCCAAACGATAGGCCGCCGGTACGTCTGCTTCGTCTGCGCATATTTCGCCTCCCATTTGCAATTTCAAACTCTACTGAGCTTGCATTAATGGCTCTTGACCGGTCAATACGGAAATGATAACATAATGACATTCGATATGCAAGACGGGGGGAACGGCCATGAAAATCAGCTTTTCCACATTGGGATGCCCGAGATGGAGCTTTGCTGAGATCACAGCGACGGCGTATGATCTGGGATATCAGGGCATTGAGGTGCGTGGCGTAGGAAAGGATATCTCTGCTCCAAGCGTGCCGGAATTTTCTGCGAATAACCTTCCCCGAACGGTTGCGGAACTGAACCGTCTTCACTTAACCATACCCTGTTTGGACAGTGACTGCTGTATCCACCTGCGTGAAAACGAACAGGCCGTGGATGCCGAAATTGAGGCATACGTACAGCTGGCGCAAAAGCTTGGAACGCCATATGTGCGTATTATGGCGACGGCCCCGGTGCCCCAGCCCGTGGGTACGGTAGACGAAGGCTATGTTTGTGCGCGGGCCGTGCGTTTGGGTGCGATGGCACGGGAACACGGTGTGAAACTGCTGATTGAGACACACGGCGTCTGGAGTGACAGCGAGAAACTGGCCCGACTGCTAAGCTGCATCGGATCGGACAGCGTAGGCGCGCTGTGGGATGTGCATCACCCTTACCGTTTTATGGGCGAAAAGCCACAAACAACCGTAGATAACCTGAAGCCGTGGCTGTGGCATACCCATATGAAAGACAGCCAAAAAACCCCGGAAGGATATCGGTACGCATTGCCCGGATTTGGCGATGTGCCCCTTGCGGATGCGGTGCATACGCTGCAAACGGCGGGCTATGCCGGTTACTATTCTCTGGAATGGGTGAAGCGCTGGGATACCACGCTGGAAGAACCGGGCATTGTGTTTGCTCACTTTGCCAACTTTATGCGAACGTTATAATAAAGACGATTCGTGAATGGAAATAGTATAAGCAGCCTAAAAAGGTTTTCGGTAAACGTTGAATTTGAAGAACGCCCTTCAGGATGGTGATCATAACCTTGCCTGAAGGGCGCTTTACTTGATGATCCAAACCGCAGATTACCTTCGGAAATGCCGGCAGATCAGGACGGGTTATGTCAGGAGTGTGCTTCAAACCTTGAGCTGAAGTGCGGACATTAAGACATCCATTGCGTTGGCTATATCCGGCAATTCGGAAGAAATGGTGCACACATGAGGTGCGTCGGCCAGCATCAGCTTTTGCTTCATTACGCTGCTCACTCCCTGTAGAATCACTTCTACGCTGTCGGAAGAAATTGTTTCATCCTTCCGGCTTTGCACAGCAAGAATGGGGCAGGTAATGCGGCTCAGATTTTTACGAGCCATATGAATCAGGCGGTTTAAATCCGCCGCTTTGGCAGTGGGGAAACCAGAATAGCCAAAATCGTACGCCGCATAGGGCAGGGCTTTTCGTTCTTCCGGTGGCGCCCAGCTGATGCGGGGTTTTACAGGCGCGACGATCCGGGACAGACCAATCAGTTTATTCTGCGTCGCCATCGGCGCGGAAAGGGTAACGCAGGCATCCGAAAGCCCTTCCTCCGCAAGCAGGAGGCTGATCACTCCACCCATGGAAAGACCGGCTACCGTAACAACGGGGCAGTGTTTGTGAAGCTCTATTAACGCGCTGCGTGAGGCGGTAAGCCACTGTTGCCAGCCCGACCGGGCCATTTCCGCTTCCGAGGCTGCATGCCCTGGCAGGTTGATGCCCTGTACGGTATAACCCATTTTCGCCAGCAGATCGGCAAGCGGGCGCATATGGGAAACACTTCCGGTGAAGCCGTGCAGCAATAAAACGCCTTTCGGCCCGCCGGGGAATAAGAAAGGCTGGCAGCAATCAGCATCAAACGGGTTCTCTTCGTTTGTTTTCACAGGCAGCCTCCTTTTCCGGTTCTCCTTACGGCAGAGTGTTGTTATCGGAAATGTATGTTTTCTCCCCTGTGGAATCGTCATTTATCCAAACTGTCAAGATCATCTTTCTGGCCCAGCACCAGCAGGATGTCTCCCGTCTCAAACACAGTATCCGGGGAAGGAGATACAAGGAACTGACCGCCGCGATGAATCGCGAGGATACTGATGCCATACTTTTTACGAACGTCCACACCGATGATCGAGTTGCCTGCCCACTTCATCGGCAGGATGATCTCCACAAGCTGATAATCATCACTTAAATCCATCAGTTCCAGCACATTGGGTGTTAGCAGAGATTTTGCAAGCCGCATACCCATATCGCGCTCGGGAAAGATCACGCGATCCACGCCTACCTTACGCAACACTTTTGCGTGCAGTTCATCGGTGGCTTTTGCGATCAGATAAGGTACGCCCAGTTCTTTCAACAGCACGCAGACCAGAATGCTGTCCCGCATGTTCTGGCCGATAGATACGATCGCAGCGTCGAAGTTGCGGACGCCCAGCGACTGAAGCGCGCCTTCATCGGTTGCGTCAATCCGAATGGCCTGAGTAACGTACGGTGCAATCGCGTCCACCAGTTCCTCGTCGGAATCGATGGCCAGCACCTCATGCCCCTGCTTGTAAAGGGATTTCGCGAGACTCTCTCCGAAACGGCCCAGACCCAGCACCATATATTGTTTGTTCTTCTCTTTCATAACCAACGTTCCTCCGTTATCCGATCATGATTTTTTCTTCAGGGAAGTGCAAGCGGTTTTTCGGATTGTCGTTCGTACGGCTGGCCAGCGCGAAAGCCAGCGTGAGCGGGCCGACACGACCGAAATACATCAGCGGAATCAGCAGTGCCTGCGAAAACGGATTGAGGGTCTGCGTCCCCGCGGCGCTGAGGCCGACGGTCGCGAATGCCGAGGTGGCTTCGTATGCCAGATCAATCATGCTTTTACCTGAAGCGCGTTCTGAAATGGACAGAGCGCAGGTGCACACCAGGATCAGGGACAGGCTGATAACTACGATAGTCAGCGCGCGTTTGACAGTATCAGGCGGCAGCTGCTTGTGAAAGATTCGTACGGTGTCGCGTCCGCGGATCACGCTGGCAATCAGCAGCAGAACCACGCTCATTGTCGTCGTTTTCACACCACCACCCGTGGAGGCAGGAGATGCGCCGATAAACATCAGGATCACGCCGACCAGCTTGGTGCTGTCCGTGAGCCGTGCCTGATCGATGGAACTGAACCCTGCTGTACGGAAAGTGGTGGACTGAAAAAATGCATTGATTACTTTATCCCCGATGCCATACGAGGGATTGCCCAGCGTGGAAGGATTATCCCATTCCAGCGCCAGCACCAGCAATGTACCTGTAATCAGCAAAAACGCTGTGATTGCCAGCACCAGTTTGGAGTGCAGCGAGTACTTACGTATATGAAACCGATCATGCAAGAATTCGTTTATGACGAAAAAACCAAGACCGCCTAAAATGATTAACGCGGCGATAGTGAATAGAACCAGTGGATCATGCTGGAAAGAAGCCAGGCTGGCATAGTTGCCAAATAAATCAAAGCCTGCGTTGCAAAATGCGCTGATGGAGTGGAACAGACTGTACAGAATGCCCCGCCTTACACCGAAAATGGGAATAAAACGAATACTCAGCAGCAGTGCGCCGCCAAGCTCGATCATCAGCGCCAGCAACGAAAACCATTTGGATAAGCGTACCAGACCGCTCAAGCTGGTGGTGTTCATGGATTCGCGGATCAGTACACGATTTCGCAGCGATATGCGGCGCCCCAGCGCCACCATGACCAGCGTTGCGAAGATCATAAAGCCGAGGCCGCCAATCTGAATCAGCAGAATGATAATCAGTTTGCCAAATAATGTGAAGGTGGTTCCGGTGTCCACCACGACCAGCCCGGTCACACATACGGCCGAGGTAGCGGTAAATAACGCGTCGTGAAAACCGATGGATTGGTTGTGTACGTTGGCAACCGGCAGGGTAAGCAGCAGTGCGCCGATCAGGATGACCCCCAGGAAACCCAGTGCCATTACACGTTCGGGCCGTATGGTACGCTGGAAAAACGAGTTCCGGCGTTCCGATATCTGCGGGTGCAAGTGTATCCTCCTCATGCCAGGGCATAGCGTTTCATCCGGCCGCTGGATTGCTGTGCCGTCCAGAAATAATACAAAGGATTGGCATTGGTTCCACTTGTCAATCCGAAACAGATTATATCGCTTTTTCACCAATTTGTATAGTGCGCGCTTATCTGGCGCCCTCCAAACTTTACATCGAAAGACCGAAGTGGTATTCTTGAAGGCAGCGAATGAAGGAGGAACTAATATGACCGTTAAGGACCGTTTTATCCGTTATGCCGCCGTGGATACCGGGTCGGATGAGAACAGCGGAACCCATCCCTCCAGCGAGAAGGAATGGACGCTGGCTCGCATGCTGGAAGTGGAACTGAAGGACATGGGAGCCCAGAACGTGCGGGTGTCTGAAAAATGCTATGTCTACGCCGAAATCCCCGCAAACGCGAACGGACAGCCCGCCATCGGTTTGATCGCACATATGGACACGGCGCCTGCCGTTGCGACAGGGCCGGTACATCCCCACTCTGTATTTTATAAAGGGGGTAATCTGGAGGTTGGTCACGGCGTGGTGATGAAGGCCGCGGAGTACGATACGCTCACGCGCCATATTGGTCACGAACTGATTCTTGCGGACGGAACCACTCTGCTGGGTGGGGACGATAAGGCGGGTATCGCGGAAATTATGACAACGTGCGAAACGCTGTTAACCCATCCTGAAATCAAACACGGTAAGGTTTGTATTGGGTTTACGCCGGACGAGGAAATCGGGTCCGGCGCCGATGCGTTCGACGTGGCGGGGTTCGGAGCGGATTTCGCCTATACGGTGGACGGTGGCATGCCCGACGAACTGGAATACGAAAACTTTAATGCCTGCAGCGCGGAAATCACAGTTCGAGGTTTTAATATCCATCCCGGAACGGCAAAGAACAAGATGAAAAACGCGACCAGAATGGCGGCGGAATGGGTGTCGATGATCCCGGACAGCGAAACGCCGGAGCATACGGAGGGCCGGGAGGGGTTTTATCACCTTTGCAGTCTGAGAGGAGACGAGAGCTCGGCTGTTCTGCAATACATCCTCCGCGATCATGACCGGGAAAAGTTTGAACAGCGCAAACACCGCGTAGCCGCTATAACGGAATATCTGAATGGCAAGTATGGCGAGGGCAGTTTTACACTTACGCTTCGGGATTCCTATTACAACATGAAGGAGAAAATTGATGAGCACCCGGAAATTATCCGCCGTGCGACAGATGCGATAAGAGCCATGGGGGATGAGCCCAAGCTGTTACCCATTCGCGGCGGCACGGACGGCGCACGCCTGTCCTATATGGGGTTGCCCTGCCCCAACCTGCCCACCGGCGCGTATAACATGCACGGCGTGCTGGAGTACGTCAGCGTGCCGGAGATGGAACGGATCGTTAAGCTGCTGGTCGAAATATTAAAAGCGAGATAGTGGAGAAGACGCCCGGCGTATTATTACGCCGGGCGTTTAACGACTTCGCGAGAAGGGGCAGCATCTTTATGAACGCGTTCATGGCGCTTGCAGTTACGGTGGCGTATTTCGTAAAAGGTCTTTGCGGTTTTGCCAACACACTGGTTTTTACCACCCTGATGAGCTTTCAGATGAATAATGTCTCCCTTTCACCGATTGACCTGCTCACCGGTTTTCCCGCCAACCTGCTGCTGGCCTGGCGGGAACGGAAAAACGCGAAACCGCTTGTGTGGGGGCCCCTAAGCATCGTGGTGCTGCTGGGTGTAATACCCGGCGCGATTTTTCTGAAGACTGGAAATGCACAGAGTATAAAACTGCTTTTCGGCGGTGTTGTGGTAGCAATTGGTCTGGAAAACCTGTTACGGAAGCGGGTGGAACAAAAAGCATTACCGAAATGGGCTTTTTTAAGCATTGGGCTGATTTCCGGCGTGCTGAGCGGACTATACGGCGTAGGCGCGCTGCTGGCTGCCTGCGTAAACCGCGCGGCTGACAACGCCTCGGAGTTCCGTGCGAATCTTTGCATCATTTTCTCGATTGAGAATGTGTTTCGAATCTTTTTATACAGCGCGCTGGGACTTATCACCGGCCCTGTGCTGGTAACCGCGCTGGTGTTGACGCCTTTTATGCTGCTTGGCCTGTTTATGGGTATGCGAATTGCCGGACGGGTAACGGAACAGAACGCGAGACGAATTGTGAACATAGCGCTGATCCTGTCAGGAACGGCGCTGGTAGCTGGAAATTTGTTTAAATAAGAGAAAATGAAAGGCGAGAGAGACATCCGGCCAAATTCGCCTGTATCCAAACGTTCAGTAGCGGAGAAAGCGGTTCTGAACTTTTTGCAGAACTCTCTTTGCTTTCCGAACCACTTTTTCTCGTAGCGTAACCTCTCCCAGCCGATCCATCCGGATACGGTAAAACCAGCGCAGTTCTTTGGGAATCCGGCCAATTGAGTAGTTCTCTCGCAGAACAGCCTGCAAAGGCGCGTAATACGCATCTCTTCGCTCCTTCAGAAGCGCCGCGTTTGCCTGGATTGTTTGGCACAGCGCGCCAAATGACGGATAATCAAAACCGAAATCGCGCGGATTAGAACCCTCGGCGTAAATCTCGAGGATGGTTCGCCAGCATTTTTCACAGTTGCAGCAGTTGCTTCCTCCGGCTGATTGCCAGCACACTCGAAGCGCGATTTTTCGCCCCGTGTTTTTAGCGTGCTGTGTAATATGATGCACCTTCTGCTGACGGTTATACTCATATCCGTCATGCACTACCCGAGCCCCACAAAAGCGAACAAAGTTGTCGATCGCTGGGTCGGATGCGCAAGTAATCCTCCCTTTTTCCGCAATGGTAAATGAGGAGGCGATATACATTGTCGTAAGACCAAGTGAAAAGGCGACCGGCGCGGCATGGCTGATGATGCCGAGGCCGTGCTGAAATCCATGCCACCAGTTATCACCGGAGGCGACGACCTGCGCACATAGTTTTTTTTCACTCAGAAATGATCGGAAACGGGTTTTGATCGTTACAAAATCCACATCAAATTCGCGTGATGTCTGCGCCAGATGCTCTTGTACCCTCTCCCATCCGGCGTTATCCCACAACCAGACATCCGAACCCCAGAGTGTAAGCAGAACCGGTTTCTCTGCCGCGTGACGGATCAGCGTATTGTAAGCGTCTACGCCGCCGGAAAAGAAAGCGCCTGCCTTTTTACTGCTGCCGGATGGATTGTTCTGCAGGCTTCCAACCGTGATCTTTCCGCCAAATGTCATCGTGGGATACATCGCCACGTATCCTTCCCGAAAAGCCGGAATACTTTCGAAAAAATCCTGATCACAGACTGGAACAACAATTTCTGCATCGCAAATCCAGGCGACCGGGAGCAGATTGCCCAACAGGGGAACCATTGCAACGCTTTCCGGCACGGAGGAGAGATCGCAGCTGAACTCGATAGAGAAAACTTCATCCAGACGGAAAACCTCCGCCCATTCTCCCTCGACACGGTAAGAATAGGTGATGATATGATCCGTAATCATCGGGGAATCGATTATAATGCGATTCTTCATCAACATTCGCTTCTCTTTCCTGATGGTGTTGAACAGTTTACAAAGGGATAAGCCTTATTACACTGACAGATCACGCATTCGGTTATACTTAGTAAACGCAGTTGCTGTTTGGGGTTTCGCGGTGCAGCCTTCTTTTTCCTGCAAACCGCGAAAAGCCATGCTGCGGGTCCCCGGAAGGCTTGGTGTTTGTCTTTCGCCGCAAAGGTCAGACTTTCATCAATCTTTCATGATGCGTTCAAAATTTGTACACACATGTACGATGGTTTATTCATAACTCCCCGTTACAATCATGCTGACAAAATCCGACGGGAGGAATCACATTGATCGAGGTTAAGAATCTCACCAAGGTGTACGGCGATCACGTCGCTGTGGATCATGTGAGCTTCACCATCGATTCCGGAAAGATCTACGGCTTTCTGGGACCCAACGGTGCGGGCAAAACCACAACGATGAACATCATCACCGGCTGTCTCGCCGCCACGGAAGGCACCGTGACGATCGACGGGCATGACATCTACGAGGAACCAATCGCAGCTAAAAAGTGTATCGGGTATCTGCCGGAAATGCCGCCTCTGTACCAGGACATGACAGTGATGGATTATCTGCGTTTTGTGGCCGAAGCAAAAGGCGTGGAAAGCAAGAAACTTTCCGGCGAAGTGGAGCGCGTGATGAAGCAGACGGACGTCGGCAGTATGCGCCTGCGCCTGATCAAAAACCTGTCCAAGGGATACCGGCAGCGCGTCGGGCTTGCGCAGGCCATACTCGGCGACCCCAAAGTGATCATTCTGGACGAACCGACGGTTGGACTGGACCCGCAGCAGCTGATTGAAATCCGCGAGCTGATCCGCCAGCTGGGACGCAACCGCACGGTGCTGCTTTCCAGCCATATCATGCAGGAAATCAGCGCGGTATGCGATACGCTGATCATCATCGCAAACGGTAAGCTGGTTGCGGAGGATACGCCGGAGAATTTGGAGCAGCATGCCGAACACGAACAGACACTGAAGCTGAGCGTACATGCAGGCAAGGAAAAGACGAAGGATATTCTGGCGACGTTCGGAGACATGGTGGAAATCCGATCGCTGAAATCTGTAAACAATGAAGAAACCGAAGTGGAACTTGGCATTCAAACCGAAGAAGATATTCGGGAAAAGCTCTTCTATGCCTTCGCGGATGTGCATTGCGCTATCCTGTCCATGGTGAGGGAGAAGCAAAGCCTGGAGGACGTGTTCCTGACCCTGACCGGCTCCGGCGCGGCCGATAAACCTGTTGCGGCCAAAGAGGGAGGTGCCGCCTGATGAAAGCGATCTTCAAGCGGGAACTGAAAAGTTATTTTACCGGTATGATGGGCTACGTTTTCATTGCGTTCGTGTTGCTGTTTCTGGGGATTTATACTTCGGCGCTCAACCTGAAATACGGATATCCAGGGTTTGAGTATGTTGTGAACAGCTCTTCGTTTATGTTCCTGATTGCTGTGCCGGTGCTGACGATGCGTGTGTTCGCAGAAGAACGCAAGCAGAGCACGGACCAGTTGCTGTATTCTCTTCCGGTCAGCGTGATGGATACCGTGCTTGGCAAGTATCTGGCCATGGTTGTGCTGCTTGCGATTCCCACGGCGATCATATCGCTGTACCCGCTGCTGATCGGCAGCTTCGGCCCCATCAGTTATGCGACTGCGTACTCCAGCATCGGCGCCTTCTTCCTGATGGGTTGCGCGCTGATCGCGATCGGCATGTTCATGTCCAGCATCACCGAAAACCAGATCATCGCGGCGGTGATGTGCCTGGGTACGCTGATCCTCTGCTACCTGATGACCGCGCTATCCAAACTGATGACCTCCACCGCGCTGACTTCTACAATTTCACTGATGGTGGTAGCCCTGCTGATCAGCCTTGTAGTGCGGCTGATGACCAAGAGCTGGATGGCTGCGGGCCTTACGGCTGTCGTTACCTTCGTTCCGCTGGTCGCGCTCTATCTGATCTCCCCGACAACCATGGAAGGCGCTTTTACGAACGCCCTGGGCGCACTGGCGATTTTTGATCGGATGACCAATTTCACCAACGGTATCTTCGATTTAACGGGCATTGTGTACTTTGTTTCCGTCGCGGCGCTCTTCTGCTTCTTCACGGTGCAAGCTGTGGAGAAGAGGCGCTGGAGCTAAGGGAGGAGTGAGCGTATGAAAAACAAAATCAAGGACCCTGCCCAGAAGAAGCCATCCCTGCTGAAAAGCCGTCGGTTTAAAAGCGGCGGTTACGCAGTGCTGGTATCGATCGTTGTCATTCTGGTGGTTGTCGCGGCAAACCTGTTTGTCGGTCAGCTGCCTTCCACCGCAACCAAATTTGACACAACCTCGCAAAAGCTGTTTACCTTTTCCGAACAGACGGAACAACTGCTGAAAAACCTGAACACTAACGTAACCCTGACGCTTGTGGCGGAAAGCGGAAGCGAGGATGCGACCACACAGGAAATGCTCAACCGTTATAAGGCACTCAGCGATAAAATCACTGTGAATGTCGTTGACCCGGTGGTGCAGCCCAAGTTCACCTCGAAATACACCACCGATACCGTGGCCTCCAACAGCGTGATCGTTGAAAGCGAAAAACGCAGTAAAGTGGTTGCGAAGGACGATATTTACCAGTATGATTATTCAAACTACTACACAACCGGAAATTATGATGTGTCTTTCGCGGGCGAAAGCGCGTTGACCAGTGCGATCGACTACGTGACCAGCGACGATCTGCCGATTATCTATCAGCTGACCGGTCACGGCGAAACCGCGCTGTCCGGGGAGCTGAAGACCGCGGTGGACAAAGATAACCTTACGGTTAAGGACCTGAGCCTGCTTTCCATGGAGGCAGTGCCGGAGGACTGCGACAGCCTGCTGATCTATGCGCCCACATCCGATCTGAGTGAGGATGAGACGACCAAGATCATCATGTATATGGACAAGGGCGGGCACCTGCTGCTGATTACCGATTATTCCGCTACCGAGCGCCCCAACCTGAAAAAACTGGTGAATAACTACGGCGTGGACGCAGTAAGCGGCATGGTGGTAGAGGGCGACGCAAACCATTACGTACGCGGCTATCAGCACTACTTGCTGCCGGATGTAAAAACCCATGACATTACGCAACCGATCATCGACAAAAAGCTGTATGTACTGATGCCGATTGTAGAAGGCATCGTGAAGCTGGATAACTACCGTTCCTCCCTTACGATTACCGATCTGCTGACTACCAGCGACAGCGCGTACAGTAAGGCCGATCCCGAAAAGATCACCTCGCTGGAGCGTGCGGACGGCGATGTGAGCGGGCCCTTCGATCTGGGCGTCGCGGTAACGGAAACCGTGGGCGACAAAGAAACCCGCATGGTGTGGTTTTCTTCCTCCGCATTCCTTCAGGACAAGGTGAATGAAATGGTTGGCGGTTCCAACCAGGATCTTTTCCTCAACAGCCTGAACTGGATGTGCGAACGGGAGAATAACATCTCGATCCATGCCAAGAGCCTGGATCAGCAATATCTGACCGTTCCGGACGGTACGGCGACTTTTTGGAGCGCTATCCTCGCGGTGATTCTGCCGCTGGGCATCATCGGCGCCGGCATCTTCGTGGTGGTAAAGAGGAGGAAGCGTTGATGAAGAGAGGCAAACGCCTGCTGATCCTGCTTGTGATCGTAGCCGTATTCGGCGTGGGCGCTTATCTGCTCAACCTGAACGCCAAGCAGCAGGAAGCTGCGAAAACCGCGTCAACAGAAGCAGCAAAAACCACACTGATCAATGCGACGGAGGATCAAGCCGAAAAGCTATCCTTTACACACGAAGGGCAAGCCATAGATTTGGCCAAGGAGAATGGAGCATGGGTGTATGAACCCCGTGAAAGTTTTGCGCTAAACACCTCCAAGGTAACGGAGTTGTTTACGGGCCTTAAGGATGTGGAATCCGTACGTACCGTAGAAAACGCAAGCACGGATTCGTCTGAATATGGTTTGAAAGAGCCGGCAGTGGCGATTACGGTCACCAATACCGACGGAACCACCCAGAAAATCTCCATTGGCGATAAGAACTCCGTAACGGGCAACTATTACGTGGCTGTAGACGGAAAACCCGGGGTTTACACCATCTCCGAGGACCTTTACAACACCTTCAACGTAGGACTGATGGACCTGCTGACTCCGGAAAGTTATCCCACGATTGAAGCGGACAGCGTAACCGGACTGGAATGGAGCAACGGAAACGAAACGACTTTACTGACCCACAAACCGGATGGCGACCCCGGCGCTTACTCCTCCAACTTCAAGTGGTTTGAAAACGGAGCAGACGGGAAAACGCTGACGCCTGTAAACGCCGACGCCGTGGATACTTTCCTGAAAGCGGCCACAGGCATTACGTACGACAGCACCGTATCGGATAACAAGGATGATCTGGCGACCTATGGGTTGGATCAGCCAAGCTTGAGCGTGACGCTGCATTACACCGAGAACGTTCCGCAATCGAAAGCGGCAGACGCGCTGGCGGAGGAAGCCGCCTCGGCAACGGCAACCCCGGAGGCGACCGTATCGGCAACGCCTGCGGCAACCACCTCGCCTGCGGTAACAAGCGCCGCAGAGAGCACGGCTACGCCCACATCCACGCTGACGGCTACGCCTTCGGCGACGGTAACGGCTACCGTAACAGCCGCACCCACGGCGACAACGATAGCTGCGGCAACAACGGTACCTGCGGAAACAATAGCGCCGACGGCAACTGCTACATCTGCGATCTCTGGCGGGCTTGATAACGCGATGGCGGAAGACGCGAGCGCTGTGCCCACGGAAACGCCGACCGCCGCGCCGACGGCTACGCCGGAACCGACGATTGCAATTCAGCGCTCCATCACCCTGTGGTTTGGAAAAGCAGATGAAAACGGTAAGGTGTACATGACGCACAGCAAGACCGACCGTGTCTTTCTGGTAAGCGCCGATACCCTGACCGCACTGCAGAAGCTGACCGCTTCCGACCTGCGCAACAACATCCCCGCGAATATTGCGCGTGCTGACCTGACCGGGATGGTGGCGACGGCTAACGGCGTTACCAAAACGGTGAGCGCGTCCAACCAAACCAGCACATCCAAGGATGGAGACGTAACCACAACCGTCGTATACCAGATTGACGGCAAAGAACTGAAGTCTACTCTGTTCAGCATGTTCATTAATGACCTGAACGAGATCAAGGCGGAGGGATATACCGACAAGCCGGTTGCGGACGGCGCGTCGCCGCTGCTGACCGCAAAGCTGACCCAAAACCGCACCGGATTTGAAACCGTCGACGTAGCGTTCTACACTTACGACGAGAATTTCGATCAGGCGCTGGTGAACGGGGATACGACCATGCTGGTGAACAAACGCGACGTGGAACAGCTGATTACGTACTTTGACGGTCTGGTAGCCACGGAGGCTACGCCAACGCCGGAAGTTACCGCGACGCCGACGCCGGCCCAATAACCCGAAACGGTCGGACGCTGAAGAACAGTCTTCCTTTTGCGGGTGAACACCGCGTACCGATCGTTCCTCCTCCTGCCCCGCGCATTTTTCGCGCGGGGCATTTGTGTATGGACATTGGACAGAACCTGATGACAGCCATGGGAAAATAGCTCGGTTTGTGTTATGCTGTATTCGATTGGGAGGTCTTGTCAAATGATAAAATGGATTTGCAGGGCGTATCAGCAGATTATGCGGGCCGCGGAAGCCTTTCTGCCATGGCGGGAGCCTCTCCTGCTGGAGGGAGAAGGCAGCGTATTGCGTTTGCCGGAAAGGTTGCTGGCGGACGGTGTGCGTAAACCGCTGCTGGTCACTGGCCCTACCCTGCACCGGTTAGGCGCGGTGGACGGTCTTTGTGCGGCCTTGGAACGTGCTGGGATTACGCCGATCCTTTTCGACCGGGTCGATAACGACCCGACAATCGCGAATGTGGAGGATGCTTACGCCTGTTATCGGGAGAACGGTTGCGACGGAATCATCGCTTTCGGCGGCGGGTCGCCCATGGACTGTGCCAAGGTTTGCGGTGCAAGGGTAGCAAAGCCAAACCGTACCGTGCAACAGCTGAAAGGCATGTTAAAAGTACGGCGTTCCCTGCCGCCGCTATATGCGGTGCCTACCACGGCGGGAACAGGGAGCGAAGTAACGATTGCCGCTGTGGTGACCGATGAACACCATCGAAAGTTTGCGGTAGGAGACCTGTCGCTGATCCCCCGTGTGGCAGTGCTGGACCCAACCCTTACAGTGGGTATGCCGCCACGCGTAACCGCGGCCTCCGGCATGGACGCGTTGAGCCATGCGGTGGAAGCGTATATCGGCCACAGTAATACGAAGACCACCAGTGAGAACGCAATGCAGGCAGCCCGGCTGATCTTTGACAATCTGGAAACCGCATACCGTGACGGCGCTAATATGAGCGCGCGGAAAGCAATGCAGAAAGCGGCTTATCAGGCGGGTCTGGCGTTTACACGGGCGAACGTGGGATACGTGCATGCGGTGGCGCACGCAATCGGCGGCCGATATGGCATCGCGCATGGAGCGGCCTGCGCGGCCGCCATGCCGCCTGTGCTGCGGGCTTATGGGCGCTTCGCGTGGAAACCGCTTGCGCTACTGGCGGACGCGATGGGGATTACAGACGAAAATGATTCGACGGAGCAAAAGGCGGATCGTATGATCCGCTCGATCGAAGGTATGAACGCGCGGCTTGGTTTGCCGCTTCATTATCCGCAAATCGCGCGGAAGGACATTCCGGTATTGGCCGCACAGGCCGCAAAAGAAGGCAATCTGTTTTATCCCGCCCCCAAAATACTGGATCGGTCCGAATTGGCGACAATCCTCGAAGAATTGTCCGGAAGCGATGAGAACGCGAAAAATTGCTAAACCGCTGTCGGTAATAACCAGCAAAATCCGTTATGAACAGCAAACAGCCCGAAACCGTAACAGGACGGCTTCGGGCTGTTTATAACAGGCGGGGTTGGGCGTATGGCTATCCTGCCATTTATGCCGAAATCGCGTCAGGGAAGCAGGTCCCAGAAGGTACTCAAATCCTCACAATAGATCGGATATCGCGTTGAGTTGGGCTTGCGAACCAGAACGGCTTTCAAGCCGGCGTTCAGCGCGCCTACAACATCCGCCGAATATGTGTCGCCGATCATCACGACGTCCTTCGCATCATCCAGCCCGGCCAGCGCCGCCTGAAAAATATGCGGGTTCGGTTTCTCATATCCGACAGCGGCGGAGGTGATGATACGAGTAAAGTGTGGTGTCAGTGTCAGTGCGTCCGCCAGCAGGGGCAGTTCCGGAACATGGTTGGAAACGATCAGGCTGCGATAACCGCGCCTTTCGGCTTCCGCCAGACAGGGGAAAACATCTTCGTACACATGCCACATCTCAGGGTCCAGAAAGCGATTGCGCACCTGCCCGGCAATCTGATTCGCATCATGCTGCGGCAAACCCAGCTGTACCAGTACGCCGGACAGATGATGGGTCATATGCGTCCACCAGGGCACCCCTTTGAAAAATTCGGTATGGCTTAACTCCGGAGACTGCCAGGGAAAACCTGTGGCGAGCAGGGGATGAATCTGCTCGATGGGTATGGCAGGATATCCGTTTTCCTGAAGCAGATCAAAAAGAGTTTGGCTCCACATTCCATCGCGGTACGCTAAAGTGTTGTCAAAGTCCCACAACAGTGTCTTCATGTTACCCTCCCTTCGGAGACATGTCAGCGCTTACCCCGGCTTCCGTTGCCGCCGGGAGCGCGCGCCGGCGTGGTCTGCGTACGCCGGTTTCCGGACGAAAAACCCTGCGGCGCGGAAGTACGGGGCTCTGCGTAGCGACGGTCACTGCCCGCGGCGGAGCGGGCGGTTCCGGTACGCTTTGTGGAGCGCTTGCCGGAGGCGAGATGATCCCGGCCGCGCGCATCCCGATCGTCCCGCTTTTCTGCACGGACATAACCACCGGGGCTGACAGCTGAGGAGGATTCGGTACGGGAACGGGTTCCGTGTGAGCCGGGGACACTCTTCTTTCCGGCCCGTGCTGGTGCGGGCCGCGGGTCTGCACCCCGCACGCCCGACGACCGGTAAGGGGTATCATAACGGGGATCACGCGGCGGCACCAGACAGTCGCGCCCAAAACCGATCAGGTCTTCCCGGCCTGCCAGACGAAGCGCTTCACGGATCAGGTCGCGGTTTTTGGGGTTGCGCCACTGCATCAGGGCCCGCTGCATGGCCTTTTCGTGCATGGTTTTGGGCACGTACACCGGCTGCATGGTGCGCGGGTCCAACCCGGTATAGTACATGCAGGTGCTTAACGTGCCGGGCGTCGGATAAAAATCCTGCACCTGTTCAGGCTGGTGACCGGTATCCCGCAGATATTCCGCAAGCAGCACCGCATCTTTTAAGGTGCAACCGGGATGACTGCTCATCAGATAGGGCACCAGATACTGTTTCAGCCCCAGCTTTGCATTCAGGGCGGTGTACTTTTGCACGAAAGCGTCGTACACCTCCCGCCGGGGTTTGCCCATTTTATCCAGTACCGCCGGGCTGATGTGCTCCGGGGCGACTTTCAACTGCCCGCTGATATGGTGCTCGCACAGCTCCCGAAAAAAGGTCGGGTCCTTATCCGCCATCAGATAATCAAACCGGATACCGGAACGGATAAAAACCTTTTTCACCCGGGGCAGCGCGCGAACGCGGCGCAGAATCTGCACCAGTTCTTTGTGGCTTACCCGCAGGTTTTTACATGGGGTGGGGTAGAGGCACTGGCGATTTTTACAGCATCCTTTGGTAAGTTGTTTATCACACGCCGGCTCCCGGAAGTTGGCGGTGGGGCCGCCGATATCGTGAATGTATCCCTTAAAATCGGGCATTTCGGTAATCTGCTTTGCTTCAGCAACGATGGAATCCCCACTTCGCGAGGTGACGACACGCCCCTGATGGAAGGTGAGCGCGCAGAAATTGCATGCACCGAAACAGCCGCGAACGGCAGATACGGAAAAACGAACCTCTTCCAGCGCCGGCACACCGCCCAATGGGGCATAAACCGGATGCGCAGTGCGCTCGTAAGGCAGTGCGTACACAGCGTCCAGTTCTTCCCGACTCAGGGGCATCGCGGGTGGGTTTTGCACCAGAAAACGCTGCGTGTCCTGGGGCTGACAAAGGGTTCGTCCACGAACTGCGTCCTGCTCCTCATACTCCAGTAGAAAAGCGCGCGCGTAAGCGGCCTTGTCTGATACTACGTCCGCGTGGGAGGGCAACATCACGGCGTCCGCTGGCGGTTGTTTGGCCATATAACAACAACCGTTCAGCGTGGGCAGTTCTTCCTGCGGCATACCGCGCTTTACCCAATCTGCGCAGGCCAGCATGATCCGTTCGCCCATACCGTATACCAGCAGGGTCGCGGCGCTGTCTACCAGCACGCTCCTGCGAACCTTATCATCCCAGTAATCATAATGAGAGAATCGACGCAGCGATGCTTCGATCCCGCCGATGATTACCGGCACGCCCGGATAGGCGCGGTGGATCAGGTTCGCATATACCGTAACGGCACGGTCCGGACGCAATCCCGCCTGACCGCCGGGAGCGTAAACATCCTCGTGACGGCGTTTCTTCGCGACGGTATAGTGGTTCACCATGCTGTCGATTACGCCGGAGGTGATTAAGAAGCCCAGCTTCGGTTTGCCAAAGCACTGAAAATCCCTATCGGTATGAAACTCCGGAAGGCAGAGCATGGCGATATGATACCCGGCGTGCTCCAATACGCGGCTGATGATGGCATGGCCGAAAGACGGGTGATCCACATAGGCTTCGCCTACAACAAACACAAAATCCGGCGCATCCCAGCCCTGTTGCAGACACTCCTCGCGCGTAATCGGTAAAAAGGCCATTGCGAACCCTCCCTATTGCTGAACATCGAAAGTATACAGGGAAACGGCGCAAAGTACAAGCCGCCGTTCCCGGACAATGAGAAACCCGCGGCTTATCACCGCGGGTGCAGTTTGCTTACAAAGGCCCATCTGTGTTGTCAGCTACGGGATGGCAGGGGCCATCACTTACAGACGGTAAGCCCAACCCCTTGTCACCCTTGCTTCCTGGCATCTGAACCTTTTTGAACAAACTGCTCTTGAGGCAAAAACAAGGTTGTCAGCGATCTGAACCCGCGGCTTATCACCGCGGGTGAAGGGTGTTTAGCTTTGGTTCACAGGGCGCTGATCTGCAACAGTTCGAACGTGGGATAAGAACCTTCTTTGCTGGAAGCGCCGGAAGCGTCCCCGGTCGTATCTTTATCGTCGCCCGGAAGGGACATACCCGCGCAGGTGCCGTACATCATCACATGATCGTCCGGCACAACAGTCGGTTCACTGTCGGTTACGGCAAGGATGATGTTATCATATCCAGTCGCCTTTTTGGAAAGCGCCAGTTTGAGAATCCACTCGCTGCCGGATTGGGCGATGGAAACGACGTAACACTTATAGCCCATCACGCGCCCGTCGTACCCTTCGATTTTACTGACCAGATTATTATAGGCAGGTTTGATCGCTTGGCTTTTCAGCGTGGAGAGCATATCGCTGTCGGACCATTGCCGGGAGAAGTTATAGCTGACCCGACGATCCGCCAGCCCTTCCTTGCTGAAAGCGAGCACGAGCGTGTAAGCGCCTTCTTTGGAAGTATCCAGATCAATCTTAAACTTGCCTTCTCCGTTCACTTTCTTCTTATCGACAAGTTCATCGTTGATGAATACCTGAATCAGCGCGCCAGGCGTTGATTCACCAAGCACCGTAAACTCGTCGCTTGTAACATTGGCGGGAATATCCGTGTTAACGCTTACAGCCAGCAATGTGCGCTGATAGGTAACGGGATAAGCCAGTTCCATCACGTCCACACCCTGATAATCTGCGGTAACGGTGACCATAAAGACGCCTTCCTTGGGTAAGGTGATAGGCATCTTGAAATTACCGGATTTTCCAACTTCCAGATTGGTAACCACCGGCGTCGGGTTGCTAAGCCCCATGACGACGGCTGTAAACTGCACGCCTTCCGCCGCAGTGCCGGCGAATGTGAAAGATGCTTTATTGGTTTCCTTGGGGGGCGTATCGGTAATGTTGATCTTTGCGCTGGCTGCCGGAGGCAGGGGCTGTACGGTAACAAACTTAAAAGTATCCCAAATCTTATTCAAATTAGTGTTATCTTTATTGGTGATACTCCGATTATATACCTTCAGATCAAAAGTAATTTCGTACCCATTCCGAATGGTGCGGCGCATCATACCGCGATGGTCCACCTGACCGTTTTGAGAATAGACGTAACGAAGGATCAGGAAACGTCCGCTGGGTGTGTTCTTCCAGTCGGAACTGGAAAAATCGTAGCCATCGCTTAAAAAATCGTTGTCGGGATAATGGCTGAGACGATACTTGGCACGCATTGAGGTGCTCTGTTCGTTAATATCAAAAATATTCGCGGCATCGTTGTTCTGGGTGGCAGTCAGCTCTATACATACGTCGCCTTCGCTGGTCCAGCACTGTAACAGTACGCCCCGTTTGAGCATGTCGTTGGCGGCTTCTTCGGAAGTCGTTCCGCGGCCCTGCAGCCAATCCGCAAAATCTGCGGTGTTGTCCGGGGTAATGACGACGTAGGTATCCGGTATTTCAACGGATGCGTACAATTTATCCAATACGATGCTCTGCGCGGAAGCGGGCAGGGCAAAAAGCAGCACCAGCGCCAGCGTCAGCAGGGAACCGTAAATCCATTTACGCATCTTTGCACCATCCTTCGGCTCAATTGATCGAATCGACAAAAACAGCCCACAGCCTCCTGTTATTGTAGCATATTACCGGGGAAACGCGCAAGGCGCGGCTGTAACAAATACCGGACAGGGGGAAACGGGATGGAAGCTTGCCCGCGTTGTCCGCCTGTGATATGCTAGGAATCAGTAAAACGATACGACAGGGGGAAAGTATCACGGACACATTCTACCGGGACTGGTTTGCGGCGTGGATGCGCGGTATGGAAAAATGTACCGTAACAGAACGCGCTTATGTATTCCGGGAGTGCGGAAAGAATTGCGCCCGACCTGAAATACTCCCAATGTATCAACAGTTGTTGAAACGCGAGGGTAACGCCGAAGCATTTTTCATCGCGGTAAACCGCGATGTGGAAGGCGTAACCGTACGTACAGTGAAGCCCGGAAGGATCTATGACTTTTGCTATGCCAGCTGCCTGTGCCCGATATACGAGGAGTGCGGTGTAAACAATGGTCTGCTTTGCGAATGTTCCCTCGAAAGTCTTCGGTATGTGATGCGGGAACTGTTTCCGGCGGCCCCTCCGCAGGTGGAACTGCTGACTTCCGTATTGCGGGGCGATTCGGAGTGTCGGTTTCGTATTTCGTTTTCCGAGTAAAACACATCCGAGAAACAGGAGGAGAGCACCATGACGCAAAAAAAACGCGATGGATGGGTATTGCTCTATTGCCTGATCACGGCAGCGGTATGTTTGGCGATCTGTTCTAAATCTTCGTTTCTGTATCCGATGAATGATTGGACAGACGCGAATGCCTACTTTTCCTGTGGAAAAGGAATGCTGAACGGACGGGTGATGTACCGCGACCTGTACGAGCATAAAGGCCCTCTGCTTTACGCACTGCATCTGTTGTGCTGTATGCTGGATTATCACAGCTTTTTCGGCGTGTTTTTACTGGAGATCATCAGCGTCGGGCTTTTCCTGTTTGCCGGATACCGTACGCTGGAACTCTATGGCGCAAGACGCGCGGCATGGTTGGGTTTGCCGCTTGTTGCGGCGCTGGTGCTTTCCTCAATCAGCTTTCAACAGGGCGACAGCGCGGAAGAACTCTGCCTGCCGCTGCTGGGCGGTTCGCTGTTCTTTCTCTTGCGGTGGCTTCGCAACACCGCGCCGGACAGGATGCCCGCAAGGTTACTGATCCTGAATGGTTTTATGGGCGGCTGTGTGCTCTGGGTGAAGTTCACCCTGCTGGGTTTTTATGCCCCTTGGCTGCTTGGTCTGATGATTTACCATTTTGTTCACGGAAAGCCAAAGGCCGCGTGGACGGTACTGGGCTGGTTTGCGGTGGGGGCGGCGCTGGCCACGGTACCCTGGCTGCTCTATTTCGGAATAAACGGCGCAATTGGCCCGTGGCTGAAGACTTATCTGTATGATAATCTGTTCCTTTATCAGGATGCGGAGCCTCTGGGCCTGATTGGGCGTGCCAAGGCAGCGTTACATTCGGTGTGGGACTGGGCAACAATGAACTGGGCGTATACGGTGCCGACTCTGTTGGGCATTATAGGGTTTACGCTAAGGAGAACCGACAAGCAAAGCGCCCCTTCCGCCAATGAAAAATGGATGATCTGGTTCATGGGAGCGTTTCTGGCATTGGGCGTGTTTGTCGGGGGAAAAAGTTACCTTTATTATGGGCTGATTCTCGCGGTGTTTGCGCCGCTGATGCTTCTGCCCTTGCAGGGGCTTGCGGAACGTTTACCATGGGGAAGGAAAGCGTTCGCTACGATCATTGCCGCCATCATGCTAATCGGCTCCTCGGGGTTATGTTTGGCTGCTAGCCCCAATACGCCGGACTTGCTGAAACCCCGTGAGGATACCATGCAGTACCGGTTTGCGGCGATTGTGAACCAAACGCCGAATGCGACGCTGCTGAATTATGGGTTTATGGATGCGGGCTTCTATACTGCCTGTGGGATTGCGCCTACGGTGAAGTATTTTCATCGGACGAACGTACATCTTCCGGAAATGCTGGAGGAACAGAACCGTTATGTTGCCGAGGGAGTAACGGATTACGTGGTAACGCGCAGCCCGCTTTCCCCGGCGATCGCGTCGCGCTATGTGCTGGTGTCCACCGAAAAAGCCCCAGCCGGATTCTGGTACGACACAGTATACTTGTACCGGCGAAATGATCCAGCAGTGCCATAAACATGCAATCCAATGGAGTGTATACAGAACTTGGCGGGAAAGGCCTTGCACAGGTGCCCGGCTCCGTGGGGTTCCGTTTTCCAAACCATATCGGGTATGAATATCTCCATATAAAAAGGCGGCTGTCTGTACCGATTGGGACAGGCAACCGTCTTTGTTTACAACCCACCAGGTACAATGTGGAGTGGTCAACTGCCCTGCAGGTTGGCGTTCCACAGGGACAGCTGGTTTGATAAATCGGCAGAGCCCAGATCATAACTGAATTCACTTAACCCCGAAGGATCAAAGCTGAGGGTAAAGGGAACATACAGGAGCGCTGTGGACAGTCCGTCGATCGGGATTGCCTGACCGGGCGAATAGGCGGTCTGCGAGCTGGGTACTGGATCGGCGGAGGTAAGTGAAGCGACGCTGCCAATGATGTAAACAGAGCAACTGTCTACCTGTACGTTTGCATTCTGGTCAAAGGCAAGGTTCACCACCAGGGAGCTGCCGTCGGTCTGCACTGTGGCCTGACCCACATAATACAGGTTGCTGGCGCAAAGCGGGACGGTAATTGCTCCCTGGCTGCGCAGCGCATTCAGGTCCAGCATCGTACCCATCAGCCAGTCCCCGGTCAGAGACTGGTTATAATCCCGCAGCCGTACGCCGTAAGTACATCCGCTGTTACCCGACAGACGCTGCTGCACACGCATATAGGGAAAGGCATAGGTCCAGTCTTCAATGTTCAGGGTAATCAGATACGGAATTGTGCTGTTGTCCACATAAGGCAGGTAAATATCCCCGCTGTCAAAAGTTCCGTCAACATAACCGTAGTTTTTATCATATACAACGGTGCTGGTTTCAGCTTCCTGAATCGTAAGGCGCACCTGAGCGGCCAGTTCGTTGCTGTCGCTGATATACTTTATCACGCGAACACCCTGCGACTGCGCGGTTAAGTGTGCAGCAATGTAAGCGTCATCACGAAGCTGCGTCATATCCAGCTGATCCACGTTGATTAAAAAACAGTCCTCTGCCAACGCCGGCATCGAAACGAGCAGGGCGCAAAGAAGCAGGGATAAAACAGAAAGCCACTTACGCATGAAAACGACTCCTTCTGGGTAGGATATTCATTCACTAATATTAACGATCCGCGGGCTTATTTCCTTCCGGGTCGAAAAAAAGTAAAGCGGGAATGGAATCGGGTAGGATGCGATACGGTAACAGATTCGTAATAAATACTTTACTTTTCGGAAATGATTTGCTATACTAAGCCCAACCAGAGGGGAAGTCCCCGAAATGCCAAGGAGGAACCTTTGATGAAGCTTGAGATGCGATACATCGCAAGGAGAATCGCGGCCTTTGCGCTGGCGTTGACCATGCTTGTCACATCCGAAGCGTTTGCGGCCACCCAGTATGCGACGCTGGAATTTGGAAGCCGTGGCACAGATGTGTTGAAACTGCAAAAGGCGCTGTCCGCGCTGGGCTACGACCCGAGCGGTACGGACGGTAAATTTGGACGCGGTACGGAGAACGCGGTAATTTTATACCAAAAAGCCAACGACCTGACCCCGGACGGAAAAGCGGGAAACCAGACGCTAACGCTTCTGTACGCGGATGCGGAGAGCGCCACCGGCAGCGCCGACTCTGCCACAACCGATAGCTCTGCAACCACATCGAGCGGAAAGCGTATATCGACTGACCCCAACACTCTGGAATATGGCGACAGTGGAGATAAAGTCACAAAGCTGCAAAACGCGTTGGTAAAAATAGGTTACAGCACCAACGGAGTGGACGGGCGTTTTGGTGCAGGAACCCGCAAAGCGGTCGTTGCTTTTCAAAAAGCCAACAAGTTAACGGCTGATGGACTGGCAGGCACGCAAACACAGAAATTACTGTATGAAAAAGCCGACGCTACGGACACTTCCGGCAGTACGAACAACGCCAGTTCAACCAGTAGCAACAGTTCAACCAGTAGCTCCGGTACATCTGGCAGCACCGGTTTTACCCGAACGCTTCGCAAGGGCTATACGGGCGACGATGTGAAGGCTGTGCAAACCCAGTTGAAATCCCTTGGTTACTATACCAGTTCTTTAGACGGCGTGTACGGCTCCGGATCGATGGCAGCGGTTTCCTCCTTTCAAAAAAACAACAGGTTGTCTGTGGATGGGCTGGTCGGTTCCAAAACATATGCAAAGTTGTTTGCTTCGGACGCAGTCGCAAGCGGTAGCGGCTCCACTTCCAGTGGAAGCTCCACTGCCGGAAGCGATACGGGCTCCGGCAGCAGCTCCGGGAGCAGTACAACAACCGGAAACAGCACCACAACTTACGTGTCGCTCAGCTACGGTTCCAAGGGCGACGACGTGAAGAAACTGCAAAAAGCGCTCAAAGACCTGAAATACAATGTAGTTGTCGATGGGGATTACGGGGCGCTTACCCAAACTGCGGTCGGCAATTTCCAAAGGCTGAACAAGCTGACCGCAGACGGCGTAGCCGGGGCAGTGACTCAGGAGAAGCTTTATAGCGGAAGTGCCGTTGCTTATGACAACTCCGTGGATCCGTCGCTGACAATTGATGATAACACCGGGGTGGCGACCGGCCCCAGCGTGAGCAGCGTGAAGTGCCTGTACTGGTATACCGAGGTAAAACCCAACATCAAAGCGGGACAGCATATCACCGTTTTTGATCCTGCGACTAATCTGGAATGGACGCTTCGGCTTTACAGCCTGGGGCATCACGCGGATAGTGAGCCGCTTACCGCCACAGATACGGCCATTATGTTCAAAGCGTTTGGCAACACCAATACCTGGACGCCCAAGCCGGTTTATGTGAAACTGCCCAGTGGCGTATGGACGCTGGCCAGTATGCACAATGTACCTCATCTGAATGGGTCGATCTCGGACAACAATTTCAATGGTCACCTTTGCGTACACTTCCTGCGAACGTTGGAAGAATGTCAGGCCAACGATCCCGATTACGGGATGCAGCACCAACAGGCCATCCGTAAAAAGTGGAAAGCAATGACCGGGCAGGATATACCCGATTAACCGGTTGATTAGCGATTGATGATTAAGCAACAGGGCGGCATTCGGAGAAATCCGAATGCCGCCCCATTCAGCATGGTTAAAGGATGCATTTATTCTTTCGCGCGATCGGCATAAACTGGCGCGATTTCGCCAACGCCGCTTAACACATACATGGGGCGGTAGGGAAACTTACGCATTTCGTGTTCGGTGGTTACACCGCTTAACACCAGTACGGTGTCGATGCCACTTTCCATACCGGCTACGATGTCTGTATCCATCCGGTCACCGATAATCGCGGCTTCCTCAGCCTCAACGCCCAGTCTGCGCAGACCGTGGCGCATCATCAGCGGGTTCGGTTTGCCCAGGAAATAGGCACTGCGGCCGGTAGCCATTTCGATGGGCGCCATCAGCGCTTTGCAGGCCGGAGCGATGCCGCCCTCAATAGGCCCTGTTATATCAGGGTTGGTGCCGATCAGTTTGGCTCCCGCGCGCACCAGCGCCACAGCATGCTCAATCCGGTCGTAACTATAGGAATGGGTTTCCCCAAGCACCACGTAGTCGGGGTTAACCTCGTTCATGGTAAAACCCGCGTCATATAGGGCGCCTACAAGCCCCGGTTCCCCGATGACGTATACGCTGCCACCGGGGCACTGGTTTTTTAAGAACGCGGCAGTGGATAGCGCGCTGGTATAAAAATGACTTTCGTCCACATCCAAACCAAGACGCGCCAGCTTCTGCTGCAATTCCCGAGGCGCTCGCTCGCTGCTGTTTGTAAGAAACAGAAATGCTTTCCGCTCGTTTTTCAACCAGTCTACAAATTCAGTTACGCCAGGCAGAAGCATGTTGCCGTGGTAGATCACACCATCCATATCAATAATGAAGCCCTTTTTGGCTCGTAATATTTCCATGGAAGCGGCTTTAAGTTCCGACATTCTATCACCTTTCCTAATCCGCCCATACCGGCATGGCTGCGATGGGGCGGCGCCTCAGGAGGCTTTTGCTTACCCTGACATCGTATTAATTATATCACGCAGTCCCCGCTTCCTGCAATGGAGGAAAGGCCGACAGGCAGGGAAGCACAAGTTTATTTGCTGAACAAAGAGGTTTTATGGGAGTGTAACTATCGATGATTAACTGGAGAAAGATGAATATGGGAAAATGTTACAATCGTTGCCTCCCGCTGACCCATGAAGTATGATACAATCCATAATAAAGACGGATGAATAATCATATTGAATTGGTAATACCCGGACATCATCAGGAGGTTAGACCATGCGACCGACTATGCTGAAGCAGGGAGACAAGACAAACGATTCTAGCGCAGGACATCAGAAAAACAGGAGATTTGTCATCCTCTTGCCTTTATGTATAGCGGTAACCTTGCTCGGCATTCTTTATTCTATTCTACCGAAAGCGAAAACCGGATATGCTAACGTTCAAACTTTGTATTCGGGGGTAACGATCAACGAGGTCATGGCGGCGAACTCGTCGGCGGTACCGGATGAGAACGGCAATTTCAGCGACTGGCTGGAGCTGTATAACGGCACGGGACACGACCTGAATCTGGAAGGCGTGATGCTGACCAACC
>JAEWYP010000077.1 GCA_023395615.1 Bacillota bacterium
GCCCTCAGTTTGCTTACAAAGGCTCATCTGCGTTGTCAGCTGCGGGATGGCAAGGGGCATCACTTACAAACGGTAAGCTCAACCCCTTGCCACCCTTGCTTCCTAGCATCTGAACCTTTTTGAGCAAACTGCTCTTTTGACTTAAAACAGGTTTGTCAACGGTCTGAGGGCGGTGAATGCCGCCCTACGGCTTTACCGCGTCTCCTCCGCGTCGTCCGTCGGCTCGTTCGCGGCGGGGGCTAACGGCAGCACGCCGGTCACCACGTCGTCCAGCAGCGCCATCACGCAGGGCACGCCCTTGTCCTGCTTGCCCTGCGGGGAAACCTGGCCGGCAGGCAGCACCGTGGGAGGGCTTTTCTTTTGCAGTACCAGCACGTTCTGACCGGGATCATCCAGCAGCAGCGCGCCCGCGATGGCTGCCCCATTGCTGCGGTTGAAGTAGAAGGCTTTCACGCCTTTTCCCGCCCGCGCCTGTGGCTCAAAGTCCATAAACAGTACGCGTTTGCCGAAACCCCGCTCGGTCATCAGCAAAATCTGACCGTCCGGGGCGGATTGCGCGGCAAAGATCACTTCGTCGCCGGGTTCCAGCGACATCCCCTTTACGCCGGAAGTGGCGCGCCCCATCACGGGCAGGCTGTCTGTGTGGATGCGGATGCTCAGGCCCTTGCGGCTGATCAGCAGCAGGTCCAGCGCGGGGTTTACAGGCAGCACGGTTAACAGCCGGTCGCCCGGGCGCAGGTTGACCGCGGCGACCTTCTGGCGGCGCACATCGTACTCGGCGGCGGACGTGCGCTTGAGCATGCCTCCGCTGGTCACAAACAGCAGGTCCGGCCCGGCTTTCAGCTCCTCCGGCGTATGGCACAGCATCTGCGCGGGCGTTTCGTTGGCCTCAATGCCCAGGATCACGCCTGTTAAGAGCGACCCGCGCTGCGTGGGCTTGTTGCTTTCCGGCAGGGTGTCCACGCCGAGCTGGTAACAGTTGCCCAGACTGGTAAACAGGTAAAGCGTCCGGTCGGTGTCGGTATCAAACCGCCACAGGGGCAGATCGTCCCAGTTGTTGTTTTCCGCGCCGACAGGCGGAAGCTTCTGGTAGAATTTCGGGTACATGCGGCGCAGATACCCGGCGCGGGTAAAGGTGACCGTGGCGATTTCGGCGACATGCTCGGTTTCCGGCGCGGCAGCCTCCACCACGCGGTCCGGATGCTCAATGGACGTACGGCGGTCGTCGCCGTACTTTTCGGCGACTTCCTTCAGTTCGTCCTTCACGACTTTCATCAGTTTCCGCTCGTCGGCCAGAATCGCTTCCAGCTTTTCGATCAGCTTGAGCAGATCGGCGTATTCCTTGCGCAGAATATCAATTTCCAGCCCGGTCAGGCGTTGCAGGCGCAGGTCCAGAATCGCCTGAGCCTGTACGTCGTCCAGATCGAAACCCGCGATCAGTCCTTCCTTGGCTTCCTTGGGGGTTTTGCTGCGGCGGATCAGGGCGATGATTTCGTCCAGATTGTCCACCGCGATCATCAGCCCCGCCAGAATGTGGGCGCGCGCTCTGGCACGGTCCAGCTCGTACTGCGTGCGGGCCGCCACCACGTTTCGCTGGTGTTTGATGTAGTATTTCAGCACCCGGCGCAGGCTCATCAGGCGAGGCTTGGCGTCCGCGATGGCGACCATGTTAACGCCGAAGGTGACCTGCAAATCGCTGTATTTCAACAGCGTGCCGAGGATTTTTTCCGCATCGGCTTCCTTGCGCACCTCAATGACGGCGCGCATGCCGGTGCGGTCGCTTTCGTCCCTGATGTCGTAGATGCCGCCCAGCGCGGCTTTCTTTTCCTCGCTGAGCTTCAGGATTTTTTCCAGCATCGCGGCCTTGTTGACCTGATAAGGCACCTCGGTGATCACAATCAGCTTGCGGCCCGCGGGGCCGTCTTCGATATGGGTGCGGGCGCGCAGGGTGAGCTTGCCGCGGCCGCTGACATAGGCGTTCTTAATCTCTTCGGTGTCCAGCAGCACCCCGCCGGTGGGAAAATCCGGACCGGGCATGATGCGCATCAGCTCGTCCACGGTAATGTCCGGATTGTCGATCTGCGCGATCACGGCGTTTACGCATTCCCGCAGGTTGTGGGGCGGGATGTTGGTGGCAAGGCCGATGGCGATGCCGCTGGCGCCGTTGACCAGCAGGTTGGGGAAGCGCGCGGGCAGCATATCCGGTTCTTTGAGCGTATCGTCGAAGTTGAGGCGGAAGGGCACGGTATCCTTGTCAATATCGCGCAGCATCTGCATGGCCAGCGGGGCCATGCGCGCTTCGGTGTAGCGCATGGCGGCGGCGGAGTCGCCGTCGATGGAGCCGAAGTTGCCGTGACCGTCCACCAGCTGGCCGCGCATACTGAAGTCCTGCGCCATGCGCACCAGCGATTCGTACACGCTGCTGTCGCCGTGAGGATGGTATTTACCCAGGCAGTCGCCCACGATACGCGCGCACTTGCGGTGCGGGTTTTCCGGCAGCAGGTTCAATTCCATCATTGTGTACAGGATGCGGCGCTGCACGGGTTTTAAGCCATCCTCGACGCGGGGGATGGCGCGCTCCATAATGATATGTTCGGCATAGGGGATCATGCTGTTGTGCATGACCTCCTCCATAGGCATCTGGATAATGTCGGGCGTACGGTTTGACTGATCAGGCACGATTTTCCCTCTCTTTCAGGGTTTCGCTGAGCTCGGTAAAGCTGTCCGCGCGGTTAAAATTGGCGTACTGGCTGATGTATTCGCGCCGGGGTTCCACCTTGTCGCCCATCAGCACGGTCACACGCTTTTCCACCTGCGCCGCGTCCTCGATGGTCACCTGCAGCAGCTTCCGCGCGGCGGGGTCCATGGTAGTGGACCACAATTGTTCCGGGTTCATCTCGCCCAGGCCCTTGTAGCGCTGGATCGTATAGTTCTTTGCGCCTTTGGTAAGCGTTTTCAGCTCCAGATCGTCGTAGGCGTATTCCAGCCGGTTGCCACGGGCCACGCGGTACAGCGGCGGCATGCCGATATACACGTGCCCTTCGGTAATCAGGTCCCGCATGTAGCGGTAAAAAAAGGTGAGCAGGATCGCGCGGATATGTGCGCCGTCCTGATCGGCGTCGCTTAAGATAATCACCTTGTGGTACTTCAGCCCTTTCAGGTCGAAGCTCTCGTCAATATTGGTGCCCAGCGCCGTGATGATGGAGCGGAACTCCTCGTTGGAAAGCACCTGATCCAGCCGCTTCTTTTCGGCGTTCAGCGGCTTGCCGCGCAACGGCAGGATCGCCTGAAAGCGGCGATCGCGGCCCTGTTTGGCGCTGCCGCCCGCGCTGTCGCCCTCCACGATGAACAACTCGTTCTGCTCCGCCTTACGTCCGGTGCAGCTGGACAGTTTACCCACCAGCGGCGCGGCTTCCAGCGCGGACTTGGTACGGGCCACGTCGCGCGCCTTGCGGGCGGCTTCGCGCACATGCGCCGCACGGACGGCTTTTTCGATCAGTTGCTGCGCCAGCTCCTGATGTTTCAGGTCCTCAAAATAGGCGGTCAGCTGCTGGATCAGGATGGCTTCCACAGCCGGGCGCACTTCGGTGTTGCCCAGCCGCGCCTTGGTTTGCCCTTCGAACTGCGGGTTTTTCACCATGGCCAGCATCACAGCGGTCATGCCCTCGCGGAAATCGTCGCCGGATAGGTTGGCGTCCTTGTCCTTCAGCATTCCCAGCCTGCGGGCAAAATCGTTCATGACCTTGGTGTAGGAGGCGCGGAACCCCGTTTCGTGCGTGCCGCCCTCGCCGGTGGGAATGTTGTTTACGTAGGAAAACACGTTTTCCGTGTAGCTGTCGGTGTACTGGATGGCGGCGCTGAACAGCACGTCGTCCTTGCTGCCTTCCAGATAAATCGGCTCCTCAAACAGGGGGGTCTTATCTGCGTTCAGGTATTTTACATAGTCCGATATGCCGCCCTCAAAGCAGAAAGTCTGCGTGCCCGCGTGCGTTACGGCGGGCGCGGCTTCGGCCTGCGGCTGGTCGGTATCGCTTTCGTCCAGCTCGTCCGCCGCGTCGCGCACGGCCCGCGCGGGGGCGCTGGCCCGCTCGTCTGTAAAGGTGATGGAAAGCCCCTTATTCAGATATGCCAGCTCCCGCAGGCGGCGGGAGACGGCCTCGCCGTTGAAAACGGTGGTCTCAAACACGCGGTCGTCCGGCAGGAAGCGCACCAGCGTGCCGCGCTTGCGGGTATTACCCACTTCCGCAAGCGGCGCAACCGCCCGGCCCGCCACAATCTTTTTCAACTGGGGATCAAACTTGCTTTCAAACCGCATCTGATAATGCCGGAAATCGCGGTATACGTCCACCGTAAGCCACGAGGACAGGGCGTTTACCACGCTGGCGCCCACACCGTGCAAACCGCCGGAATAGCGGTAGTTCTCGTTATTAAACTTGCCGCCCGCGTGCAGCTTGGTGTAGATCACTTCCACACCGGAAACTTTCATGGTGGGGTGGATGTCCACGGGTTCGCCGCGGCCGTCATCCAGAACGCTCACCGATCCGTCCCCGTGCAGGGTGACGGCGATATGGTGCGCATAACCCGCCATGGCTTCGTCCACGGCGTTATCCACAATCTCCCACAGCATATGATGAAGCCCCCGCGAACCGGTGGAGCCGATGTACATGCCCGGGCGCATCCGCACCGCGTCCAGCCCCTCGAGCACCTGAATATTCTCCGCGCTGTAGGTCAAACGAATCTCTCCCTTGCGTATAGACAAAAATATGTTCGGTCATGAAAGTATACCATACAAGACGAAGCGCAAACAAGGGCTTCCGGCACAGGGGGAAGGGGGAAGCGCGATAACTTGCCGCCGCCTTGATCCCATGGTATACTGATACGGTTCGCCGGGGAAGGTGAAGCGGCGGGCCGCCCGGCGGCTTGCGCTGAACGGAGAGGGCAAAGAAATGAATGTTGTATTACACGATTTAAAACCCGCGCGCCGTGCGCTGACCATCGCCGCCTGGGTGGCGCTGGCGGCGACGCCGTTTATTTTGCTGGCGATTGTTTCGCTGGCGGTGGGGCATAACGCCTGGCAGAGTAACCCCGTATGGACGGACGAGCTGGATTACTGGCGCGGTGTGTTTTCGTGGTTGCATATGGGCGGGCAGACCGGTTATAACGGCATTGGCGAGCAGACGGCGCTGCTGGGGACGCTGAGCGTGCACGGCGTAACGCCTGTCCTGCTGTATGGCTGGTATGCCCTGCTGTTCGGCTGGGATTTCTCCAGTATCGTAATGGCAAACGCGCTTTGGATCTCGCTGAGTGCGGTTGTCTTTATTGCGCTAAACCGCCCCAAGGCCCGCACCTCGCTGGTAATGGCATTGTCGCTGATGGTGTATGCGCCCGTGGTATTGTACTGTACCACCTCCATGACCGAACTTGCGAATTACGGTCTGCTGCTGTTTTATCTGGCATTTGTAACGCGCCTCTGGAGCGCGCGCCACGCGGCAGGCATCCATCCGCCGGTCACGAAGGGCCTTCCATCGCTGATTCTTGCCTGCATTACGGTGCTGGTATGCTGCACGTACCGCATCACCTATGCGGTGCTGTGGATTCCGCTGATCGTTGTGGCCTGCGATGCAAAATGGACCGGTAAAATGGGACTTGCCTTTCTGGCGGCGCTGCTGGGCACCTTGTTTGTTTACTACATCTCGGCCTTGCTGGCCTGTCCGTTTACGTCCGGTTTCCTGTATAATTTTCTGCGCGCCGGTTCGGCGGAGATGGCGCTGCGCATGTTCCTGAGCCATGCGAAAGCCAACCTGCTGGACTACTTCGTAAACCAGCCCGCGAGTATGATGGAGGGGTTACAGCGCTGGCTGTACTGCGGCATGATGGCCCTGACCCTGATCCTTTCTTTTGTGCGCGCGGACCGGTCGCAGGGCCGCCTGCGGTTGCGACTGGGGCAGGACGGGTTTTCCCTTGCGGCGTTTGCCATGCTGTTTATCCCCTTTGCCATTGTCGTATGCGCCTATGAGACCAACGATTGGAGCGATTACCGAACGCTGGCCCCCTTCCTGTGGCTGGTGGTGTCTGCCTGTCTGATCCGGGGGCGCAGGCTGGCGCCCGCGCTGTATCTGGCGGGATGTGCGGCGATCCTCGCGGTGCTGTTGACCGGCGCGCCGGTAGGCGCGTACAGCGATGACGCGCGTTTTGTGAGCAAACCTTTTACAACAGAAACGCAGGAATTGTGCGCCGCGGTCGCTTACGACCCTTCGGCGACAGACCCGTTTGTCAATACGGTGCGCACCGACCTGTTCAACCTGCAAACCGTTGCGATGCTGCATCCCGGCATCGGCCTGGAAACCGGCTGGTTTACCGCGGATACGGTGGGGAAGAGCCGTTGGATATTGACCGATCACCTGAAAATACCGCTGGAAGGGTATGAGCAGGTGTATAAAAACGCGAGCGGGAGTGTGTACCGCCTGACCAACGCCGAAGCGCAGTAAACGTTGCGATCTGCCGACGCTGCTTCACCGGAGCGGCGGAAGTGTGGCGGCCTGAATGGAAACGGCGCTGCGGCCCGGGCGGCCGACACAGGGTGCGGCGCCGCCCCTACGGAGTGTATCTATGACGAAAAATGGGAAACTGGCCCGCTGGTTGGTTACAGCGCTGATGTTCGCGCTGTCTTTCGCGGTTTTTTACGCGCTGGCGCAGCGCCCGTCCAGCGATATAAGCATTCATGCCGCATGGGCGTCGGAAGGGATTTTTTCCGATCCGCGCTCGTTTGTGCACCATGTGGCGCACCCGCTCTGGCATGTAATGGTAGCGGCTGTGCTGCGAACGGGGCTGCCGCTTGCCGCAAGCGCCTCGCTGGTTACAGCATTGTGGAAAGCGGCGGAGGTATGGCTGCTGATCGCCCTTTCTGCCCGCCTGCTTGGGAAAAACGGATGGTTGCCCGCTTTGTGCGGGCTGACGCTCAGTCTGGTAAGCGCCGTGCTGGTGCCGGCCATTAACCCCAGAGTGTATCTGGGCGCGGGTTCGCCCAACACGTGGCACAGCCCCACGCAGATCGTCGCGCTGACGATGATGTTGCTTTGTCTGCCAATGGTGGCGGACGCGGTGGAGGATTTTCATCGTCGTTTGCCCGTGGAGGGCGAAAAAACCACGATTTCAGTCCGCCACGCGCTGCTGTTATCGGCGCTGCTGGTGATCAGCCTGCTGGCCAAACCGACGTTTATGCAGGCGTTTTTGCCTGCCGCGTGCCTGTATTTTCTGGTGATGTGGATTCGCAGACCAAAGAACGGTGCGTTCTTCTGGCGAATGGTCGCCGTGGCCGTGCCGTCGGTAGTGCTGATGGTGCTGCAATCGCTATACTACTTCTGGTTTTATTCCACCGCGCAGGGGGGAAGCGCTATCCTGCTGGTGACATGGCAGAAAGCCGGCGGCGTGGCGGCGCAGGTACTGCTTACACGCGCGTTTCCGCTGTTTGTGCTGCTCACCTGCGCAAAACGCGATATCTGGCGGAAGCCGATTTATCAGCTGGGATTGTTGATGGACGCGATCAGCATTCTGGAGATGCTGCTGCTTTCCGAAACGGGCCGCCGTGCAGCCGACGGAAACTTCAGCTGGGCGATGATGGGCTCCTCACTGATGCTGTGGACGCTGACGCTGCCGCTGTTTATTCGGGAGGCGCAAAGCTGGTTCCACAGCCGCGCCGTATCGGCGGACGGACGGGTGCGGCTGGAAGGCCGTACCGTTACGGGCACGCTGCGACTGGTGACCGGGTCGGCGCTGCTGCTGTGGCATCTGGCATCGGGGATCTATTACATCGTTTATCTGATGACGACGACCCGATCGCTATAGCATCCGGGCAGGACGTATCGACTGGAACAGCTTGCCCTCCGGAAACAGGGCCCATACCCCATGGGCCGGGCGGAGGCAAGCGTGTTAACGCGGCGGAAGAGGCTGGGGCTTGCAGGCGAAAATTGTATAATCAATCAACCGTGATTCGTATGCTTCCGGAAAAACATACCAAAAGAGAGAGCGTATGCTCTCTCTTTTGGTATGAATGGATGAATCGTATTATTTGGTGCCGGAGGTACTGTCGAACCGCACCAGCTTGTAATAGGTGCCGGTAGTCTTGAGGTAGAACAAACCATAGAGCACGATCACGCCAAGTGCGGACAGGAAAGTGTTCAGCGCGATATAGGGAACGTCGACCAGACCGAATAGCTGCAGCATCAGCGTGATCATGTGCAGGGAACCGGCCACATGACACACCGCAACCAGAAGCGGCAGGAAGAAGACCATCAGGATTTGTCTGCGCACGGTGCCGCGTACTTCCTCCGGGCTCATACCCACCTGCTGCAGGATGATGAAACGGTCATGATCCTGATACCCTTCGCTGATCTGCTTGAAGTACAGAATCATCGCCGTGCCCATCAGGAAGATCAACCCCAGGAAGATACCGACGAACAGGAAACCGCCGTACAGGATGTACCATTCCGAGCGGAATCCGCTCTTGATGCGAAGCGAGTTGTTAGTACTCCAGTCCGAGTCTTTCAGGAGTGCGTTGTAGGCATCCTGCTGCTGCTCCGTGCCCTGAATGTTCCATTGCGAAGTGTATAAAACCAGCCTCTCTTTGTCGCTTGTCTTGGCGTCTGCAAGAATGGCCTGTGCAACCGCGTCGCTTGGGACCACCAGATATACGTTATTATAGGAGGAACCGGTGCTGAAAGTCGGAGTGAAGGGCAACACGTCGATTTTCCGCAGGGTATAAGATTGCCCGCCCACAGACAGGGTATCCTTCATATCTTTTGAATCGGTGTAGCAGGCGATTTCATTGGGATTCAGCGTAAGCGCACTGCCTTCCAGCGCGTTAAAAGAGTCTGTGGAGAAGATCAGCGCGTAATGCATACGGTCGAAGCTGCCGAGATTGGAATTTCTGGCATCATCCATCGAACCGACAGCACCGTTATCGTAAGAGAACGTGGTTTCATAGGCGCTGAAGGACTTGTAGGACGTGATCGTTACCCCTGCCTGGGCCGCGAAAGCCGTGTTGTCGTTAGCGAAGGCCGCCTGATCTTCCGGCGTTTTCAGCGTAATCTGCACATCGTTGGGGTAATACGAGTCCAGCATTTTTTCCGAACCGTTGTACAGGGCCACTGTCGTGCCGACGGTAATCATCGCCATGGTACAGAGGATCGCGATGCTCGCCAGCCCCGCGGCGTTCTGTTTCATACGGTACAGCAGGCCGGATACGGAGATAAAATGCTTTGCACGGTAATAAAAATGTTTGTTGTTCTTCAGCAGCTTTAAAAGCGCGATACTGCCGGTGAGAAACAGCAGGTAGGTGCCGATGATCACCAGAATGACCGCTACGAAGAACAGGGCGATGGCTTCCATCGGGTTGTTCACAACCTGCGCCATCCAGTACCCGGCGCCCATGAAGATCAGCCCGAGAACTGCCAGAATCCAGCGCGCTTTAGGCTCGCGCTCACCGGTTTGGCCGCCGTGCAGCAGATCAATGGGGTTTACGGACCGGACCTGCCAGGAGTTGTACACAATCAGCAGGAAGAACAGGATCGCAAACAGAATCAGCGTGCTCCACAGGGCGGTTGTGCTGACGGTGCCGACCAGCGGCACGTCCACGCGGATCACCAGCCGGATCAGCAGGAACATCAGGCGTGTCAGCAGGATGCCCAACCCGAGACCGATCGCCATGGAGAGAACCCACGTCATGCTCAGCTCGTGGAACAGCACGCGCCCGATATGCTTTTTCTCCATCCCCAGGATGGCATACAGGCCCATTTCCTTTTTCCGCCGCTTAATCAGGAAGCTGTTGGCATAAAACAGGAAGATCGCGGTGAACAGGCCGACGACGCCGATGCCGAAATCCAGCACCGTAATGAAAACCGCTCCGCCGTGCATCTGGTTAAGGCCCGGATTGAAGGTGATCATCAGAAAGCTGTACATCGTAAAGGTGAGCAGCGTGGAGGCCAGCAGGAAAGGCAGATAGGTCTTCCGGTTTTTCCATAGATTGTTCAGGGCGAGGCGGAAATAGACAAACTTAGTCACCCGCCACACCCCCGTCGGTCAGGGCGGTCAGCGTGGCGATGATCTTCTGGTAGAAGTTCTCCCGCGTCGCGTCGCCCATGTAAATCTGGTTGTACACCTCGCCGTCCTTGATGAACAGCACGCGGCTGGCGTAGCTGGCAGCCTGCGCGCTGTGGGTGACCATTACCAGCGTCTGTCCGCTTTCGTGTACTTCTTCAAACATCCGCATCAGCTTGGCGGAGGCCTTGCTGTCCAGCGCGCCGGTCGGCTCGTCCGCCAGCAGCAGGCGGGGATTGGTGATCAGCGCACGCGCTACGGCTGCGCGCTGCTTCTGCCCGCCGGAAACCTCGTAGGGGAACTTGCTTTCCAGCCCACGCAGTCCCAGCCGGGATACCAGCGGGGTCAGGCGCGCTTCCATTTCGGACAGCGGTTTGTTTTGCAGCACCAGCGGCAACAGAATATTGTCCCGGATGGAAAAGGTGTCCAGCAGGTTAAAATCCTGAAAAACGAAACCAAGGTTATCCCGGCGGAACGCCGCTTTTTCGGCTTCTTTTACATCGGTCAGCGATTTGCCGTCCAGCAGCACCTGCCCGCCGGTGGGGCGATCCAGCGCGGCCAGAATATTCAGCAGGGTGGTTTTGCCACTGCCGCTTTCTCCCATGATGGCGACGAACTCGCCCTTTTCCACGGTGAAGGTTACGTTGGAGAGCGCCTGCACCTTTTGGGCGCCAAAGCGCGTGGTGTATACCTTCTGTAAATTACGGACTTCCAGCAATGCCATGGTGTTCATCCCTTCCGTGCCCCGTTTGGAACACAACCAAAGGATAACCGATACGCGGAGCGTTCGCCATCGTTTTGCCTTACGCCCGGCTTACAGTTTTGAAAGGATCGCTGTCAGGCATATTCCTCATAACTTTCGCGGCGCAGGTCGAAAGTTACGGTGGTGCCCTTTCCGGGTATGGAGGTGATGGAAACCCTATGCTTTAATTTATCACAGGCCTGTTTGCACAGGTATAGCCCGATCCCGGTGCTCTTTTCGCCTTCGCATCCCCTTCGCCCCGCCTGTCCGGTAAAGCCCCGTTCGAATACGCGGGGGAGGTCCTCGGCGGGGATGCCCGCGCCTGTGTCGCCGATCGTAAGCACCAGTGGCTCGCGAAGGGCCACGGTGATCTGACCGCCTTCCGGCGTGTATTTCAGCGAATTGGTCAGCACCTGCGTAATCGCCATACCCAGCCACTTGGGATCGGATAGGGCGACGCCTTCAAACGGCTCCATCGAAAGCGCAATTTTTCGATACTGGAAAAGGGGACGAAGCTTTTTCACCACCGTGCAGCACAGCGGATATATCGGCACCTCGGAAAGCGCAAGGTCATTGGGCAGACTTTGCAGGCGCTGGAATGTAAGCGCGGAATCCGCATACTGGCTGATCTTGAAGGTTTCCTGCCGCATCACTTCGCGGTCGATCGGCTCGTCGCTCTGTGCCATCAGGTCCAGCGCAGCGATCGGCGTTTTGATCTGGTGAACCCACAGAGTGAAATAATCCAGACGATCCCGTTCCGCCTGCGCGGCGCGCTCCGCGGCGGCGTCACGGTCACGGCGGTAGGAGTCTGCCAGCGAGCGAAAATCCCGCTCGGGGGCGGTACGCGCTTCCGGAAGCAAGGCTTCTTCCACAGGCGGACGCTGCTGTGCGGCATAGAGCGCGACGGCGCGCTGAACATAACGCAGAAAAGAGCGTACGCCTGCCGCAACAAGCCCGACGATTGCCAGTAAAAGTGCGTATCGCATTTCGTAAAGCGTGCCTGCACCCAGCAGATGCAGGCCGGAAAAGATAACCATTAAAAACAAAGCCGCCAGAACGGTGCCCCGTACGGTGGAAAACCAGTCCGCAATCAGGCGGAACGGACTCAGCTTTTTCATTCGGCCTCCACAAGATAGCCCTGCCCCTTGCGTGTCACGATGAAATCCGTAAGACCGGTCTCATCCAGCTTTTTCCGCAGACGGGCTACGTTCACGGTCAGCGTGTTATCATCAATAAAGCAATCGCTGTCCCACAGGCGCTGCATCAGGGTATCCCGCCCGACGACGGTGCCTTTGTGTTCCAGCAGGGTCAGCAGAATGCGCGTTTCGTTCTTGGTAAGCTCCAGTTTCTGGTCGCCGTAGAGCAATACGCCCTGCCCGGCGTCCAATGTGGCGCCACGGTGGCTGTAGGCGGTCTGGGCACCCGTAAAATTGTAGGCACGCCGAAGCAGGGCCCCGATTTTGGCGACTACGACATCCATATCGAACGGTTTGGTGATAAAATCGTCTCCGCCCATGGACATCGCCATAACCATATCCATGCTGCCGGTATTGGACGAGATGAACAGGATGGGCGCGGTGGAAGCGCGGCGAATCCGTTCACACCAGTAATAACCACTGTAGTAAGGCAAATTCACATCCATCAGCGTCAGGTGCGGCTGGGTTCGTTGAAACACACCCTCCACATCGCTTACGTTATCACATATGAAGGCGTCGTAGCCCCACTTGCGCAGCCCGGAGGTAAGCAGGCGGGCAATGACGGGGTCGTCTTCCACAATCATAATTTTATACATACGGCCTCCCGGACTCCCTATTCTGTTCGATTATAGCTGTTGATGCAGTTTTTCGCAATACAGCTTGCCGAGAACCGGGTTCCCCTATATAATAAAAGCGAAAATGGGAAAAGGAGATTGCATGATAAGGGGATGATACGCGTGAAAAAGTTCCTGAATGATTTCAAGGCGTTCGCTCTGCGCGGTAATGTACTGGATCTTGCCGTAGGCGTAATGATCGGCGGAGCCTTCGGCAGCATCGTAAGCTCTCTTGTTAACGATATCCTGATGCCGGTAATCGGGTTAATATCCGGCGGGCTGAACATTTCCGGCGCGTTCTTCGCGCTGGACGGCAAGGTGTACGCCACAAAGGATGCGGCCACCGCGGCGGGTGTGGGGACGTTAAATTACGGAATGTTCCTGCAAAAGATCATTGATTTCCTGATTATGGCGATGTGCGTGTACCTGGTGGTACGGGCGGTCAACCGCCTGATGCACAAGAAACCGCCTAAGGAATCGCGCAAATGCCCCTATTGTCTGCAACCGATCGACGACCATGCGACCCGTTGCCCGCATTGTACCAGCCAGCTGGAGAAGCTGCCCGAAAAAGCGTAATCCTTCAAAACATACAAACGGGCTTCTTTCCGGGCGTTCCGCACAGATGTGCGGAACGCCCGTTCGCGTCGTGGAATGCGAGGATCCCCGGCGATGCACTGGCGGCAGGATGTACCACCGATCATGGATGGGGCGCAATTCTGTCAGAACATACATCGGAATGGGAGTATGCGGCCGATTTTTGTATATTTTCTGTATTTGGTATACAGGATACGATTCAAAAACGCCGAGAATCCGTAGCTTGGAGGGCCCTGAACCTCCGATCCTTCGGCGTTGAAGGGCCGAATCCCTTTGTATCCAAAGGAACGTTTATTGCATGCCTATCAAAAATATGGTATAGTTAGCAATACTGATTCTAATTACCAGATAATCCGCGCATAGGTGCGTATAATGGAGGAGTTGAGGATATGGACGCAATAGCAGTCAAACCGGACAGAACGAAAAAAATGGTGATAACGCTGGCCGTGTTTGCCGTCTGCTTTGCATTGGCCCTGATGTTTCTGCCCGAAGTATCTGAGAAAATCGTTGCCGGTGTCGCGCTGGTGTTATTAGCCGGCATGCTCTTTATGAGCAACGATACCGGTCGTTATATTTGCAAGCGTATTCTGCTGGCGTTGCTGACGGTTTTCATCATCGCGGCCATTACGTTTTTTGCAATGAACGCGATTCCCGGCGGACCGTTTTCCAGTGAAAAAGCCCCCAGCCCTACGGTACAAAAGGTGCTGGAGGCACGTTTCCATCTGGACAAGTCCCTGCCGGAACAGTTTGCATTGTACATGGCGGGGCTGATGCAGGGCGACTTCGGTATTTCCACGAAAACCGGCCGTGATATTGCCACGACCATGTTTGACAAGTTCTCCATTTCTGCCACTCTCGGCGGATGGGCAGTGCTGGTTGCGCTGGCGTTCGGTCTGGTTCTCGGCTCCATTGCGGCGCTGAACCGCAACAAGTGGCCGGATCGTGTGATCATTTTCTTCACCACGCTGTTTGTGGCGGTACCCAGTTTTATTCTGGCAACATTACTGCTGCTGGTTTTCTGTCTTCAGCTGGGCTGGTTTGGCATCTGGAGTACCACGAACCCGAGTTACGTGCTGCCGGTGATTTCGCTGGCACTGTATCCAATGAGTTATATTACCCGGCTTACGAAAACCAGCATGCTGGATGTGCTTGGTCAGGACTATATCCGTACTGCACGGGCGAAAGGCGTTCAGGAGCGTAAGGTTATTTTCAAACACGCGCTGAAGAACGCGCTGATCCCGGTCATCACCTATGTGGGTCCGCTTACGGCCTACATTCTCACAGGCAGCATGGTTGTGGAAACGGTGTTCACGGTAGGCGGTCTGGGCACCGAGTTTGTTAAAAGTATCTCCAATCGGGATTACCCGATGATTATGGGAACGACCATTTTCCTGGCCACTTTGATGGTGACCATGACCCTGATCAGCGATCTGATTTACAAAGTGGTTGACCCGAAGATAACTTTTGATTGACGGGGGACAGAAGATGAGTAATTATACCGCCGATAAAATACCAAAGAAAAAGCTGCTGAGTCTGCAACTGGATGTCAGCAAGTTTGAGCGGGCCACCGACGCCGAAAAAGAACAGCATGAAACCATGCGCGAATCCACCACCTTCTTCCGGGATGGAATGCACAAGCTGTTTAAAAATCCTCTTGCTGTGATCAGTATGATCGTGCTGGTTCTGATTATCGCCACCATCATTATCGCCCCGATGATTGTCCCCTATAAATACAGCGAGATGATCAGCATTGACGGGCGCCGCGACAAAACCGCCAAGAACCTTGCCCCATTGACCTATTCTGTGAACGAGCAAAAGGCAATCGCTGCCGGACAGGAGATTTTTCCGCACATCTTCGGCACCGACGAACTTTGCCGTGATTACTTTATCCGTGTCGTATACGGTGCGCGCGTATCGCTGTCTGTCGGTTTCTTCGCAAGCCTGATTGTGTTAATTATCGGTCTTTTATACGGCAGTATCGCGGGCTATGCCGGCGGCCGGACAGACCTGATCATGATGCGTATTGTAGATGTGATTTATTCGTTGCCGGATGTTCTGATGGTCATCCTGCTCTCGGTCGTACTGGATCAGGTGCTGGGCACGTCGCTGCAGGGCACGGCGCTGGCGGCACTCGGCTCCAATATGATCAGCCTGTTCATCGTATTCGGTCTGCTGTACTGGGTGGGCATGGCCCGGTTGGTACGCGGGCAGATTCTCCAGATCAAAACGAACGAGTATGTGCTGGCGGCCCGTGCGATGGGCGCCAAACCCAGTCGTATCATCCGCAAGCATATTTTACCCAACTGCATGAGCGTTATTATTATCTCCACCGCTTTGCAGATCCCCAGCGCGATTTTTACCGAAAGCTTCCTAAGCTTCATCGGCCTTGGCGTTCAGGCGCCGATGCCCAGCCTGGGCTCGCTGGCCAACGCTGCCCGGCAGGCATTGCAGGCATATCCCTACAAGCTGTTTTTCCCGGCGATTGGCATCTGCCTGATCGTGCTTTCGTTTAACCTTCTGGGCGACGGCCTCCGCGACGCCTTTGACCCGAAGCTGAGGAGATGAGCCTATGAGCGAAACGACGTTGCTGCAGGTAAAAAACCTGCATACTTCCTTCTTTACGGACGCCGGCGAAGTGCAGGCCGTAAACGGAATCTCATTCAATCTGGACCGCGGCAAGGTGCTTGGGATCGTCGGGGAAAGCGGAAGCGGAAAAAGCGTAACGGCCTATTCTTTAATGCGCATCCTGACCGATCCTGGCCGCGTAACCGAGGGTGAGGTGCTGTTTAAGGGCGAAGATGTGCTGAAATACAGCGAGCAGAAGATGCACTCCTTCCGCGGCAGCCGAATCAGCATGATTTTCCAGGACCCGATGACCAGCCTGAACCCCGTGTATACCGTGGGTAACCAGCTTCGGGAAGCTATTAAGATTCACACCAACCGCAACCCCAAGCAGGTACGGGAACGCGCGCTGGAAATGTTGCAGCTGGTGGGTGTGAACGAACCTGAAAAGCGGCTGAAACAGTATCCGTACGAACTGTCCGGCGGCATGCGGCAGCGTGTGATGATCGCGATGGCGCTGGCCTGCGAACCGGATGTGCTGATTGCGGATGAACCGACCACGGCGCTGGATGTTACCATTCAGGCGCAGATTCTGGAACTGATGCAGGACCTGCAGAAGAAAATGGGAATGTCCATCATCATGATAACGCACGATTTGGGCGTGATCGCCGATATCTGCGATGAAATTATCGTGATGTATGCCGGACGCGTTTGCGAGCGTGGTACGGCAGACGAAATTTTCTACAATCCCTGCCATGAGTATACCAAGGGCCTGATCCGCTCCATCCCCAAATTCGGAGCCCGGCATGAAAAACTGGTGCCCATCGCGGGCAGCCCGGTCGATCTGCTGAACCTGCCCGCGGGTTGTGCGTTCGCTTCCCGCTGTGATTGCGCCATGAAAATCTGCCTGACCGAACACCCCGAGGAGATTCGCATGAACGACAAGCATATCGCAGCGTGCTGGATGAACGTGAAAAAGGTCTACGATGAAGCGAAGGAGGGCGAAAAGCAGTGAGCCAGACTCCTTTGGTAGACGTACGACACCTGAAAGAGTATTTTTCCGTCAAATCGGACATGCTCACCAAACTGCAGCTGAAAGCGGTAGACGACGTTTCCTTTACGATTGAGAAAGGGGAAACGCTGGGCCTGGTGGGAGAATCGGGCTGCGGCAAGACCACGGTGGGCCGTACCCTGCTGCGCCTTTACAAACCAACGGCAGGTGAGTTCTACTTCGACGGCAACCTGATTACGGACGATAATATTGCCAAGTACCGCAAGGACATGCAGATCGTTTTTCAGGACCCGTATTCGTCCCTGAACCCCCGCATGACGATGGGGGACATTGTGGGCGAACCGCTGGACATCCATCACCTTTATTCTTCCAAGGCGGAACGCAGGGACAAGATTGCGCAACTGCTGCAACTGGTCGGCCTGAACAGCGAACATGCCCGCCGTTATGCGCACGAATTTTCCGGCGGTCAGCGTCAGCGCGTTGGCATTGCCCGCGCTTTGGCAGTCAACCCGCGTTTCATCGTCTGCGACGAGCCGGTTTCGGCACTGGACGTATCCATTCAGGCGCAGATCATCAACACGTTTGAGGAGTTGCAGGAGAAGCTCGGTATTACCTACCTCTTTATCGCTCACGATCTGCTGGTTGTGCAGCATATGAGCCGCCGCATCGCCGTGATGTACCTTGGAAAGATCGTGGAGATTGCTCCTGCAGACGAAATTATCTATCACCCATCCCATCCCTATACCAAATCGCTGATTTCCGCCATTCCTCTGCCGGACCCGAACGCCGCACGCGAACGGCACCGGATTATTCTGGAAGGCGACGTACCAAGTCCCCTGCATATGCCCAAGGGTTGTCCCTTCCGCAGCCGTTGCCGCTATGCGACCGCGGAATGCGCCGAGCAGTGCCCGGAACTGAAAGAGATTGCTTCGGGGCATCAGGTGGCCTGCTACCATCCTCAAGGTTGATATCATGCGGCAATCAAGCCGTAGATATAAAAACATCAAGGAGGAGAAACCATGAAAAAGTTGCTTGCCCTGCTACTGTCTATCACGATGGTTCTGTCCTTCGGCACTTTCGCGCTTGCGGACGCTGGGTCCGAGCCCGATTGGACCGGCTACAACGATCTGATCGCGAAGATCAAATCCGACACCGATATGGCCGATCGCGTCACGCTGATGCACCAGGCGGAAGATCAGCTGATGGACACCGGCGCAATTGTGCCGCTGTACTACTACAATGATCTTTACATGGCCAAAGCGGACCTGAAGGGCTTCTACGCCAACCTGTATGGCACGAAGTTCTTTATGCACTGCGAATACGGCGACAATTCCGTTCTGAAGATCAACCTGGCCTCCGAGCCCGCGAAGCTCGACCCGGCGCTGAACTCTTCTGTGGACGGCGCCTGCCTGGCTGCCAACAGCTTTGCTGGTCTGTACACCTATGACGCTGAGGGCAAACCCGCGCCCAACCTGGCGACCGGCTACACCGTCAGCGACGACGGCCTCACCTATACCTTCACCATGCGTGATGGTCTGAAATGGAGCGACGGCTCTGAGCTCAGCGCCAAAGACTTCGAATACAGCTGGAAACGCGCTGCCTCCACCGCGACGGCTGCCGACTACAGCTATATGTTCAACGGTATTGCCGGCTTCCCGGACGACCTGAACGTGAAGGCTTCCGACGACGGCAAGACCCTGACTGTTGTGCTGGCTGCCCCTTGCGCCTATATGCTGGACCTGGCCGCCTTCCCGGCGTATTTCCCGGTACAGAAGGCTGCTGTGGAAGCTGCTCCCGACAACGCCACCAACCCCGGCGCCTGGGCGCTGGAAGCTGGCTTTGTTTCCAACGGCGCTTACACCCTGCAGAGCTGGGTGCATAACCAGAGCATGACGTATGTGAAGAACCCCAACTACTGGGATGCCGCCAACGTGAAGATCGAAAAGCTTGAGTTCATGCTCAGCGATGACGATACCGCTATCAAGAGCGCGTACGACAAGGGCGACCTCGACTTCATCGATACGGTTCCTACGGATGAAATCGCGACCCTGAAGGACAACCCCGAGTTCCACGTCATCGGAACCCTGGGCACCTACTATGTTGCCTTTAACGTAAAGTCCAAGCTGTTCGACGGCAAGACCGTGGAGCAGGCTGCCGACATGCGCAAGGCGTTCTCCAAGCTGATTGACCGTCAGTACATCATTGATACCGTCGGCCAGACCGGGCAGGAACTGGCGACCTCCTTCATTCCTTCCGGTATGCTCAACGGCAACGGCGGCGTATTTAAAGATGCCACCGCATGGAAGTATCCCAACGGTGCCGACGGCTACTATGCGCCCGAAGTGGATATCCCCGGCGCAGTCGAGCTGTTGAAGGCTGCCGGCTTTGAGTTTGACGATAACAACATGCTCAGTGCCAGCACCCCGCTGACTGTGGAATACCTCACCAACAACACTTCCGGTCACGTAGCGATCGCCGAGTGCATGCAGCAGGATCTGGCGGCCGTGGGCATCACCATGACCATCAAGTCCATCGACTGGGCAGTGTTCCTGGACGAGCGCAAAGCGGGCCATTACGACTTCTGCCGTGAAGGCTGGCTGGCCGACTTCAACGACCCGATCAACATGCTTGAAATGTGGACGACCACCAGCGGCAACAACGACGCTCAGTTTGGCCGTTAACCTTTCAAAACCTCAACCCTTCGCACCGCCGGGCCTTTATGGCCCGGCGGTTTTCCTGTGTGACGTTCGATCCGGTTGATGGGATTCTTTTGCTGATGCCGATGATTGCGGCATTCCCGGCAACATGATATAATGCCAGAGCGACAGGAGGATGAATATGGCAACGGCAGTGCTGCATAAAGGCAAAGAACAGCGTGTATACGGGGGACATCCCTGGGTGTTTTTAAGTGATATTGACCGTGTGGAAGGGGAAAACGCCGCTGGCGGCGTGGTCCGCGTCCACAGTTCACGCGGGCAGTTTTTAGGTATGGCGGTCTACAATCCACGGTCGCAGATTGCGCTGCGCTTTGTAAGCCGCAGGGACGAGCCGATTGACCGCGCGTTTATTTTCGGCCGTGTGGAAAGGGCGTTGCACTACCGGCGCGCTTTTGCGGATTTAAGAAGCTGCCGGCTGATTTTTGCCGAAAGCGACGGCCTGCCCGCGGTGATTGCGGATGCGTTCGGCGACGTGATTGTGCTTCAGGTGCTCTGTCTGGGCATGGAAGCTTTCAAACGGGATATTGTGGACGCGCTGGTGGAGCAACTTCATCCGGCGGGGATTTATGAGCGCAACGACGTGCCTGTACGCGAGCTGGAAGGGCTTCGGCAGCAAACCGGTCTGCTGTATGGGCAGGTGCCGGACCGCGTGGAAATGACGGAGAATGGCGTTCGTTTCTGGGTGGATGTAAAGCAGGGCCAGAAAACAGGGTATTTTCTGGACCAGAAGGAAAACCGCGCGGCGATTGCGCCGTTTGCCAGAGACGTGCGGGTGCTGGACTGCTTTACCCATACGGGCAGCTTCGCCCTGCACGCGGCGCATTACGGCGCACAGGAGGTAACCGGCGTGGATATCAGCCAGTTTGCCTGTGACTGTGCCACGGAAAATGCACGCCTGAACGGACTGGAAGAGCGGGTACGGTTCGAGTGCGCCAATGCGTTCGATTATCTGCGCGCGGCACAGGACCGGCACGAGCAGTTTGATATGGTGGTGCTGGACCCGCCCGCCTTTACCAAAACCCGCTCCGCTGTCCCCGGCGCTCTGCGCGGGTACAAAGAGATTAACCTGCGCGGAATGAAGCTGGTACGCGACGGCGGATACCTGGTCACCTGCTCCTGCAGCCAGCATGTGGTGCCGCTGATGTTTCAGCAGATGCTGCTGGACGCGGAGAAGGATGCGCGGGTGCAGCTGAGGCAGGTCGAGTTCCGCACGCAGGGACGCGATCATCCGATCCTGACAGCTTCGCCGGAAACGCAGTATCTGAAATGCGGAATCTATCAGGTGTACAAATAAACAGTCCCCCGTCGGCGGCGCATCCGTCGGCGGGGGTTATTTCTCCTCTGCGATATCCGGTTTTATCGTTTTGCTGGGGCAGGATATTTCTGCAGAGGGTCGCGTACCATCAGGCGATCGTTGACGCCATAAAAACCCACTTTGGTATATAGCCCGGCGGCAGTGCTGGTGAGAAGCATCCCCTTACCACGGCACGTTTTTACGTCGGACAGGGCAAAGCGAACCAGCGCAAGCCCCAGCCCCTGACCGCGCACTTCTTCCACCAGGATAACATCCGACAGATAGTAGACGGTTGCCCGGTCGCTGGTGACACGGAGAAAGCCTACCAGCCTGCCGGAAGGGTCGAAAACGCCGTAAGGATAGGAATGGCGCAAGGAAAGGCGGTTCGTCCCGGGGTCGCGCTCTTTTGCCCAGTAAGTGAGCTGTAAAAGCGACAGTACCTCCCGGTTGTGAAAACGCCAGCGTTTGTTGCTTAGGATAAATCCGTTCAGGTGCTGATCTTTCATGGGTTCGCCTCCCCGGTTGTGCCGGTTTCCATTGGAATTTGTTCCACAGTATAGCCAAGGGCTTGCAGCCTTGCAACGATCCCATCCTGTGGTAATACCAGATGCAGAAGCCCGACGGTGACGAAGGATGTACCATCCTCTTGGAGCATTTTATTCAACCGCGCGGTCATCGCCTCGTTACGGTTGGTAATCAGCTTCGTGTGATATTCCCGGCATACGGTTTCATAACCGGGTTCCAGATAGCTTTGCAGGTATTGGCTGGAGAAAGCAGCCGCGTCGCCCTGCCGCCACCAGCCCGGCCACAGAGAGATGGAAGCATCCATGCCGGTTACAGCGGAAGGGTTCAGGATGGTATCACACTCTGATTTAAGCAGATAACGTTTCAGATCATCACTGAAGCCTTCCAGAATATCTGTTTGCTCCATGGCGGTTTCCAGATAGGCGAAGGGTTTGCCTGCTTTTTGACCATACGCCTGCACCTGTTGTTCTACCCCCAGGGAAAGCGCGGTGTTTACGTTCGTACTCCCCAGCTCCGCTGCGGTGGAATAAACGGCCAGCGTGTTAATGACCGCCCATGGTTTCAGCCCATCCAGCGAGGAAAGCGGAAGGCTTAATTTTTCGCAGACCTGCGAAATTTCTTCGTAAAGGGATTCTCCCACTGAATCTTTCAGCGTTTGCCCTTCCGGAAGCGCCATACGGGCCTTGAGCTGCGCAACGGCGGTATCCGAGGAGGTATCGCATTCGAAAACGAAAGTATCCGCCTGCGCCATGGCGTCGCGAATGCTTGCCCCAAAGGGGTACATGTCCTGTGTGCCAATGTGAATGGAACCCAACAGGTACATCTCTCCCTGCCCGCCGCTGACACGATACAATACGCCTCTGCTCCCTTCCGCCGGATGGGTAAGCGCCCAACTGATAATACCCGTAAGAATGGCCGCGGCAACCGCTGCAAACCATAACCATTTCTTTCTGTTTCGCATGGTTACTCCTCCAAACGGTTCAGCGCATAGGCTGCCTGTGCAATGGTGCCGCCCCGGAAATGCCATTCCGGAGGCAGCAACCGCAGATAACGGGAATCAAAATACCGGTCGTCCAGTAAAAGCACAAGCCCTTTATCTTTCTCGGTGCGGATCACGCGCCCCGCGGCCTGCGAGACTTTCTGCATAGCGGGGATGATCCACGCGTAGAGGAAACCGTCGCCGAAGCGTTCCTCATAATACGCTTGCAGGGTTTTCAGCCGCAGGGAAGGCGTGGGCAGACCCACGCCGACGATGATGGCGCCGATCAGCTGTTCCCCCGGGAGATCAACGCCTTCCGAAAACAGGCCGCCCAGCACGCAAAGGCCAAGGCACGGCCCTTCATCTTTTGTGAATACCTCCATGAAGGCGACGCGGGCGTCTTCGTCCATCGCCTTATCCTGCACAAACAGCGGGGGAAGTGTACAGGCCGATAACTGCTCCTGCACCAGCCGCAGATACGCATAGCTGGGGAAATAAGCGATGTATTTTCCGGGCCGCGCGGCAACGGCTTCGGCGATGCAGCGGGCCACCTGCTCCGCGCTGGCTTCACGGTAGGCATAGCGGGTTTGCACCCGTTTGCGGATCACAGCCAGCCGCTCCGGTGGAAAGGGAGAAGATAAGGAAAAACACGCGTCCTCCTCCGTGCCGCCTAACAACTGTCGCATGGCGGGCAGGGGGGAGAGTGTCGCGGAGAAAAATACCGCGCCTCGCAGTCCTTTGGTGGTGGTGGCAATCACTTCCGCAGGGGACAGGCAGTACAGCTCCAGCAGCCGCTCGCGCCCCTTGCAGGTGAGCAGTACGGCATACCGGTCGCTAAAATGCTGTGCCGCGTAAGAAAACACACACAGTTTGCGAAGCATTTCTCCGGCGGCCTTTCGGCATTCGCTGCCGGGCAGCGGTGTGTACAGCAGATTGGCAGTCGCTTCGCACACAGCCTGTGCGGCGGCGACAACCGCTTCCGGCGGCTCGGTCAGTCGCGATTCCTGCTCGGCCCCTTCGGGAGGCGCGGAAGATTCCGTACCTTCCGGATTTGCATTCCCGGCATCAGCATCTTCCCGCACATCCGGGTCTGCCTCATGGAATCCGGTCGCCCGAAGGGCGGCCAGCAACTGCGACAACAGTTTGTAACAGGGGTGTCTGCGTCCCAGCGACTTACCGATCAGCGCCCGGTACGCGCGCAGCTCCCGGCTGTCCAGCGTACCGGACAGATTGTCTGTCATCCGGGACAGCAGATGATGCGCCTCGTCCGTCAGCAGGGTAAAATCCCGGCGCTGCCGAAAAACGCGGGCAATCTGTACGAACGGGTCGAATGCGAAATTAAGGTCCATCAGCACCACGTCCGCCAGTTCGGTACAGGAAAGCGCCAGTTCGAAAGGGCAAACGCAAAACTCGTCCGAGACAGCGGATATGCGTTCGTCCGTCCAGAGTGCGTCGGTCTGCATCAGCCTGCGAAGCGCGTCCGGCTGGCGGATAAAATGCCCCTTTGCGCGCGGACAATCGTCCGGGTGGCAGCGCGCGGGGGAAGGACAAAGCTTGTCCTTGGCCAGCAGGGTCATCACGCGGGCGCGCATCCCCTGCGAGCGCATCCGTTCCAGCGCGTTCAGCGGGCTTTGCCGGGCGGTGGTGCGGGCGGTCAGGTAAAAAATCTGCCGGGTTTTGCCTTCGCCCAGCGCTTTCAGGGCGGGAAACAGCACCGCCGCGCTTTTTCCCGTGCCCGTGGGCAAGGTGGCGAACAGCCGTTTTTTCCGCACGATGGCGGTGTAAACCTGCGCGGCCAGTTCGTGCTGCCCCGTGCGGTACGCGTCGAACGGAAACGGCATGGCGCGCAGGCTTGCGTCCCGCACCCGACGGTGCTCCCGTTCCTCAACGGCGAAAGCCAGCCATGGCGTAAGCAACGTCTGTAAAAAGCGGGACAGCGAAGGGCGATCGGCAAGCTCGGTAAAAACCCGCATGGGTTCGCCCGCCTCGTTTACGTAAACCACGCGCAGTTCCACGGTTGCCGAAGCGGTGGCAAGCAGCGCCCCGTACAGCCGGGCCTGCGCCAGATGTTCCGGCAGAGGGGCCTCCGGTGGACGGCCGCACAGCTTGATTTCTTCCACGCAGGGCGGGTCGCCCTCGCGGAAGGCATCCATCCGGCCGAAAACCGTCACCGTCTCCTGATCCAGCTCAACGATGTCGCTGACCGGCTTTTCGGTTTCAAACTCGTCCGCCTGCGCGCTTTCGCGGGCCTGATGTGCGCGGGTGCCCGCCAGCATTTCCGCCGTGCCCGCGCCGGGGGTAATGTCCGGCGAAAAATAGGAGAAGGCCACCAGCGTGCGGACCGATACTTTGAACGTCGCTTCCACCGGTGAGCCTCCCCCCGTTACAATTGTCGCCCTGAAGGACCGCGCACTAATCCCTGCGGTTGCGGGAAATCAGCAGCAGGCGGAGCAGTTGCAGCAGGCTGGTGATCGCCGCCGCCACATAGGTTAGCGCAGCCGCGTCCAGCACGGCGCGCACGCCCTTTAGCTCGGTCTCCGTTACGGCGCCGCTTTCGGAGAGCATCGAAAGCGCGCGGTGGCTGGCGTTAAACTCCACCGGCAGGGTGATGAGCGAGAACACCAGCGTGAGGGAAAAACAGACGATGCCAATCGTTACCAGTGGCTGCCAGGAGAAAATGATGCCCAGCAGAAACAGCGGGAAGTATGCGTTGCTGCCGATATTGACCACGGGCACTATGGCCGAGCGCAGTTTGAGCGGGCCATAGTCATGCTTTTTCTGCATGGCATGGCCGCATTCGTGCGCCGCGATGCCGATGGCGGCAATGCTGTCGGAACCGTATACACCCTGCGAAAGGTGCAGCACGTTGGAACGGGGATCGTAATTATCGGTCAGCTCGCCCGCGACCGGCTCGATAGGGATTGAACCGATTCCGTCCGCGGCAAGCAGCTGCCGGGAAACCTGCTCGGCAGTCTGCCCGCGGGAAGTGCTGATTTTTCTGTATTTCTGGAAGGCGGATTTCACTTTGTACTGCGCCCAAAGCCCCAACAGCAGACCGGGCAGGAGCAGAAGATACGTCCAGTCGAAATAATACGGCATAAAGCACCTCCACAAACGATGTAAACCGTGTTATGATCTTTACGGTGAGTAAATCGCCGTAAAAACAGCATACACTATTTTTGCGGAAATTCAAGCCGGACTGTGAAAGGAGCGGATCCACATGAGAGAAGTACCCGTTGCCGAGGTTGCTGAAATCATTACGAAGCAACTGCGAAACGGAGGCGTGTTCCTGTGTGCGGACGATGGAACGCGCAACAATGTAATGACCATCGGCTGGGGCGGGCTGAATGTGTTCTTCGGCGATTTCTGTTTTCTGGCCCCGGTGCGAAAAAGCCGGTTTACCTATGGGCTGCTGCAAAAAAACGGCGCGTTTACGGTGAGCGTTCCGCTTACGGACATGCGCGCGGAGCTGAACTTTGCGGGCACGAAAAGCGGTCGGGACGTGGATAAGTTTTTCGGTCACGGCCTGACTGCCGCGGCCGCGCAGACGGTTAACGTGCCCATCGTGAAAGAATGCGGATTGCAGATTGAGTGCATCCCCTTCGGCAGGGTTGACCAGCAATCGGAGAACCTGACACCGGATGTGCTGGATCGCTGCTATCCTAACGGAGACCTGCACACGTTCTTTCTGGGTAAAATCGTGCGCTGCTATTATACCGATTAAATCAGCAACGCGCCGTCCGTCGCCCATGCCACGCGGAAAACGGGCAGGGCTCGGGCGGCGCGAAGGGAAACCTTGTACACCCCCAATTGGAAATCCACCGGGCCGCGGGGGAGACGATCAAGTCTCCGCCTGCGGCTCTTTTGCATCCCACAGGAAACGGAATGCGGAACCCTGCCCCGGTGTGCTCTCCGCTTCGATGCGCATACCATGCCGCAGGGCGATTTGTTTGGCGATACCAAGACCCAGACCGCTGCCCAGCCGGTTTTCTTCGGTTCGGGCTTTGCGGAAACGGTCGAAGATATAGGGCAGTTCATCCGCCGGGATACCGACGCCGGTATCCGCTATGGATACGCAGCCCAGGGACAGGGCGACGTTCACCCGCCCACCAGCCGGGGTAAACTTGACTGCGTTATCCAGCACGATCAGGAACATCTGCTTTAATCTGCCGTAATCGCCCTGAAAACCGATCGGCTGATCCGCAACTGTGCTGGTCAGCGAGACCCCTTTCTTTTCCGCCATCAGCTGTGCGCTGCGCAGCGCGTCCGCCAGAATATCGTTCAGGAGCACGGGACTGCGTTCAATGGGAAAGTCCGTGTTCTGCAAACGCGACCATTCCATCAGGTCGTTTACAAGGCGCTGGAGCGACAGGGTTTCACTGAGCATCTGCCGGTGATATTCGTCCACCTGCGCCGGGGCCTGCACCACGCCGTCGCAAAGCGCCTCCAGCGACCCGCGCAGAACGGCGACGGGGGTTCGCAGTTCGTGGGATACGTTTGCGAAAAAGTCCTGACGGAGCTGATTCTGCCGCTCGGTTGCTTTCTTCGCCTCCTCCAGCCGATCGCTGAGACCGTCCATGGCACGGGCCAGCCGGCCGATTTCGTCCCGGCGTACGACGCTGGTTTTTGCGGTATAGTCGCCGTTGGTCAGGCGAAGCGCCGTCTGGTTCATCCGATCCAGCGGGCGGGCAAACGACAGCGATAGCCCCGCAGCCAGCAGCACGGACAGCAGCAGCGCCGCCGCCCCGCTGAGCAGCGAAATGCGTACCCCCTGCGAGGAGACCGCGCGGATACCGGACACCGCGTCGTGCAGCAACAGCGCGCCCGCGACGGTATCTCCCTGCCGGATCGGAACGCCGACGGTCAGCGTGGGGGCGCCCAACAGGTCGCTGAACCCTTCGCTGAAAGGCGTTTGCCCCTGAAAAACCTGCTGGACAAGGGCTTCCGCGTCCGCTGGGAGATCGGAATAGGTCAGGGTACGGCCCATCATATGCCCCTGAGAGAGAAACTGTAAGTTTTCGTCCAGCACCCACACGTTGGTTTCCATCACGCCCAGCAGGCGGGTGTAGGCTCCGTAACCGCCGCCTTGCATCATCTGGTTTCCGTTCTCGCTTAGCAACCCGGATAGGGTGTCGGCCAGCGAGGTGGCGCGTTCCAGCATTTCCGTTTTCTTGGTTTCCAGCGTCTGCCGGGTAAACAGAGTTTGAAACAATACGCCGGAAACCGCCGCGAAGGCGACCAGCGCCGCTGCGAAGTATAAAAACAGCTTCAGCGCAATCCGGTTACGCATCGCCTGTCACCTCCAGACGGTAGCCAACGCCCCAGATGGTGCGAAGCTGCCAGCCCTCCGGGGGAAAGGCGTCCAACTTGGCGCGAAGGCGCTTGATATGGCTGTCCACGGTGCGGGTATCGCCCAGATATTCGTATCCCCACAGGCTTTCCAGCAAATTGTCCCGCGAAAACACTTTGCCGGGGTGAGATGCGAGCGTCCACAGAATTTCCAGTTCCTTTTTCGTCAGCGCGACGGGCTGTCCGCCAACCTGCGCCTGATAATCATCCAGGCTGACGGTCAGGTTGCCGATCGTTACCCGCTGGCCGGGCTGGTCACGGTGAACCCGCCGCAGCGCGGCGCGCAGGCGGGCCATCACCTCGCCGGGAGAAAACGGCTTCACGATATAATCGTCCGCGCCGATGTCCAGCCCCATAATTTTTTCGTAATCTTCGCTGCGCGCCGTAATCATGAGTACCGGCACGTCCGATACGCGGCGGATTTCCCGACAGACCGAAAAACCGTCCATGCCGGGCATCATCACATCCAGAAGCACAGCGTCGGGATGCAGCGTTTCAAACAGACGCAGGGCCTGTGTGCCGTCGAAGGCGACGGCGGATTCATAGCCTTCTTTTTTGAGGTATTCTTCCAGAATCGAGGTAATCTGCCGGTTATCGTCCGCTACCAAAACGGTTGCCATACGCCCTCCTTCGTCTGCCACGGTTGCCATTTCAAAATGCCATGAAAGCGCGCCGGAAAAAACAAACTTTCGCCATATTTCTCCTTTAGGATATAAACACAGCAAAGGATTGCTGAAACCAAACCATTTAAAGGAGGAAGCCCTATGAAACTTCGTAAAATCCTTGCGACTCTGGCGGCTGCGTTGATGCTGGGCACACTGCCCGCGCTTTCTCTGGCGGAAACCGGCTACGGTTCCGCGGCGGTTACGGCGGGACAGACTTACACGGTGGAACAGATGCTGACCTACGCAATTCAGGATGAGTACGCGGCGCAGGCGGAATATCAGGCGATTTTGGCGGCTTATGGCGACAACAACGCGTTTGCCAACATCGTCAAGGCGGAAAACACCCACATCGCCCTGCTGACGACCCTGTTTGACACCTATGGCCTGACCCTTCCGGCTAATGACGCCGCTTCGAAGATCACGCTTCCGGCCAGCCTGGAAGAAGCCTACACGGCGGGAGTAACGGCGGAGAACGCCAATATCGCGATGTACCAGAACTTCCTTAAACAGACCGATCTGCCCGCCGATGTGTCCGCAACGTTTACCTCGCTGGAGAACGCATCGCAGAGCCATCTGACCGCCTTTACCCGCAACACCGCAAACGCGGGGAACGGCATGATGCGCAACGGGCGCGGAAACGCATGGGACAGCGATGACGATGCCACGACCGGCAATGGCCGCAACCAGCAAAACAACAACGGCTGCGGGGCCAACTGCACGGTGAACGGCACCACGCAAACCAATACGAACTGCCCCTGCGGCACGAACACCACAGGCTGTGGGATGGGCGGCCGCGGCGGCCGGCAGCGCAATTCCGTTAGCGGAACCTGATCGGTCCTAACGATCTTCCACGGTGAGGAGCCTGTCTCCTCACCGTGATTTTGTGATCTGTGCATTTCGTGAAAATATCTGACAAAACCGTACCCCTGAACACACGCTGATTCCGTCTGCTTCTCCGGAGGAAGTCAGCCCCCTGTGTGTCCCGGCGGAAGCTTTCCGTCGGTATAGCACAGCGACAGCTCCGATAACGACAGATACACACACTGGGGCGCGGTGTGGGCAATGCGCGCCACGTCGGCGCTCAGGCGCGCGGCGAAACGGTCGCACGCGGTTTTTTCCATTGCGCCCATCAGCCGCACATCGCAAAATGCGCAATTACCGGGCGCGCCTCCCCGGGTGAGCGCTTGCCCGTCCTGAAGGTGCACCATCACAAAGGCGCGCTTTTTACCCAGCTGTTCCGCCGCGTCCAGTGCGCAGTCGGTCAGCTCGCTCTTCTCCGCCGGTGATAAGCTTGCAGTGGTGGAAATATGAATATAGGGCATGCGGTTTCCTCCTTGTAAAAGGCACGATCTGTAAACCCTGTTTAGCGATGCATGGTTCTACGGTACAGTATACTGGATCGGCGGGCTTTCTTCCTGCCGGGGTTTGTGATATGATGGGGCGGAAATCAGAAATATGCGGGTGAGCGGTTTGGAACAGCAGTTTGTTTTGGAATACGGAGAACAGAAAATTCCGTTTACGGTGCGCGCCGGGAGTATTGAAGTAGTGGACGCGGTAACGCCCCCGCCGATTGCGAATCTGGCGGAGGCCTTTCGTGCGGCGGTGGAAGAAAACGCGGTGGCAAGCCGTCCCCTGTGGGAGCTGGTTACGCCGGACGATGAGATTACCGTGGTCATCAGCGACCTGACCCGCGCGTGGATGCATCAGGAGCGGATTTGCCCGCTGCTGCTGCACTACCTGCACGATACGGCAGGCGTTCCCTTCGGGAAGATTGTTTTTCTGGTCGCGCTGGGCACCCACCGGATGGAGACCGAAGCGGAACTGCGGCGGCTGGTGAGCGACGAGGTATACGATAGCGTTCGCGTGGTGGACCACGACATTGACGGGCCGCTGGCAGATCTTGGGGTGACCGCCCACGGCACGCATGTGCTGCTCAACCCATTGGTGGTTGGCCGAAAGGTGATCCTGATGGGCGGCACGGTGCACCACCTGCTGGCCGGTTACGGCGGCGGGCGCAAGAGCATCCTGCCCGGTGTGGCGGGGCGGGAAACCATCCGCCAGAACCATATGCACGCGCTGCACCCGCTGGAACCCCGTTCCAGCGACGACGTGGGTTGCGGCAAGACCCACGATAACCCGGTGAA
>JAEWYP010000090.1 GCA_023395615.1 Bacillota bacterium
TCCATGGCTCGATTGTTCGGTACCGACGGTGTGCGCGGCGTCGCCAACACGGAGCTGACCTGCGATCTGGCGTTCCGGCTGGGGCAGGCCAGCGCCGCCGTACTCGCCAGCGACGTACACCGCCCCACCATACTGGTCGGCCGCGATACGCGCATCAGCGGCGAAATGCTGGAAAGCGCGCTGGTCGCAGGGATTTGCAGCGTCGGCGCGCGCGCCGTGCTGGTGGAGGTGATGCCCACCCCCGCCATCGCCTACCTCACCCGGTATTACGAGGCCGACGCTGGCGCGGTCATCAGCGCCAGCCACAACACGGTGGAGTACAACGGCATCAAGTTTTTTGATAAAAACGGGTATAAACTGCCCGACGCACTGGAAGACAAAATCGAGGAGATCGTAAAAAACGGGCTCCCCGAAGGGTTTGAAATGCCGGTGGGCGAACATGTGGGCCGCCCGGTGCGCCAGCGCAACGCCGCGCGCAGTTATGTGGATTTTGTGAAAAACACGACCGACGTGCGGCTGGACGGCCGTCACGTGGTGCTGGACTGCGCGCAGGGCGCCAGTTACGAGGTTGCGCCGATGGTTTTCCGCGAACTGGGCGCGCAGGTAAGCTGTTACTACCATGAACCGGACGGAACCAACATCAACGACAACTGCGGTTCCACCCATCCCCAGCGCCTGTGCGAGCTGGTACGGGAGCTGGGCGCAGACGTCGGTTTTGCCTTCGACGGCGACGCGGATCGGCTGATCGCCTCGGACGAGCGCGGGCAGATCATCAACGGCGATCAGGTGATGGCGCTGCTGGCCGTGTATATGAAGGGCAAAGGCCGCTTGCGGGAGAATACGCTTGTTACCACGGTGATGAGCAACATGGGTCTGGAACTCGCCATGAAAAAGCACGGCATCCATATGGACGTCACCCGCGTGGGCGACCGTTACGTGCTGGAAAAAATGCTGGCGGACGGACGTGTGCTGGGCGGCGAGCAGAGCGGGCACGTGATTATGCTGGATTATAACACCACCGGCGACGGTCTGGTGACCGCCGTGCAGGTGATTACCGCCATGGTGGAGAGCCAGTCGCCGTTAAGCAAGCTGGCGGGCGTGATGCAGACGATGCCGCAAAGCCAGTTTGCCGCCCACGTGTCGGACAGCCGCAAGTACGACTTTGAAAACAACCCGAAGATCACGGCAAAGATACAGGAGCTGGAAGCAAAATATCAGGGCCGGGGCCGGCTGGTGATCCGTGCCAGCGGTACCGAACCGCTGGTGCGCGTGATGATCGAAGGCCCCGATCAGCGGGAAATGGACACCGACGTTTTCGCCCTGTCCAAGCTGATTGAACAGGAACTGGCGTAAAGTGCCGGGGCTCCCTACGCGGAACACTCCCCTTACGATCCTAAAGTGATCTTCTGCATACCCCGAACGAACAGAACGATAAAAACTTCCCTTGATGCGCATGAAGGGTACGCGTCACAGGGAAGTTTCTTTTTGTATGCGTATGCGTATTTTGCATACTTTACGGTTTTCGGGCCAGATACAGGACGATGGTATCCTCAAATTCAATTTTGTTATCAAACGCCAGAATGGCTTCCCGGATACCCGCGAAGAATTTGGACCGGTCGGGTTCTTTCAACACAATATGGTCGCAGTGGGTTCCGATAAACGCAATATAGTCGTCCGCATTGAAAACCCTTCTGCTCTGGTATTTTCGGCATTCCAAGTCCGTAAAACCGTAATTGACAACATTGGAATATTCCAGTTTTTGCGTATATGGCGTTTCCGGATGGAAATATTCCGCGTAAACTGCCTGAATACGCTGGTAGAGCGCCTCGTTTGACGAGCGGTAATCACCTTGCATCATCATCATGGCAAACGTTCCGCCGCTTTTCAACAGCTCAAACGCTCTGGTAAACCCGATCGCTTCGGGAATCCATTGGATCGTCGCGGCAGAATAGACCAGATCGAATTTCTGCTCTCCGAAGTCATAGGTTTCAAAATCCGCGTTGACAAGGTGGAAATTCCGGTACATTTTGAACTTGTTGCGCGTAAAGGCCGCCAGATGCTCCCCCAGCTCAATGGCCAGATAATGACAGCCGGTTTTCAGAATGGGTTCCGTCGCCTGCCCGGTGCCGGGGCCAATTTCCAGCGCCGATTTCTCTTTATCCAGCCGCGAATGTTGGATGATGTCCGCGAATGCCTCGTCACAATATCTCGGTCGCCAGCGGTCAAACTGCTCCGGAATCGTATCAAACACCTTTCTAAGTTCCATAAGCGTATCTCCAGCTTCAAAGCATTTTTAATGAAATATCCGATAACGCAATTCGCACCGGCGTGATCAGCCCGGGTTTTTCAGCGGTCACTTCGTATCCGCACGTTATCATCTCTGTCGCTCTTCCCACGTGCCCGCCATGGCAAAGCAGTTGCCGCCGTCCACCGTACCGCGCAGCAGGCTTTGCGAACCTTCCGTCTGCAGCGACAGCGCGGCTGTTTCCCCGGCGCGGATTTCCCGGTCATAATGGATGGTCACGTCCGTAAGGCGTCGCGCCCGGTGAAACTCCATGGGGAGCAGGTCGCAAAACCAGTCCAGATAGCGCGCGTTGTTCACATGCGCGTTAATATCCAGATCGGAATACCGGGCCTCGCGCACACTCGTCCCCGCATTCACGGTCAGGATGGGCAGGTTGCCGGGCAGCGGAAGCGAGGGCTCCAGATCGCTGGTCAGCTCGTCGTTGCCGCCCAGCCACGGCAGAGCCATGCGGCGGGTGGTAAGGTCCAGCTGTGCGTACAGGGTGGACGCGGCCCCGATGGGCTCCCCGTTGACCAGAAACTGATAATATCTTGGAAAAAACGCGTGCTTGGGCGGTTTGGGCCAGGTGCGGACTGTGACGGTTTGCAGGATTCGCGGCATGCGGTCGATATGGACGCGCGCCCTCGTAACCACCCAGGCCAGATTGCGTTCCCGAAGCGCACGGATGCCCAGCCCGTTCCGTTCGCAGTGTTCACCGCCCGCCTCCTGCATGGCCAGAAAAATATCGCTGAAGCGCCACTCGGCGTTCGCGTCCACATCTTCGGTGCGCAAAAGGCGTTGCAGTTCGAAAAAACCGTTCACAGACCATCCCATCCTTCCCTCATTCACAAAGGCATTCGCTTCCCGGTCGCGTTTTCCTCCCCACCTGCCGGATTTGTCCGCTTGAAAAGCGCGCCCGCCCATGCTATCCTTATCCCGCCGGAACCCCCGGCAAGGAGGCGCCCGATGAAACGAATTCTCGCCCTGCTGTGCATTGTTTTGCTGCTTGCGCCCGCAGGGGCGCTGGCCCTGACCGGGCAAAACTATAAAACCTTCCAAACCTATTACACCGCGAATGTGGATTTTATCAATAAAAACGATAACCGCCATCTGCTGCCCATGCTGCTTTCTCAGCGCAACAGCGGCAAGGACGACGGCCGCACCTATTACGACCTGCTTGGCGACGTGTTAAGCGTAAGCGTGGTCACGGATGCGCAGGGTGTGATCGAAAGCTGTTCCATCACACTGACCGCTCCGGCTAATATGGAGTACGGCAGCGCCGTATATAACGACTTCGCCATCTCCGGTTACCACAGCTATGCTTTCCTGATGGCGATGGACACCCACACCGACCCCGCCCAGCGCTATCAGCTGGTCAGCGATGTAGTGGAGGGGCTGAAAAGCGGCGGCGGATTTTACAGCCGCCAACTGGATGCCTACACCCTTACCTGCACGCGCGGCGACGGCAAAGCCACGCTCGATTTCGAAAACGGCGCAACCCCCTCCGCCTCTCCCTCCTCCAACCCGGACGCAACGCCCGCGCCATCGGATAACGGCGGCGACGGAAGCGATGGCGGCGACACGGCCGACGACTACATCGGGTAATCGTAAACGGGCCGTCGGCGAAATCCGCCAACGTCCCGTGCGCTATGTGAACCATTGCGAGTGCAGGAGCCCGGAAGCCGCTTTACTTCAGCAGCTCTTCCACAGCCTGATTGACCAGTTTGCCGTCGGCTTTGCCCTTCAGGCGCGGCATCAGCGTTTTCATCAGACGACCCTTGTCCTTCGCAGTCAGCTCGCCACCCAGTTCCGCGGCAGTTTCCGCCACGATCCTGCGAACGTCGTCCAACTCCATGCGTTCCGGCGCAAACTCGCTCCACACCTGCATGCGCAGGCGGGTTTCTTCAATTATATCCGTGCGGTCGGCAGGCGTGGTATCCAGCGTTTCCTGCGCTTCCTTCAGTTCCTTGTAAACAATCGCGTTTTCTTCCTCTTCCGTAAGGTCTGCGCGCTTGTCGATCCATTTGGCCTTCAGCGCCGACAGCAACAGGGACAGTGCGTCCTTTCGGGGCTTGTCCCCGGCTTTCAGTGCGTCCTGCATGGCCTTGCGTACCACTTCAATTTTGCTCATCCTGATAACTTCCTTTCCAAAGTAAGTTTCTATTTCCGGCATCAGGGGTAAATCGTCAGCGTGACTTCCATTTGCCCCTGCTTAAGCAGAAAGCTTTCGATCGTTCGCCGGGCGACCGCCAGCGCCGCATCCCGCGGGTAGCCGTAAATCCCGGCGGAGATCAACGGAAACGCGACGCTGTGCAGATAGTGTTCTTTCGCCACTTCCAGCGACCGGCGATAACAGGCCGACAGCAGCGCTTCCTCCCCGTATCCGCCGCCCCGCCACACCGGGCCGGGCGTATGGATCACATACCGGGCGAGCAGGCTGAACCCCGGGGTGATCACCGCGTCGCCCACAGCGCAGCCACCGATGTGTTCGCAGGCCGCCCGCATTTCCGCACGGCCCGCCGCGCGGAAGATCGCGCCGCACACCCCGCCGCCTTCCCGCAAGTCCGGGTTGGCAGCGTTCACAATCGCATCCACCCGCAGCGTGACAAGGTCGGCGTGGATCATCATAAACGGCATTGCGCATCCCTCCCCGCACCGCTCTATCATAGCCTTCCGCACGGGTTTCGTCAACGTTGCACCGCCGCACAAAGGAGCTTCTTCACATGGAATTGGAACTGGACTTTTTTGATCCAATCAAGATGATGGAAAGCGGACAGTGTTTCCGTATGGTCAGGCTGAATGAACAAACGGTAGAAACCGTCGCGCTGAGCCGTCGCCTGACAATCACAGTGCTCGGAAACGGCCGCTTCCGATTCGATTGTACGGCGGAGGAGTTTGACCGTATCTGGCGGCCCTATTTCGCGCTGGATACGGATTACTCCGCCATTGCGGTCGCCGCGCCGCAGGGAGACGCATACCTTGCCCGGGCGTTGGCGCACACCCGGGGCCTGCGAATCTTGCGGCAGGACCCGTGGGAAACGCTGTGCTGCTTTATCCTCTCCCAGCGGAAAAACCTGAAGGCGATCCGTACTTGTGTTGAGAAAATTTGCGACACGTACGGGGAACCTGTAGAAGGCACGACGCGTAAAAGCTTTCCCTCGCCGAAGCGGCTGGCGGCGGCAGGCGACGGCGGGCTTTGCCTTTGCGGGCTTGGCTACCGCGCCCCTTATCTGCTGGATGCCGCGCGGCAGGTGGCGGAAGGGCGGATTGATCTTTCGGCGCTCGCCGCTCTTCCGGACGCCGAGCTGGCCGCCGCGCTGCAAACCATCCACGGCGTTGGCATTAAAGTAGCCAATTGTGTGATGCTGTTCGCCTACGGCCGCCTTTCCTGCGTGCCGGTAGACGTATGGATACAGCGTGTGGTGGATATTGCCTACGGTGGCCGTTCCCCCTTTGCGGAATACGGTCCGTACGCGGGCGTATACCAGCAGGCTTTGTTCATGTTCGCCCGGGATGCAGGTTTTGAGGCGTACGGGCCGATATCCGAACCTTCCGATGCGCGTAAGGAATAATTTTATCTTCTCACGTATCCAGCCAAACGTTCGGGCTGGCAGGGTGTATGCCGTTCGAATCATACCTTGTTATAAAGTATTTCTATCTTTTTTGCGTTCTCCCGGCGCAGACCGGTTGACGAAATATAAAACCCCCCGCTGCGTTTTCAGCCCTTCCATTCCTGTATAAAACAGAACGCTTTGCATTTTTACTGTGTTTTTGTTCGATAACCCTGTTGCAAAGACGGGTTTTTAATGATACAGTATTGCTATCGAACAACGGCGTTCGGTTGATGAGCTGCGCTCGTCGGGGGCGCGGTGACAACAGGATAATGATGGAGGGGTTACAACATGAGAAAGTTCCTCGCGGTTCTTCTTTCTGTAACGTTGCTTGCAACGTTGGCTGTGCTGCCCGCGGTTGCCGAAAGCGCGATTACGATGGACAACATCAAAATCGGCTTCGTGCATGTGTCCGATCCCAGCGACATGGGCTACACCTACAACCATGACCTGGGCACCCAGAAGATGAAATCCGAACTGGGTCTGCGCGACGACCAGATCATCAACAAGTACAACATCCCCGAATCCGACGAATGCGCCGACGCCATTCAGGAACTGATTGACGACGGATGCAACATCATCTTCGCCACCAGCTTCGGTTTTGAAAACTATATGCTCGCCGCCGCCAAGGACAACCCGGATATCCAGTTCTGCCACGCGACCGGTTATCAGGCCGCCGGTTCCGGCCTTGCCAACATGCACAACTACTTCGGCAAGATCTTCCAAGCCCGCTATTTAAGCGGTATCGTGGCCGGTCTGAAAGCCAAGGAAATCGGTAATAACGTGCTGGGCTATGTCGCCGCCATGCCGTTTGCCGAAGTCATCAGCGGCTTCACCAGCTTCTACCTGGGCGCCAAGAGCGTGAACCCCGACGTAACCATGAAAGTTATGTATACCAACTCCTGGAACGACCCCACCAAAGAAGCGCAGGTTGCGCAGGCTCTGATCGACGCGGGTTGCGGCGTGCTGAGCCAGCACTGCGATTCCACCGCCACCGCTACGACCTGCGAGAATGACAAGGTATTCCACGTGGGTTACAACTCCTCCATGGTGTCCGTCGCCCCCAACGCTTCCCTCACCAGCGCTGTTTGGGACTGGTCCAAGTACCTGATCTACGCCGTGAACTGCGTTGTGAACGGCGAACCCATCGCGACCGACTGGGCGGGCGATCTGGCCAGCGGCATGTGCGATATCAGCGATATTAACGAAGCGATTGCCGCGCCTGGCACCGACGACGCCGTAAAAGCCGCCCGCGACAAGATCGTCTCCGGCGACCTGCAGGTGTTCGCAGGCCCGCTGAAGGGCACCTCCAGCGACGGCAAGACCATCGAAGTTGCCGAGGGTGATCATTATCCCGAATCCGAGCAGGCCTCAGCGCCTTCCTGGAGCTACATCATTGACGGGATCGAAGTGATCGGCGGCTGATCCGCCGCGTAAAACGGGCTGCCGTCGCCACGAACTTACCGTCGTGAGCGACGGCAGCCCTCTTGTGGTTTCATGCGCCCTGTCTCCCGCGAGCGGCGTTCACGCTCCGGCGCGAAATTGCCCGCGTGCGGCAGGGTTCGTTTTCTTTCCAGGGATGCGATGATTCCATCCCTTCGCGGCTGCCAGAGCGGAGTACTGCAGATTTGGGTAAGAGAACCCGAAGGAATAGCAACGCTATTCCAAAGCTTTTCGAACCCGAAGATGCTGTGCTCCGTTAAGGCAGGCGAGAAAAAGATTGATTCAGCGCTTACCAAGGGATACCGGGCCGACGGCTGTACACCTGCGCGGCGCGCAGCCGTTGGTTCAGTTCCATCAAAGGAGTGACGAACGCTTTGGAAAACACCGCTCAACACCCTGAAAACGCCGTGGAGATGCGCAACATTACCAAAACCTTCGGCGCTGTCGTGGCCAACAACGCGGTTTGCCTGTCCCTGCGCAAAGGCGAGATTCTGGCGCTGCTGGGCGAGAACGGCAGCGGTAAAACGACGCTGATGAACATGCTTTCGGGCATTTACCTGCAGGACAGCGGCGAGATCCTGGTCTGTGACAAGCCGGTTACCATCCGTTCGCCCAAGGACGCCTACGCGCTGGGCATCGGGATGATCCATCAGCATTTTAAACTGGTGGACGTGCTGAGCGCGGCGGAAAATATCGTGCTGGGCCTGAAAGGCGCGCAAACCCTTAACCGAAGGGAAATTAACCGTCAGGTTGCGGAGATTGCCGCTAAGTACGGCTTTGAGCTGGACCCCGCAAAAAAAGTTTATTCCATGTCGGTTTCCGAAAAGCAGACGGTGGAAATTGTAAAAGCGCTGTATCGCGGCGCGGAGATTTTGGTGTTGGACGAGCCGACCGCCGTGCTGACCCCGCAGGAAACCACCCGCCTTTTTGCGGTGCTGCGCGTGATGAAAGCACATGGAAAAAGCATCATCATCATCACCCATAAGCTCAACGAGGTGATGGAGATTTCGGATCGTGTAGCAATCCTGCGCAAAGGCGAATATATCGATACCGTCAACACGGCGGAAACCAGCCAGCAGGACCTGACCGAAATGATGGTCGGTCGACGCGTAAAGCTGGAAATTGACCGACCGGCCTGCCCCCGTGGGGATCGCAAGCTGCACGTGACCGACCTGACCTGCGTAAGCCGCGAGGGCGTTACGAAGCTCAACCACATATCCTTCGACGCGTTCGGCGGCGAAATCCTGGGCGTTGCAGGCGTGGCGGGCAGCGGGCAGAAGGAACTTTGCGAAACCATTACCGGGCTTCGCGGCATCACCGGCGGCTCCATTATCTACCGTTACACCCGCGGAGAAATGACTATCGAAGAAAATATAGCCGGTATGCGGGCCGACCGGATCGCCCAGCGCGGGGTTTCGCTGGCCTTTGTGCCGGAAGATCGGCTGGGCATGGGGCTGGTGGCCAACATGGACATCGTGGATAACGTGATCCTGCGCCGTTATCAGGAAAACGCGGGGATTTTAATCAACCGGAAAAAATACCGTCCGGTTTGCGAAAAAATGGTGCAGGAACTGGACATCGTTACCCCCGGGCTGAGCACGCCGGTGCGCCGTCTGTCCGGCGGCAATGTGCAGAAGGTATTGCTCGGCCGTGAAATCCTGAGCCGCCCGCAAGTGCTGATCTGCGCTTACCCTGTACGCGGGCTGGATATCGTAAGTTCCTACCGGATTTACAGCCTGCTCAACGCCGAAAAGGAAAAAGGCAACGCCGTCATCTTCATCGGCGAGGATCTGGATGTGCTGATGGACTTATCCGACCGGTTAATGGTGCTCTGCGGCGGTCAAATCAGCGGGATTGTAGACCCACGCCAGTGCACCAAAGAGGAGATCGGCCTGATGATGACGCGGGTCGGCGAGGAAAAGGCGGGTGAGCACGCATGACACATTCCGGCGAACCTTTCGTACGCGTGGTAAAGCGCACGGACATCGAAAAGGGCAAAGCCATCCTGTACCGGGTCATTGCGTTGCTGTGCGCGCTTACCGTGGGCGGGTTGCTGGTCGCCCTGCTGGGGTACAGTCCCTTTCAAATGTATTCCGACATGGTTTCCGGCGCGATCGGCAAATCGCTGATCGCCGTAAACAAGCAGGGAGTACTGGAGTTCAGCTCCTCCGCGCAGGCGACGATGAAAATTGTAACGTTGCTGCTGGTCACATCGCTGGGCCTTACCATGGCTTTCAAAATGAAGTTCTGGAACATTGGCGGCGAAGGCCAGATACTGGTCGGAGCCATCTGCTGCTCCTATATCGCGGTACATTACGGCGATACCTGGCCGCGCTGGCTGCTGCTGGTCAGCATGTTTGTGGTCGCCTGCATCGGCGGCGGGTTGTACGCGCTGCTGCCCGCAGTATTCAAGGCAAAATGGGGCACCAACGAGACTCTGTTCACCCTGATGCTCAATTACATTGCTATTAACTTTATTACCTTTCTGCAATACCAGCCTTCGTGGCAAATGACCGGCACCTCCTTCCCGAAAATCCGCGATTTTGCCGATGCCACCCGCCTGCCGGAGGTATTGGGCGTGCATATGGGCTGGATTATCGCGCTGGCGCTGGCGGTGTTGCTGTACCTTTATTTTTCAAAAACCAAGCACGGCTACGAAGTCACAGTGGTTGGCGAATCCGCGAACACCGCAAAATACGCGGGCATGGACGTATCCCGAATCATCCTGCGTACCATGTTCGCTTCCGGCGCCATCTGCGGCTTCGCAGGCTTTTTACAGGTATCCGGTGCCAGCGGCACCCTCACCACAGACACCGGCGGCGGTGCGGGCTTTACCGCTATCACAGTCGCCTGGCTGTCCGGCATGAATCCGCTGCTGATGATTATATACTCCTGTTTTATCGCCGTTCTGCAGCGCGGTTCCAACCGCATCCAGACCACCATGGGCATTCCCAAATCGGCAGCGGATATGTTAATTGGTATTATCCTGTTCTTCATGCTGGGGGTTGAATTTTTCATCAATTACCGGCTGATCTTCCGTACAAAGCAGGTTAAGGGGGAGGCGGCGTTACAATGAACAACGAGCTGACGATCTTCCTCAATTTCATCAACATGGCCGTGTTGGCCAGCGCGCCGCTTCTGCTCGCCACTTTAGGTGAAATCCTGACGGAAAAATCCGGCAACCTCAACCTGGGCGTAGAAGGCATGATGTTTATGGGTGCTATCGCCGGGTTGGGCGCCGCCTACCATTACGAGCAGGCGGTCACACTGGCGGGCGGCACCCCTTCCGCGCTGATCGCCACGGGGATCGCCACGCTGGCCGCAGCGGGCGCGGGCGCGCTGGGCGCGCTGATTTACGCGTTTCTGGTGGTCACCCTTCGCGCCAACCAGAACGTAACCGGCCTTACGCTTACCATTTTTGGCACCGGCTTTGGCAACTTTTTCGGCGAACTGCTGGGCAAACAGGCGGGTGGATTTGTGCAGGTTTCTTCCGCCACCAAAGCGATGTTTTCCAACATCAGTTTCGGAAGCCTCTCCACGATCCCGGTGATCGGCCCGCTGTTTTTCAACTATAACTGGCTGGTATATTTTAGCGTCATCGTCATGTTTGGGATGGCCTGGTTTCTGGCGAAAAGCCGTCGCGGCCTCAACCTTCGCGCCGTGGGCGAGAACCCCGCCACCGCGGACGCCGCGGGTATTAACGTGACGCTTTACAAGTATACCGCCACCATTATCGGCGGCGCGTTATGCGGGCTGGGAGGTATGTATATTTCCATGTCCTCCACCGCCTGCGCGGGGGTTTGGGTGCACGATTGCGTAAACGGCTACGGCTGGCTCGCGGTCGCACTGGTCATCTTCGCCATGTGGAGCCCTACCCGTGCCTGGCTTTGCGGCCTGGTGTTCGGCGCGCTGCTGGTGGTTCGCAACTATTATCCGATCCCCGGCCTGCCCATGCAGATTTACGCCATGTTCCCCTACATCGCCACTATCCTGGTGCTGGTGTTCGTAAGCATTCGGCAGGTGAAGGAATACGCGCAGCCCGCCAGCTGTGGGCTTAATTACTTCCGGGAAGAGCGCTGAGTTTTTATCACCCGACCCATGCGCGCCCGAAAAATAGCATACGACAGACACACAACCACAAAACAGGCCGCGTGGAAGGGCATTCGCCTGCCACACAGCCTGTTTTTTCATGCGGGTCGTTTCCACGCCCTATCGTTGTTCAGTATTTCGAAAAAATAAAAGGGAGCGATCCTCCTCAGACCACTCCCAAATCATCATAACGTTTTGTAATCAATAACCTCATTTACAGCAGAATCGCCAGTTCCCGCGGCAGGGGGCTCTCCAGTTCGACAACCCCGTGGTTCAGCGTTTTCAGTTTGATATAGCAACTGTGCAGCGCAAATCGGTTCGGGAGCGCCATATGCTCCCGACCGTACAGGAAATCTCCGGTTACGGGGCAGCCGATTGCCTGAAGATGTACGCGAATCTGGTGCGTACGCCCCGTATCCAGCCGCAGGCGGAGCAGGCTTCGACCCGCGCCGCTGTCCACCAGCTGGTAGTAGGTGCGCGCCGGCTTTCCCCAGTCACATACCAGCCGACGGATCGTCGCGTCGTTATCCTTGGCGATCGGCAGATCGATCACGCCTTCCCGTTCCGGCGGCAGGCCGTCGCAGACCGCAAAATACTCGCGAATAAAAGCATCGCTGTGAAGTTCCGCCTGTAAATACTGCTGTGCGTGAGAGTGTTTGGCTACCACCATCAACCCGCTGGTTCCCTTGTCCAACCGATTCACGGGGCGATATAAAAATTCTTCAGGGCAGTTGAGATAACTGTAAACGGCGTTTTCCAACGTGAGCAAATCACGCTTTTTGGAGGTGACGGACGGCAGCGGCGCGGGTTTATCCACCACCAGAAGATCATCATCTTCATAAGGCACGGTCAGCTGCAGCGCGCAGGGTTCGCAAGGCCCGCCGATTCGCTGGGGCAGACAGACAACCAGCTTCTGCCCGGCCCGCGCACGGCGGTCCGCATGCACCAGTTCCCCGTCCAGCATCAGGGCGCCGTTGAATTTTGCGCGCTTGAATTGCCCGTAAGACATATGCAGGCGCTCCAGAGCCAACCTCCGGATCGGGAGGCCGTCATCGGTTGGTGACACAATCAAGGTCATTTCCTGCATAAAGTGCCTCCGAAATTGATTTAGGTAGAGTATAACATAACGCCGAACGCCTTTCAATACCAATGTCTGCGAATGCTACCTGTGGTTCCTGTTCTTCTACTGTCCTGTCACAGATGAGGTACTTTGTCCCATCGCTGC
>JAEWYP010000099.1 GCA_023395615.1 Bacillota bacterium
CTGTCCGGCGTGAGCGCCAAGCCGGGGTACAAGCTGGAACGCTTTACCGTAAACAGCGGCAACTATGTGACCTCCAACGCCGTGGTGAGCATGCTGAACAACGGGGAACGCACCGAGGAGGTCGCCATCGGCGACGGCCCCATCGACGCGGCCTTCAACGCCGTGGACAAACTGATCCCCGCGCCTGCGCACTCGCTGGAGGATTACTCGCTGCAAACCATTTCCGAAGGCAAGGACGCGCAGGGCGAAGCCATCGTGAAGATTCGCTGCGGCGATCGCGTCGTAAGCGGCCGCGGCCTGTCGACCGACGTAATCGAAGCCAGTATTCTGGCGTATGTAAACGGCATGAACAAGCTGTAAGCGGCGGATGAGGTGGCACATGACAAGAGTGGAAATCTTCGACAGCACCCTTCGCGACGGGGCACAGGGCGAGGGCATCTCCTTTTCCGTGGGGGATAAACTGGCTATCGTGCGTGCGCTGGACGCGTTCGGGGTGGATTACATCGAGGCGGGCAATCCCGGCTCCAACCCCAAGGACCTGGATTTTTTCCGGCGCGTGGCGGCGCTGTCGCTGCAAAACGCCCGGTTGTGCGCGTTCGGCAGTACCTGCCGCAAAGGCGAGGCGCCGGAGGACGACCCCAACGTGCGCTCCCTGCTGGACGCGGGCACGGGCAGCGTGTGCATCTTCGGCAAGGCGTGGGATTTGCACGTTACGCAGGTGCTGGGTGCGTCGCTTACGGAAAATCTGCGGCTGGTAACGGATACTGTACGGTACCTGAAGGCGGCAGGACGGGAAGTGATTTTCGACGCGGAGCACTTCTTTGACGGGTATCAGAACAACCCCGCCTACGCCATGAAGGTGCTGGCCGCCGCGCATGCGGCGGGTGCGGACGCGCTGTGCCTGTGCGATACCAACGGCGGAACCCTGCCCGAGGAAATCCGCCGCGCGGCGGAAGCGGTGTGCGCCGCCTTTCCCGGCGTGCGTGTGGGCATTCACTGCCATAACGATTCCGGCTGTGCGGTCGCCTCGTCGCTTGCGGCGGTACGCGCGGGCGCCACGCAGGTGCAGGGCACGTTCATCGGCATCGGGGAACGCTGCGGCAACGCGGACCTGAGTGCCATCCTGCCTGCTTTAAGGTTAAAAATGGGGCTGGACTGCAAGGGCGACCTGCCCAACCTGCGCCATACCGCAAGCGCGATCGCGGAACTGTGCAACCTGTCGCTTACCTCCAACAGGCCCTATGTGGGCGCGAGCGCGTTTGCGCATAAGGGCGGCATGCACATCGACGGGGTCAGCAAACTGAGCCGCAGTTTTGAGCATATTCCCCCGGAGGCGGTGGGCAACGAGCGCCGTTTCCTGATGAGCGAGGTATCCGGCCGCACCACGGTGCTGGCGAAGCTGGCGCAGGTTGCCCCGGAACTGACGAAAAACTCGCCCGAAGTGGCGGAAATTGTGGCAAAGCTGAAGGAACTGGAGCACGACGGCTTCCAGTTTGAGGCGGCGGATGCCAGCTTTGAGCTGATGGTGCTGCGCACGTTAAAGCGTTACCAGCCGCATTTTACGCTGGGGATGTACCGCATCAGCGGCGAGTATCCCTTTCCGGATGGGGACCAGAGCGCCTCGGCCATGCTTTCCGTGTCGGTGGACGGGCAGCAGGAAACGACAGCCGCCATGGGCCACGGCCCCGTGCACGCGCTGGATACGGCGCTTCGCAAGGCCCTGTCCGTGTTTTACCCGGAACTGGCTCGCGTGCGGTTGACGGATTATAAAGTACGTGTGCTGTCCGGGCGCGATGCTACGGCTTCCACCGTGCGGGTACTGATTGAAAGCAGCGACGGCGAAACCACGTGGACCACCGTCGGCGTTTCCTCGGACATCATTGCCGCCAGCTGGCAGGCCCTGACCGACTCCATCGAATATATCCTGCATCAAAAGGAGGCCGAAACCTAATGCCCATGACCATGACCCAAAAGATACTGGCGGCACACTGCGGCCGGGAAACTCTCGCGGCGGGGGAAATGATCCTCGCCGATACCGACCTGGTGCTGGGGAACGACATTACCGCGCCCGTAGCAATCAACGAGTTTCATAAGGCAGGCTGCGACTGCGTTTTCGATTGCAGGAAAATCGCGCTGGTGATGGATCACTTTACCCCCAACAAGGACATCAAAGCGGCGGAGCAAACCCTGAAGGTGCGCACCTTCGCGCAGGAAAAAGGCATCCCCAACTTTTTTGATGTGGGGGAGATGGGCGTGGAGCACGCCCTGCTGCCGGAGCGCGGCATGGTGACCGCGGGCGATCTGGTGATCGGCGCGGACAGCCACACCTGCACCTACGGGGCGCTGGGCGCTTTTTCCACCGGCGTAGGCTCCACCGATATGGCGGCCGCCATGGCCTACGGCAAGGTGTGGCTGCGGGTGACTTCGGCCATCCGCGTGGAACTGACCGGAAAACTGCGCAGGCACGTATCCGGCAAGGATGTAGTGCTTCACCTGATCCGCATGCTCGGCGTGGACGGGGCGCTGTACCAGTCGCTGGAGTTTGCGGGCGACGGCGTGGCCGCCCTTACGATGGACGATCGCCTGTGCATTTGTAACATGGCCATCGAGGCGGGCGCGAAAAACGGCATTTTCCCCGTGGATGAACAGACCCTTGCCTATCTGCGCGAGCACGGCGCGAAGGAGCCGCGCGTGTACGCCGCCGACCCGGACGCGGAATACGCGCGCACCGTGCGTATGGATTTGAGCACGCTTCCCTCCATAGTGGCGTTCCCGCACCTGCCGGAAAACGGTAAAACGTTCGACGAGTTCGGCGACATTCCCATCCAGCAGGTGGTGGTGGGTTCCTGCACCAACGGGCGCCTGTCCGATTTGCGGGAGGCTGCGGAAATCCTCAAAGGCCGTAAAGTCGCCAAAGGCGTTCGCGCGCTGATTATCCCCGCCACGCAAACCATCTGGCTGGCGGCGGTCAAAGAAGGGCTGATGGAGATTTTCATTCAGGCGGGATGCGCCGTAAGCACCCCCACCTGCGGGCCGTGTCTGGGCGGTCACATGGGTATATTGGCCAAAGGCGAGCGCTGCGTTGCCACGACCAACCGCAACTTCGTGGGGCGTATGGGCGACCCGCAGAGCGAAGTGTATCTGGCCAGCCCCGCCGTGGCCGCGGCCTCGGCAGTCGCGGGCAAAATCGCCTCGCCGGATTCGCTTACCTGACCGCACGATACAGAAAGGAGCACACGCCATGCTTTTACAAGGCAACGCCGTCTGCTACGGCGACCACGTGGATACCGACGTAATCATCCCCGCGCGCTACTTAAACACCAGCGACCCTAAAGAACTGGCCGCGCACTGTATGGAGGACATCGACCCGGATTTCCTGAAAAAAATCAAACCGGGAGACATGATCGTGGCCGGGGAAAACTTCGGCTGCGGCTCCTCGCGGGAGCACGCGCCGCTCGCGATTAAGACCGCCGGCATTTCCTGTGTGATCGCGAAGAGCTTCGCCCGGATTTTTTACCGCAACGCCATCAACATCGGCCTGCCCATCGTCGTTTGCGACGGAGTATTCCACACCGGCGATGCGCTGGCGGTGGATCTGGCGGCGGGCAGCATCGAAAACCGCATCACCGGCGAACGCTATACGTTTCCGCCCTTCCCGGAGTTTTTACGGAAGATCATCGAGGCGGGCGGGCTGATGAACGCGATGGCGGGGGGCGAGCTGAAATGAACTATCGGGTTACGCTGGTGCCGGGCGACGGCATCGGCCCGGAAATCGTGGATGGCGCGGTGCGGGTGTTAAACGCCGTGGGACAGAAGTACGGGCATAACTTCCAATACGACACGGCGCTGGCGGGCGGCTGCGCCATCGACCGGTACGGCGAACCGCTGCCCGCGGAGAGCCTGGAAAAATGCCTGGACAGCGACAGCGTTCTGCTGGGCGCGGTGGGTGGCCCGAAATGGGACACGCTGCCCGGCCACCTTCGGCCGGAGCGCGCGTTGCTTGGCATCCGCAAGGAGCTGGGGCTGTTTGCCAACCTCCGGCCCGCGAAGCTGATGGGGGTGCTGGCCGCCGCGTCTCCCCTGCGGGCGGATATTGCCGCGCGGGGCGTGGATTTGCTGATTGTGCGGGAGCTGACCGGGGGCATGTACTTTGGCCCCCGCGGGCGCGGGCAGGGAGAACTGGGCGAGAACGCCTTTGACACCGAGCTTTACAGCCGGGGGGAGATTGAGCGCATCGCCCGCGTGGGGTTTGAAACCGCCCGCAAACGCCGGAAGAAGCTGACCAGCGTGGATAAGGCCAATGTGCTGGAAAGCAGCCGCCTGTGGCGGGAAACCCTGCACGCGCTGGCGGTGGAATACCCGGACGTGGAATATGCCGATATGCTGGTGGATAACTGCGCCATGCAGCTGATCCGCGATCCGGCGCAGTTTGACGTGATTGTGACCAGCAACCTTTTCGGCGACATCCTCTCCGACGAGGCCAGCCAGCTGACCGGCTCGATCGGCCTGCTTGCCTCCGCGTCGTTGGGCGCGGGCACGCGCGGCATGTACGAACCCATCCACGGGTCCGCGCCGGACATCGCGGGGCAGGGGATTGCCAACCCCATCGCCACCATCCTGTCCGCGGCGATGATGCTGAATCTTTCCTTCGGGTTGGCTGAGGAGGCGCGCGCGGTGGAAACCGCCGTGGAAACCGTACTGAAGGCGGGCGCACGCACCAAAGACATCGCGGCGGGCGGCGGCTATATCACCGGGGAGGATATGACGCGCCGAATTATCGAAGCGCTGGCGTAAAGAAATACAAACAGAACCGAACCCGAAAGGTAAAGCCTGCCTTTCGGGTTCGGTCTGTTTTATGACACGCCGGTTTTAACGACCTTTTCTTCATATGGAAGCAGGCGCGGTGTTTGACCGCAATGTTTTGTCGGAAGGAACATGGCCGGAAACTGGTGTTACCGGTACTGGTTGCCGTTCACATATTCCGGAGAAACCAGAGGCTTTCCGTCCGGGTCCAGCATCACAGTCAGACCGCCGCCATACCCGCTTCCGTGGTACAGGTAGTTTACACCCGTCGCCTTATCCACCCAGATTTCCATCAGATTCATGGTGCCCTGTGAGTAAATTTTCTCAAAGCGTTTCTCATCCCACATGGCGTTTCGCCCCCTCTCCGTTGTTTACAGACACAGTATATCTTACTGGCGGCAGCGGCGCAAAGCCTTGCGGCGGTATACCGCGCCGGAGAGGCTCAATTGTCCGGAATGCGGGCTGAACGCGCGGCCCGGCGGGCTGTGAAGCGTAGGGATGGACGTTCTGGTGAAAATTGCAATAATTTTTTCGCCAAAGGTGTTGACAACGGGAAAAGGATCGTGTATCATACAAATCACTGAAACGGTTAAGTAAATCGAGACGAAATGGAGGCGCCGGTTTGAAGCGCGTCAGCATCAAAGATGTGGCCCGGGAAGCCGGTGTTTCCACCACCACCGTCAGCTATGTACTCAACCAGAACCCCACGCAAACCATCAGCCCCGAAACGACGGAACGGATCTGGCAGGCGGTGCGCGCGCTTAACTATGTGCCCAACCTGAACGCGAGGAGCCTGACCAGCCAGAAAACCAACCTGATCGGCGTGGTAATTCCGCAGACAGAACCGGGCAAGGAGTTTATGTTCGCCAATCCTTTTTACGGCGAGCTGCTCTCCGCCATCGAATATACCGCACGGCGCAACGGCTACCACCTGCTGCTTTCCGGCCCGGAACCGGATCAGAGCTACATCAATATCGCGCGCAACCGAAGCGTGGACGGTATTATCATCGTGGGTTCCTACCCCAGTAAAAGCCTGAACGAGCTGCACGAGCTGGCTGTTCCCGTGGTGCTGGTGGATACCTACGTAAAGGACGAAGTGTTCCACACCATCGGGATTGACGACCGGTTGGGCGGCCAACTGGCAACCCGGTATCTGCTGGACAAGGGGCATCGGCGCATCGCGTTTGTCAGCGGTTCGGTCAGCGAGCAGGGCGTTATCCAGAAACGTTTTCTGGGCTATATGGACGCGCTGAACGAGGCCGGAATCGCGATGGACGAAAAATCCCTGTATCTGGGCACCGTATCGTATGACTTCGCTCTGTCTGTACCGGAGGAGATGCAACGGCGCGGCAACCGGGAAACCGCTGCTTTCACCACGGCGGATATTCTGGGCATGGGGCTGGTGAAGGGGTTGCGCCGGCTGGGCCGCCGCGTGCCGGAGGACCTGTCCATCGTGGGGTTTGATGATCTTGATCTGGCCCGGATGAGCGATCCTTCGCTTACGACAGTGCATCAGGACATCGCCGAAAAAGGGTGCTGCGCCGTACAGATGATACTGGACGCGGTAGAGGGCCGAACGGACAAGCAGGAATCCATTTTACCCATCCGCCTGGTCGAACGGGAATCCGTTGCCAGGCATACGGAAAAGGAAGGCTGAACCATGATACGACACTTGGGCGAGCAGCTGGTACCCTTTCAGGCCAGCGGTTTTGAACGCCTGCCGGAAATGCCGCTGATCGGGCAAGCCGTTACGGCGCGCTGCCGTGCGGAGGGCGTGAAAATGGCCCCCGTGCTGGCGCTTTGCGCAGCGGACGGGGAGCGGACCGTGGCGGGGGAAAGCGCGGACGGCCGGACGTATACGTTCGCGCTGGGCTCGTTTGCCTGCGCGCAGACGGTGCGGTATCGCTTCGCGGCTGGAGAAGAGCATACCCAATGGTTTTCCTTTGAGGTTGTCACGGAGGAAACGGTTGACCGGCCGCTGGGAGTCTATCGGGACGGGGAATATCTGCAGGTAGCCCTTTGCCCGGATGTGACCCTGACGCTTCGGGGTGGAGAAAACCTTACGATGGCGCTTACGCAGAATGCCGCAAAGTGCACGGCCTGTGAGTCGGGCGAGATTGCTTTACCGGAATCCTTCGCAATTTGTGCTTCAATGGACTCTATTTGGGGACTTAAACGTTTAAGTGATCCTGTGGCGTCCTGCAAGAACTATCGCCTGCGCCGGGCGGCGGACGGGCGCGTAGTACGGGTGGAAATGGAGCTTTCTCTTGCCTGCGGACACATCCTTGGCACAGGGGAACGCTTTGACGCTGTGGAGCGTGCGGGCCGGGTAAGCAATTGCCGCGTGGTAGAAAAGTTTACTCATCAGGGGGAGTATACCTATCTGCCCGTGCCGTTCTTTGTAACGGAAAAGGGATTCGGCTGGTATCGGCAGAGCGACATCCCCGTAGAGCTGGATTTTTCCGGCCCGACGGTCTTCCGTCAGGAAACGGAAGGCACGGCGCTGACGCGCGACGTGCTGTGGTTTGGCGCGCCCGAGCGGGTGCTGCAAAGCTTCCTCAACAGCACCGGCCGATCCGCACTGCCGCCGGAATGGGCGTTCGGCGTGTGGATCAGCGCCAACGGCTGGAACAGTGACGCGGAGGTAGATACGCAGCTGGCGGCGCTAAAACGTTACAATTATCCGGCGAGCGTGATGGTGCTGGAACAGTGGAGCGACGAGCAGACCTTCTACCGCTGGCACCCGACGCACTGGCGCGATCCCGCCGCCATGGTACGCCGTGTGCGCGACGCGGACCTGCACCTGGTGTTGTGGCAGATTCCCATTATCAAATGTGAAAAGAACGGCGAACCGGGCGAAGCGCTGCAAAACGACCTGCGCGAGGCGGCGGAAAAAGGGTACGCCGTGCGCAGCGCGGACGGCAGCCCCTACCGCATCACGGAAAACTGGTTTGTGGACAGTATGCTGCTCGATTTTACCAATCCGGACGCGGTACGCTGGTGGTTTGCGAAGCGTAAGCCTCTGCTGGAGATGGGTGTGGAGGGCTTTAAGACCGACGGCGGAGAGTTTTTGTACGAAAAGGCGGCGCGCCTGCATAACGGCGCGATTGGTCTTGCGGCGCACAACCTGTACCCCATGCAGTATGAAACGGCCTATCGCGACTTTATGATGGAAAACGGCGTAAACGGCGTCACCTTCAGCCGCGCGGGTTACACGGGCGCGCAGACCTGCCCCATCCATTGGGCGGGCGACCAGACCAGCGAATGGAGCGAGCTGCAAAGCCAGCTGTACGCCGGGATTTCGGCGGGGCTGTCGGGTGTGCTGTTCTGGAGCTTTGATATCGGGGGCTTCGCGGGGCCGATCCCGGACGCGGAACTGTACCTGCGGGCGACGGCCATGGGTTGTTTCTGCCCGGTGATGCAGTGGCATGCCGAGCCGCGCGGCGGGCAGTTTGCGGGCGGGCTGGGCGAAGCGTACGTGAACGACCGCAGCCCGTGGAATCTAGCCGAAAAGCTGCACGACGACCGGGTGTTGACTGTGGCGTGCGATTTTGCCCACACCCGCGAGGCGCTGCGCCCCTACCTGTGGCGGGAGGCGCAGTACTGCGCGGAACACGTACGCCCGATGATGGCGCATCTTTGCCTGGATTACCCGGACGATCCGCACGCTTTCGCCATGCAGGATGAGTACCTGCTGGGCCGGGAACTGCTGGTGGCGCCGCTGACCCGCAAAGGGGAGGATACCCGCGTAGTGTACCTGCCCGCCGGGAACTGGACAGATTATTTTACCGGGGAAACGCACACAGGCCCCTGCGAGATGCGGGTTTCCTGCCCGCTTACGCGCATCCCGGCCTATTGGAGGAGGGACCGCCTTGCAGGACATGAGGATTGATCCGTGGCGCGTGAGCCGCGCGGGCACGGTGGACGATTTTTGCGAAACGGTGTTTTTTACCGGAAACGGTCGGCTGGGGGTGCGCGGCTTCGGCGCATGGGAACGAAAAAATACGCCGCAGGCGCACGCGATCTTCAAATCTGGACTGTTCAGCGAGATTAAGCCCGGCATCACCGACATGGTGCAGCTGCCGGACGCGCTCACCCTGCGGCCCTCGGGGCTGGAACCGGAAACGGTGGAGCAGGTGCTGGACATGCGCGCCGGCGTGCTGCGGCAGACCTGGCACAACGACCGTGCCGACCTGCACATGGAGCGTACGGTGAGCATGGCGGATGGCCAGCTGATTTTGCAGCGGCTGACCCTGACCCCGAAAACCGACGGTATATATCAGGTGGAAGCGATCGCGGACGCGAAGGTGTGCAACCTGCCGGTTCACGACGACCAGATGATTGCCGCTACGGAGCTGGTGCCTCTTTTACGGGTGGAAAAGCTGGGGGAGAACCGGATGCGGCTGACTACCCTGCGGGAAAATATCCCTGTGGAGATTCGCTGGCAGTTGACCGACGACCGGAGCGCGGCTCGGGAGCATCATACGGAGGAGCAGACGGACATAACGGTACTGACTGCCGCGCTTCTGGCCGGGCAACCGTGGACGCTGGAAAAGCGCGTGCGTGTGCTGGCAGACGGCGAATCCGCCAACCCGGATACCGACGACCCTTGGGCGGAAAGCGCCGCCAAGTGGCGCGCCCTGTGGGACGACTGCGATCTGGAAGTGGATTCCGACGACCCGGAGCTGCAGGGCGCGATCCGGTACAATATCTTTCAATTGCTGGCCAACCGGGCTACGCCTGACTGCAATGCGTCCATCGGGGCGCGCGGACTTTCCCATGGGCGGTACAAGGGCAACACCTTCTGGGATACGGAAATCTTCATGCTGCCCTTCTACCTGTGGACGAAGCCGGACGTTGCCAAAAGCCTGCTGCAATACCGCGCCGACCGCCTGCCGGAGGCGCAGGCGCTAGCGAAACGGCAAAACCTTGATGGTGCGCGCTTTCCGTGGATGTGTGCCGGTACGGGCGACGAGCAGTGCGAAAGCTGGGATATCGGGCTTTGCGAGGTGCACATCACCGCGGACGTGGCCTACGCGATGGCGCGTTACGCCGAAGTAACGGGCGACACGGATTTCACGCAAGGCACTGCCGCTGAGATGTACCGCCAGACTGCGCTGTACTGGCTGACCCGGCTGACGTACGAACCTGCCAAAGACCAGTACAGTTCCTTCTTCGTCAAGGGACCGGACGAGTACTGCGGCGCGACGGTCAACAACACCTTTACCAATTATATGGCGCGCCGTAATATCGACCTGGCGCTGCAATATTCGGAGCTGACCGCCGACCAGCGGGAACGCCTCACTTTCGCCCGCGACCGGATCGCGATCCTGTACGATTCCGACCGGCAGCTGTTTTTACAGGATGAACTGCTGGAACGGCTGGAAACCCCGCCTTTCCTGAAAACGGGAGAGGAACCCGCCTACAAGCAGTACTGCTTTGACCGGATGCAGCGTTACCGGGTGCTGAAACAGGCGGATCTGGTGCTGCTGATGTCGCTGTTTCCGAATGACTTTACGGAAACCCAGAAACGCAACGTTTTTGCGCATTACGAGCCGATCACCCTGCACGATTCAACGTTGAGCTACGGGCCGCACGCCCAGCTGGCGTTCCGCCTTGGGCTTTGGGACAAAGCGACGGAGTACTTCCGCAAGGCGGTATACCTGGACCTGAAGGACGTAATGGGGAACACCGGGCACGAAGGGCTGCACATGGCGGCGCTGGGCGCCGCCTGGCAGGCGCTGGTGTTCGGCGCAGCGGGGCTGTGGGCGGAAAACGGGGAGCTGACGGTAACACCGATGCTGCCGCCGGGCATCCGAAGCATTCGCTTCAGGGTGCGCTGGCACGGCAAACGGTACGGCGTGGAAGTAACACCGCAGGGGCACGCGATACGGGAGGAGACCTGACATGTACTTACCCAAAAACACGGGACGGAGAACGGCCGTGGCGGTCTTTCTGGGGCCGTCGGTAATCGGCATGGTGGTATTCTGCCTGATCCCCATCGTATCCTCGCTGGTGTTCAGCCTGATGGATTACGATCTGGTGGGCGGAACCATGAACTTTATCGGGCTGAAAAACTTCACCCGCATCCTGGGCGGCAGTGAGTTTCCCAAAGTGGTGAAGCACACGCTGACCTATCTGGTGCTGTATCTGCCGATGATCCTGATTGCTTCGCTGGCGGAGGGAATGCTGCTGAACCACAGCTTTCGGGGCCGCGGGGTGTTCCGCGCCATCTTCTATACGCCGGTCATCACCTCGTGGGTGGCGGCTGCTGTGGTGTGGACGTGGGTGCTCAGCGGTAAATACGGGCTGCTCAACCAGTCGCTCGCCGTGATCGGCATCAACGCCCCCGCCTGGCTGGACTCTAAGGATTGGGCGATGCCCGGCATCGTGATGGCCGCTATCTGGAAAGACACCGGTTATTATGCGCTGATGGTGCTGGCGGCGCTTAAATCCATCGACCCCAATTATTACGAGGCCGCCGCGATCGACGGCGCGGGCCCGGGCCGCAGGTTTTTCAGCATTACGCTGCCGCTGCTGTCGCCAACACTCTTCCTGCTGGTGGTTATTAACGTAATTTACGGTTTGCAGGTGTTCGAGTCCGTACTGATCATGACCAACGGCGGGCCAGGCGGCGCGACCACGGTCTTTCTGGAACGCATTTACAACTTCGCGTTCAAGCAGTACAAGATGGGGATGGCGTCCGCCTACTCATGGATTCTGTTCATCCTGATCCTCGTATTCACGCTGCTGCAGTTTAAGCTGCAAAAGAAGTGGGTGAATTACGATGCATAGAAAACATAAAGTTATCAAAGGTTTACTTTTCTATCTTGGCATTGCGCTGCTGGCGGTAATTACGCTATTGCCGTTCCTGTGGATGATCTCCTCCTCGTTTAAAAGCCTGGAAACCATCCGCACCATCCCGATCCGCTGGATTCCGGAGCATCCGACACTGGAAGGCTATCGCCGGGTGTTCAATATGGAAGGTTTCTCGTTTGCCCGTTCGTCGCTGAACAGCCTGTTTCTGGCCCTCTCGTGCACGGCGGTTCAGGTGATGAGCGCCTGCATGGCGGCGTTTGCCTTTACCAAAATCCCGTTTAAAGGGTCCAACAGGCTTTTCGGGCTGTTTCTGGCCACGATGATGATCCCCGGCACCGTTACGATGGTACCCAACTATATTATTCTGCGGGTGCTGGGACTTCTGGATACGTTTACAGGGCTGATTCTTCCGTCGCTGGCGAATGCCTTTGGGGTGTTCCTGATGCGACAGGCGATGATGACGCTCAACGACAGCTATCTGGAAAGCGCAATGCTTGACGGTGCGTCGCTGTACAAGGTGTTCTTCTCCATTGCCCTGCCGATGGTCGCGCCCACGCTGGCTACGATGATTCTGCTCTCCTTTATGGGCAGCTGGAACAGCTACCTGTGGCCGTTGATCGTGCTGACCAGTACGGATAAGCAGACCCTGCAGGTGGTACTGGGCAATATGAACGGCATGTACAAGAACAAGGAGCATATCCTGATGGCGGGCGCGGTGCTGACCATCCTGCCCGTACTGCTGGTTTACCTGTTAACCCAGAGCAAGGTGGACAGCGGTATCGCCCTGGGAGGGCTGAAATGACGAGCATAACGCAAGCGTGCGTTTGCGATAACCCGAACTATATTAAAGGAGGTCCCATCCCATGAAAAAACTGGTAGCCATGATTCTTTGCGTCGCAATGCTCATGTCGCTGGTCAGCATTGCCTCCGCGGAAACCGCCACAACGACCATTACCTACGCATGCTTCTCCGGATCCGGCGAGCACGAAGATACGCTCAAAAAGATGGTGGAAGTATTCGAGTCCAAGAACCCCGGGATTAAGGTAGACGTGCAGCTGACCGGCTTTAACGACTACTTTACCGCACTGGCCACTAAGGTGGGCGGTGGCAACGCCCCCGACGTGTATGAAATGAACATGGAAAACTTTCTGGCTTACATGCTGCGTAACCAGTGCCAGGATCTGACCGCGCTGGGCGTGGATACCACGCCGTACTCCGCCGGAACGATCAACGCGGTTTCCAGCAACGGTAAACTCTACGCCGTACCGGAAAGCTTCTCCACCTGCCTGCTGTTCTACAACAAGGCGCTGTTTGACCAGGCCGGCGCAAGCTACCCGACCGACGACTGGACCTGGGCCGATGCGCAGGCGGCTGCGGAGAAAATCCGCTCGCTGGGCGACGACATCTGGGGCTACAACCAGCCCATCACCTATAACGAATTCTACAAGTCCATCGCCGGCAACGGCGGCAGCCTGCTTAACTCCGATTACACCGCCTTTACTGTGAATACGCCGGAAAACGTCGCTGTGCTGGATGCGATGATCAACCGCGTCCGCGGCGACAAGCGTGTGATGCCCAACAAGGAAGACCTTGCCGGTCGCGGTGACTGGGACCTGTTCGAAGCCGGCAAACTCGGCATGGTGATCACCGGCGTGTGGGCCTTCACCGATTTCACCAACAAGTGCAAGTTTGACTGGGATGTAACCGTGGAGCCGGGCTTCAAAGACAAGGCGACCTTCTTCTTCGCCAACGTAAACTGCGTGTCTCCTTCCAGCAAGCAGCAGGAAGCCGCCGCGAAATTTGCGCAGGCCATGGGCTCCGATCCTGATATCGTGCAACTCCGCCTGGACGCGAGCTGGGAGCTGCCCACCATCGCCGACCAGACCAAGCTGAGCGAGTATCTTACCATCACCCCGCCCGCCAACCGCGCCGCCGTGTTTAAGAGCATGGATTACGCGATTGCCCCGCCCGCGCTGGTGGAAGCGAGCGCTGCGACCGAAATCGTCAACAACGTGCTGAGCACGCTGGAGACCAGCGACGAGACCGCGCAGGCTGCGCTGGACGATATCCAGTCCCAGCTTGAGGACGCCGATCTGCTGAGTAAATAATCCGAACCGGACGACCTTCGCGGGAGGAGCTGCGCGCTTCTCCCGCGAAGCATATCCAATACAAATTGACCTGCCGAAAGGAATATGGACCATGCGACGTTATCAGGTAACCGGCAATGAATATGTTTCCCTGCCCACCATCCGCGAGGAGGACGGCGCGATCGAAGGGGTCACTTTCCTTTCCATGCAGCTGAAAGGCCTGCTGGAGCTTCGAGGGGACGAGGGGCTGATCCGGCCGTATCTGGCAATAAACGGCGTGCGAACGCCGCTTGCGCCCGTATGGGAACGGGCGCACAACTGGATTCCCCGGTTTACGGCGCGTACCGGAGCGCTGCATTTTTCCTGCACGTACCTCACGCCGATCGGAGAGCGGGCCTTCGGCCTGCGGCTGACCGCGCAAAACGACGGAAACGAGCCTGTGAAGGCGGAGCTTGCTCTGGAAGGGCGCTGGGACCGCACGTTGCACGAGATTAACGAAACCGCCGAACTGCCGCTGGGGCGGGAGGTAAAGCGTTCCGGCTGGAACCATATGTTTGTGTGGAGCCAGAAGCCGGGGGTGCCGCTGTTCGCCTTTGCGCCCATCGTGAAGGACGACCAGCCTTTCAGCGAGATCGACCAGCATGCGGAATGGGCACAGGATGGATTTGAATACCGGATCTCTCGCGCGGAAACACTTCAGCCCGAACAATCGGTAACGCTGGACGTGTTTTTCGGCGTGGGGTACGAGGAGGTCGCCGCGGCAACGGCCGCCAAGGAGTTGCTTCGGCAGGGGTTTGACGCGCTGGCAACCCGTACGAATGTGTGGTTGGCCGCACGGGAAAAGCATACGGGCGACCCGGCGATGGATACGCTGCTGAATACAAACCTGTTCTTCGCGTTTTTCTATGCTTCCGGGCGAAGCGTGGATACCGAGGAACTGTGCCTGATGACATCCCGCAGCCCCCGTTATTACGTAAGCGCCGCCTATTGGGATCGGGATAGCCTGCTGTGGGCCTTTCCGGCGATTCTGGAAACGGACGCAGTCTACGCGCGGGAAATTCTCACCTATGTGTTCACCCGACAGGCCCGCAACCTGGGCACCCACAGCCGTTATATCGACGGCACGGTGCTGGAGCCGGGGTTTGAGCTGGACGAGCTCTGCGCGCCGGTAGTGGCGCTGAACCGCTACGTGGAAAAAACGGGGGACGGTGCGTTCGCACGGGAACCGTTCGTGCTAAACGCGCTCCGGCACGTGCTACAAACACTGGAGAGTAAGAAGCACCCGGACGTTGACCTGTACGAAACCTTTCTGCAACCGACCGACGACATGCGCCGGTATCCGTACCTGACGTATGATAACATGCTGGTCTGGTATGCGTTGCGTGCGCTGGCGACCTTTCTGGGCAGGCCGGAACTGGCCACGCGCGCCGACGCCGTGCGCGATGCGGTGTATGCCCACTGTGTGCGGGAGAAGGATGGGAAACGCTTCTTTGCCTGGTCGGTGGATATGCTGGGCGGCTGGGACCTGTACGACGAGCCTCCGGGAAGCCTGCAACTGCTTCCGCATTACGGGTTTTGTGAACCGACGGACGAGGTATGGCGCAATACCGTGTCGTTCATCCGCGACGAGGAATATGAGCTTTCCTTTGCCAGATATCCCATTGCAGAAATTGGCTGCAAACATGCGCCGCACCCGTGGGTGCTGTCCATCTGCAACAGCTTACTAAGCGGGCATGCCGATACGGCGCTTGCGCACCTGCGGCGAACGGAGATGGATAACGGCCTGGCGTGCGAAAGTGTGAACGAGACCACCGGCGTGTGTGAAACCGGCGAAGCCTTTGCTACCTGTGCGGGTTTTCTGGCCTATTCGCTGTGGACGGCGCTGCGGAAATCACCGGATGATTTTGTAAATTCTTAGCGATGCCCGGTATGTGTCAGATCCTTCTTACCGGGGTATCCTTTTCCTGTAAATCAACGCGCGTTCCTGTTTGCGGATCGCACGAACGGGTTGCGGGAAAGGAGCTGCGTTCTATATGAAGGAATGGATTTGTAAAAAGGGGTCTCTGGGGGCTTTCCTGCTGGTGGCGTTGCTGGGACTTTCGGCCTGCGCCGCGCCTGCGGCGACAACGGATACGGCAACACCTGCGGCAAGCGCGCAGAAAACAGGTGCCGTGAACACGGAAGCGACTACGGTACCATCTGCCGGAGGCTATCAGAAGATAACAGCAAAGGAAGCAAAGCAGGTGATGGAGGATCATCCCGACGCGATGATCGTCGACGTTCGGGAGCAGTCGGAGTACGACGCGGGGCATATCCCCAACGCAAAACTGCTGCCGCTGGGGCAGCTGGAAACGCTGGCGGCGGAAGCACTGCCGGACCGGAACGCCACCCTGCTGGTGTACTGCCGCAGCGGCAGGCGCAGCAAGGCGGGCGCGGAAACGCTTGTATCGCTGGGATATACCGACGTGCGGGATTTTGGCGGAATCATCGACTGGCCCTACGACGTGGTGACCGACTGAACCGCGACGATCACGGCGTCCCGGTTTAAAAACGGAGGGAATGATACCGACCCCAAGGCGTGTGGAAAGTAGAACACGCTTCGGGGCCTTTCCCGTGCTTACGGGAACAGTACGCGGGGGTGGTGAAACCGCCCTTGCCTTGACAGCATTGCTAAAAAAAGATAAGATACCTGCGACAGGAATGGGTTGATTTCAGGGAGAAAAAGGGGGAACCAGCCGTGCGAACCACTCGCGCCGGAGGCCTCAAAACGCTGCTGCTCGCGCTGTTATGGGCGCTTTCCGTTGCCGCGCTTTGCGTTCCGCTGACAGGGGCGGTACCGGATACCGGCAGCACCGGCTGGGAACGAACCCTGCCGGATACCGGCTTGTGGCTTGTGGCGGCGGTGGCGGTGGCGCTGGGGTATCGGGCGTTGGGACAACGCCGCCGCAGCTTTGGCAATGTTCGCCTCTGGATACTCGCCCTGCTGTTTGCCGCCGTGGTGACGCTGGGAGAAAGCTTTGCAAATACCGGCACGGCAGCACTTGTAACAACTCAGAAGAAGTTGGCGTTTTTATACTGCGCCGGTCGCGTACCGCTGTTTTACATGGGGATGGCGCTGCTCGTACAGGCACTGACCCGCTATCCCGTTCCCGCTGAAACAGGATCACGTCAAACGGATACCGCCCCCGTGCCGGTGCCCGCCTGGGTGGAAAGCGCGCGGAAACGCGCCTATACCGAACCAGTCGAAGACGGAAAGCCGGCAAGAAAACCCTATCGCCCGCCTGTGCCGGAATGGGCTGCACAGTGGGCTGAAAAACGCACGGCTATGTCACAGCCCGCGGCTGTTTCTCAACCGGTGGACGATGCGATGCCCGGCTTTCCTGCGCCGTCGGTACCCGATGCCAACCCCGAAACGGTCGCACAGCAGGCAGAACCTTTCCGCAGCCGTCCAACGGACACATCGCGGGGTGCCTGGGCGGCGCAGGCTGATAAGCCGCTTCCCTATTTACCCCCAACCGCGGCAAATACTGCGCCTCCGGCACGCGCAGGGCTGCCTGTGTGGGGGTTTGCATTGCTGCTGCTGGCCTGCTGGCTGCCCTACCTGTTCGCCGTGTGGCCCGGCACGGTAAGCAACGACAGCATCACGCAGTTAAAACAGATTTTTGGGTTGATCCCGCTGGAAAACAGCAACCCGTTAACACAAACAGGGTTACTTTGGCTGTCAGTACGTGCCGGAATGGGCATTTTCGGCTCAGCGGACGCGGCGGTTGCGCTGTACGTATGCGTACAGGCGACGCTGATGGCCTGGCTGTTTGGCGTTGCTTTGCGGCGAATGGAAAGCGGCGGTTCGCCGCGCTGGCTGGTGGGCCTTTCGACTGCTTTCTTTGCACTATGTCCCGTTTTTCCGGTCTTTGCTTTTTGCGTGGGCAAAGATACGGTTTTTGCTATGGCGGTACTCTGGCTTACGCTTACGGTATGGCAAATGCTAACGGCGCCTAAACCCCGTGCAGCAGATACGCTCAACCTGTGCCTTTCTGCGGCGGCCTGCGCATTGCTGCGCAACGTGGGCGCGGCGCTGGCAGGGATTACGCTGGTTGCGATACTGATTCGTTCCCTGTCGCATAAAAGATTGTCGTGGCGCGCGCCGCTGATGGGGATTACGTCGATTGCCGTATCACTGGGGCTACTGTATGGAGTGGCGATACCGGCGCTGCATGTGCTGCCCGCGCGGGAAACCGAAAACTGGTCGGCCCCGCTTCAACAGGTGGCGCGCACCGTGGCCGGCGGCGGGCTGACCGACAGCGAACTGGCGGCGATCAATACGATGTTGCCAACGGACCAGCTGCAGGCGGCCTATAATGGCGAATTATCCGACCCGGTGAAAATGCTCTGGCGAAAAGACGCAACCCCTGAGCAGAAAAGCGCGTTTTACGCAACATGGTTCCGCCTTGGGATAAAGTACCCGACTACCTATGCGAGCGCATTTTTCCATAATAATTACGGTTATCTAACGCCTGGTTATGTAAGCACCATCAAGCCAAACTTTCTGTTGGGCCTGCAGGCGCGCAGAGACAGCCTTGCGGATTACTTTCTGTATTCGGTATCCGATTATGCGTTGCCTTTGAAAAACACCCTGCAATCCTTATTTGACTATGCTCCTTTCCGCTTACTGTGCGCACCCGGTCTGTATGGCTGGATCATGCTGTTTGCTTTGGCGGGCGTTATGAGTTGCCATAAGCGGGAGAATGCCATTGTGATGCTGCCGGCGTTGCTTACATTGCTGGGTTGCCTGTTTTCACCCGTAAACGGGTACTTCCGATACGCTATGCCCCTGTATTTTTCGGCGCCTGTGTTACTGGCGCTCCTGTCTCAGGCGCTGCGCACGGGCAGACGTGGACAGCATGGGACAACCGAGAAGAAAATGAAGGAGTTGCCGGTATGAAGTTATTAATCGCCTTGCCCTGTTATAACGAGGCGGAAAAGATCGCTCAGGTACTTGCGAGTATACCGGAAAAGTTCGCCGGGATCGACGAACGCCGCTTGCTGGTGGTGGACGACGGCAGTACCGACGATACCGCTTGCCTTGCGCTGGCGGCAGGGGCGATGGTGGTGCGCCATAAGTGTAACCGGGGGTTGGGACAAGCGTTTCGCACAGCAGTAGATTACGCGGTGGAACATGGGTTTGACGTGATGGTGAACATGGATGGAGACGGGCAGTTTGACCCGGGCGAAATCCAAACCCTGATTGATCCGATTCTGCGGGAAGAAACGGATTTTGTGACCGGATCACGCTTTATGCGGGGACGGAAAATCGAGCATATGCCCGTGGTGAAACGCTGGGGGAACCGACAGATGAACCGGCTGGTCAGCCGTTTCTGTGGGCAGACTTTTTCGGACGTGAGCTGCGGGTTCCGTGCGTATAACCGGGAAACCCTGCTGAAAATCAACTTTTATGGACGCTTTACCTATACGCAGGAAAGCTTTGTAAGTTTCAAGTTTCAAAACCTCGCCATGGCGGAGGTGCCTATATCCGTGCGTTACTTCCCGGACCGGAAAAGCCGGGTGGCGGGCAGTGTGTGGACTTATTTCAAGCGCACGCTTAAAATCCTGTCCGGACTGCTTCGGGATTATTATCCCATGAAATTTTTCGGCCTGCTAGGTGGGTGCTTCCTCGTGCCCACGGCAATTTTCGGGATGATGTTTCTGATTCACTACCTGAAGGTGGGCTATTTCAGCGGTTACCTGTTTGCCGGGCTGATCGCGGCGTTCTGCCTGCTGATTGCGGTGCTGATGTTCTCTTTCGGCGTGGCGATGGAAAGCATGGTGCGCATCAACCGCAACGAGAACCGTATTCTCTACCAGCAACGCAAGATCGCCCCGGTTACGCCGGAGGGCGAACTGCGCATCATATTGCAATAATCGGCCGCAACCGGCCGGAAGGACGAACTTCCGCAGATGAAAGTGATGTTTTCGGTAGACCATCCCGCGTGGGCGCACCAGTTCCACTCCATTGTGGAGCGGTTGCGCGCCCGCGGCGACGAGGTGCTGGTGTTGGCCATCGACAAGGACGGCGCGGCGGAATTGCTGCGCAGCTACAACATTCCCTACGTGCTGTGCGCCAAGGGCACGGGCAAAAACATCATAGAGAAAGGCTGGCTGTTTTTCCGCCTGTGCGGCAACCATGCGTTGCACGCGCTGCGCTTCCGCCCGGATATCCTGATCGGGCGGGCATCGCCCATGATGGCGTTCGCCGCGTGGGTATGCCGCAAACCGCATCTGCTGTATGAGGATACGGAGGTCAGCAAATTCAGCCTGAACATTTGCAAACGGTTCAGCAGCAAGATCATTACCCCGCGTACGTTTCTGACCGACCTGGGGCCTAAACAGGAACGGGTGGATACGTATAAGGAGCTGTTTTACCTGCACCCGGATGTGTTTACGCCGGACCGGGAAGCGCTGAAAGAAGTCGGCTTCAACCCGGACGAACCGTATGTGCTGGTTCGTTTCGTGGCATGGAACGCCAGCCACGACGTGGGCAAACACGGGCTTTCCGACGCGGAGCAGCTTTCGCTGGTGCAACGGCTGGAAGCGGCGGGGGTGCGTGTGTGGGTGAGCAGTGAAAAGCCGCTCTCCCCGGAACTGGAGCCTAACCGCCTGCGTACGCCGTATGCGATGGCGCACCATGTGCTGGCGTTTGCCCGGCTGGTATTTAGCGAAGGAGCCACCATGGCCAGCGAGGCGGCGGTTTTGGGCGTGCACGCGCTGTACGTGAACGTGATCCAAAGCGGAAGCACCCGCGAACAGAGCGAGCGTTTCCGCCTGCTGTACAATTATAACGAGGGCGACGACCGGTACGAACAGGCGCTGGCCAAGGCGCTGGAACTGCTGTCCGACCCGAATCTGGAGCGCGAGGGGCAGGAGAAGCGCCGGAAACTGCTGGCGGAAAAGGTGGATATCAACGATTACTTTATCGCCGAAACGGATCGCCTGGCGAAGCGCGGGAGGTAAGGGGAATGCTGGACTGGCTTGCGGTTGGCAACGGATGGCGGAACCTTTATCTGGCAAGCTGCGCTCTGCAGGCGCTGGCGCTGGGCGTTTTTTTCGCAAAACGGCGGCTGTGGGTAAAACACAGCCGCTTGGGCGCGTTTCTAGCGGGCGTGTCGGTTACGCCGTTTTTACAGTATCTGTGGACGCTGCTGCTGGCGGCGGTCTGGCCGCAGGCAAGTAAATGGGTGTATATCGGTGTGTTGCCGGCGCTGGCGGCTTTGTATCTGCTATGGACGGGTGTTCGCAGCCTGTGGCGCGTAAAGCCGCTCTGGCGGCGCGCCAGCGCATGGATAAAACGACTGTTTCATTTCGATCGGCCCGCGCTGGTATCGCTGTGTCTGGCGGCGGCGATGGCAGCGCTGCTGCTGCCTGTGTGCGTGCGCGTGGCGACCAGCGCAAGCTCCGCGCAGGCGGATTCCGGCGAGTATATGGCGCTGGGGCTACGCTACTGCGAGGATCGCAATCTGGGTGAACTGCTGGAAAAGGACGATCCGACCGGGCAGTTCCGCGGCAACTCCCATTTCCCTTCAATGGAACTGTACATGGCGTACGGATTGATGCACACCGGGGATACCTACGGCTATCCGTACGATAAGCCGATGTTTACCGGGCTTGGATTGCTGATTTTTTACCTGCTGGCGGGGTTTACGGCCCTGCTGATCCAGCTGACGCGCGGAAATAAACGTTGGGTTCTGCTGGGGCTGCTGCTGTTTAACCTTGTGCCGAATCTGGTGGTTTCCTATGCGCTGGCCCCACGGGACATCTGGCGATGTATGGCGGTACTGGTGGCGGCTGTTGGGCTTGCGGAACTGCGTCCGGATGGGAACTGGAAACGCTATCTTGGTAAACTTGCGTTTGTGATTGCGCTGTGCTTTACGGCGATGAGCACGCATGTGGTCTGCTTTGTGGTACTGCCTTTTCTGGTGGCGGGCTGGGTGCTGATCTGCTGGCTGGAGGCGCTCAACCGCCGCACAGGGCAGGCGGGACGCACGCTGCTGCGCGCCGTGGGACTGGCGCTGGGCGGCGCGGCAGGCACGCTGGCCGCTTACGCGGGCAACCTTTGGTGCTACTTCAAATGGGGACAGATGAGCCCGTGGCGACTGATGACCACATTTATCACTGCGCCATGGTATCAGGCCTACATGCAGGGCGAGTATAAGCTGGAAGAAACGACGACCCACCTCAACTTTTGGCAGGCGAAGTATGATATCGTCATGGCCTATGCAACCCCTGTGGGGCTGTGGGGTCTCCGGCTGGCACTGGCGGGTCTGGTGGCGGCGCTTGTGGTGCTGGCGGTGCGCCGAGTGCGGGGCCGCGTACAAACCAGAGACCTGAGAAGAGCTCTCCGGTATACCGATGGGCCGACTGCGGTCATGATGATGGATACACCCGCGCAGGCAGCGCGCGCCGAACGGGTTTCCGCCGTGCTGACGGCGGCGTTGTATACGCTGTTTACCCTTGCGCCCATGTCGGGGCTGCTGGATACGAAGCTGTACAGCTTCTCCGGCTCGTTCCTTACCATGCAGCGTTATACCCTGCAATGGTTTTTACTGGCGGGCGTAACTGTGGCAGCGGTGCTGGCGGCGGCGGAAGCCGAGTGGCCTGTGCTGATTGCGTGGGCCGGGCGTGTGCTTGGCAAACTGGGTGCGGCTTTACGCAGGCGCTTACCCCGCGCTGGGATGTGGACACGGCGGGTTCCGGCGTTTCTGTGCGCGCTGCTGTGTGTACTGGCGTTTTGGAACGGTACGAAGGAAAGCGGCTACTGGAACAGCTTTTATCGGTATGGCCGGCCGATGCTTACCGATGCGGACACGGCGCTGGATACCGGTTTTCGCAAGGAGAACGGCCTGTTGATGCAATTGCAGGCGATGGTGCCGGATGGGGAGAAAATCCTGATCACCCGCGCGGGATACCAGTACGCGCTGCGCGCCAGAGGGTATGTGTTGACCAGCAACCCGATTGTGCCCCTGATGAACCTGAGCCTTGCCGAGGTTGGCCCGGCGCTGGCGCAGATGAACGTTGCCGCGCTGTGCACCGAACCGGAATTTTGGGACGAACGGTATTACGCGCAGTCTACGCTGAGCGAATACCTCAACAGCCTGCCCCCGGAGCAGATTGTAGATGACGGTGCGATGCGGATTTATCTGCTGGACGCGACGCTTGTCAAGAAGATCACCCTGCCGGAATCGGTATAGGCGAACCGGAACTGTTACAACCCGTGTCATTGGGAGCACTTGTACAGATAGCCTTCGTGTGATACGATGCAGGGAGCGTTTGGGAATCTGCCAGACGTATGGAAGCGCCCGCTTCCGTCTGCGTAACGGTATAATGGACATCTGTCTGCTCGAAATTCTATCAACAGAACGACGTTACCGTTTGCGGAGGAACCGGGTGAAGGAGGTTATACGATGAACTGTCCGAAATGTGGCAGCCTGTTGCCTGACGGTACGGTGGTTTGCCCTGTATGCGGCACGCCCGTAACGCAGGCATACAGAGGATATACAACCTATCCGGGTGCGATTTCGCCGCCCGCAGGGCAGGGATACCCGCAGTATCCGCAGGCAGGCAACGCCGGTTATGGCGCGCAACCCCAAAGAAATACCGGTTATCAGGGATATGCGAACAATTCGCAGGGATACGGTCAGGCATATGGGCGTACGGCCAGAGAACGTGGTGATTTTTTAACCGCGATGGGAAACCTGCCGCATGTGATCCGGGACGTTTTCTCCGATCCCGGCGAAACCCTGCGCGGCATGATGGATCGCGGTGACCGCTATACCGGCGCGGTGGTAACGGTGCTGTCGTTGCTGCTTACGTTTCTGGCTGCGATTTTGGGCATGCGCAGCATGATCTCCATGCTGTACGGCGGTTTTACCCGCCTCTTTGGCGCATCGCTGGCGGGGGATACGGGCAGCATGAACCAGGGGATTAATTACATTGTGGGCAAAATGGCTGCCTCTGTGGGCGGTATCGCGGCGGTCTGCCAGCTTTTCGCGGTGATCGCGCCGCTGGCGGCAGCCTTGATTTATCTTTGCGCGTTTAAAAAAGTGCGCTTCTCATTCCTGCTTGCGTCCAATCTGGCGGCGATTTTCACACTCCCCACCATTGCCTCCTCTATCCTTTGCATGCTGTTCAGCCTTGTTTCGCCTGTGCTGGGCGGCGTGATGATCCTGCTGGGCACAGCGGCCAGTTATGTGCTGCTGTGTGCACTTCTCACTTGGATTACCGGCATGACGGATGCGAAGCTGGTGGTGACCAAGATTGCGGTGATCAGCGCGGCGGAGGGACTGAAAATCCTGTTTATCTGGCTGGTGGGCGGGGTGCTTACGGCTGCCGCGCTTACTGCGGTGGCGGGAATTGTGAACAGTCTGGGCAGCCTGATCTAACCGGCGCGGACTTATGAGAAAAAACAAAAACCCCTTGACCTTGACGTTACGTCAAGGTCTATATTGTATATACGGCGAGGGAAGCCGTAATACGATTTCAATTCATGAATGCTATAAAGATCGCGAGCGATTTTATTCTGTGACGAGGAGTGGAGGCGAAGACGTGGCGGTGCCTACGTCAAGACTTCGCGACGAAGTCACAGGATCAAAGCGCCGAAAGATTGTAGCGTTAATGATTTGAAATAGCATAAGGAGGATCACAGGATGATGACGGTGCATGAGGTTGCCGAAACGGCCGGGATCAGCAGACGTACGCTGCGGTATTACGACCAGCTCGGGTTGCTTCCGCCTGCCGGGGAGAGCGAAGCTGGCTATCGCCTGTACGACGAAGCTGCTCTGCGACGGTTACAGCGGATTCTGTTCCTCCGGGAGCTGGACTTTCCTTTGAGGGAGATTGCGCCGATGCTTACGATGGAGGAACAGGACAGAAAAACTGCGGTGCTGCGCCATCGGGAACTGCTCCGGCTGAAAACGGAGCGCCTGCAGCGGCTGATCGACCTGTGCGACCGTATCCTGAAAGGAGAAGACGAGATGAGCCTGAACGAATTTAACCCATCGACATGGGAAAACAAACGCGACGAATATGCCCGCGAGGCGAAGGAACGCTGGGGGCAAACCGACGCCTGGAAAGAGAGCGAAAAGAAAACGGCTGCATACGGTAAGGAGGATTGGAAAACGGTGAACGCGGAGAGCGAGGCCATTCTGCGTGAATTTGCCGGCCTGACAGGGCACAGCCCCACCAGCCCGGAGGTGCGCGCGGTACTTCGCAAATGGCAGGATCACATCACCGCCCGGTACTACCACTGTACGGATGAAATCCTGGCGGGTTTGGGGCAGATGTATGTGGCCGACGAACGATTCCGGAAAAACATGAACGCCTTTGGCGAAGGCACGGCGGAACTGGTGAGTGAAGCCATTCGCCGGAGAGACGAATAACAGAGACACAAGAGTCCGGCGGTTACGCCGGACTCTTGTGTGTATTTCATGTTTCCAGAATGCTCCGCGGCTGCACCGAAAATGATGGAAGGCGACCCCGATGGGGTTTGCTTCCTCACGGCCATGATGCTCAGGACGATCAGGGTTAATAGTCGTATGATTCGGGCGTTACGGTTCGTCGACCCGGTAGGTAAAATCGGCCAAAACGGCGCTGCCCCCTGCTTTGCGTGTTGCGTAGCAGAACAGCCCGATACGGCAGCCCACGAAGTGATCCAGCCGGTAAACCAGCCGGTGGGGTTCGCCGATGGTAACCCAGCGGTCGTCCTGCCAGTAATCGAAACACACCTGATCGCGCAGTTCCCGAAAATCAAACCGGGCGCGAAGGCGCACGGAGGAGGATTCCCACGGGAGATGTACTCTTTCCGCGGGAATTTCTTCAGAGGGTGCGATGGCATACGGCTGATCCGTCGCGATGCGGGATATCAGGGACAGCGCGAAGCCGCTCTCTTCCCGGGTGATCGCCAGCTGAGCATAGCAGCCCATGAACGCGCAAAGGCCCGCATAATCCCCGGGATTCATCGCCTGTGCGTTTACGGTGACTTCCGCGGTGCAAAGCTTACCGAAGGTGCGCTGGGTCAGCGTGTTCACAGACTGTTCCAGCCCCGTCAGAACGCGGTCAGTAGTCAGGCAAAGCCCCGCGTCCGTTACGGCGACGTAATCCTCGTGGGGTTCATGGTTCCACTGCCACAACGGGCTAAGCGGTGCGCAACGGAGCGAATCGCCGGTATAGAGCGGTGTTAAGGGTCTGCTTTCACATGCGAAGGTTTTCGGGATCGGCGGCACGCGTGGAAAGCCGTTTTCCCAGATCATGGGGGCGAGCACCGGCATGCGGCCCTCCGCGCCATGATCCTGAAACAGCATCAGGTACCAGGCCCCTTCCGGGGTTTGCACCACGCCACCCTGTGCCACACCGTAACCGGGCAGTCCTGCGTCGTCGTTCACAATCTCGCCGCCGGTAAACGCGCCGGTCAGCGTATCGGCGCGATGGCAGCACTCTGTGCGGCTTTTTCCGCGGGCCCAGTGAATGTTGAACAGATAGTATTGCCCGTTGATCTGATAAAAATGCGAGCCCTCGTAACCCAGCATAATGTCCGCCGAATCCTGCAGCGCGACCCGGTCCAGTCCGCCGGGCAGTGGCGCGGACAGATCGGGCAGCAGCTCGGTAATGCGGATTTCCCGGTTGCCGTGGGCGATATAAACCCGCCCATCGTCATCAAAAAGCAGGCTGGGATCGTAGTAGAAACCTTCCATGGCATGCCGCGCCCACGGCCCCTGAGGCTGAGTGGCTGTGAAGTGATAACTCCTGTGGGTGTCGTTGCAGACGAATACGATGTGATAAGTGCCCCGGTCATAACGCAGTGTGGCCGCCCACATGCCTTTACCGTAGATGTTGCCCCCGTCCAGCGCCTGCGCGGGCGAATCGCCCAGACGGTCGAACACATAACCGAGGTGTTCCCACTGCAGCAGGTCGAACGAACGAAGGATCTGTGCGCCGGGAAAGTAATGCATACTGGTGGTTACCATGTAGTAGGCGTTCTCTACACGAATCACGTCCGGGTCCGGGTAATCGGCATAGAGGATTGGGTTCTGGGGCATATTCGTGATCCTCCTGTTCCCCCGGATGCACAGCCAATAAAAAGCTTTTCAGAATCATCCGGTTCTCTTATGCGATACTATATCATAATCCGGAGTAATAAGGAAAGCGACAAACAGCAGAAGCAGCAGAGAATGGAAGAAAACAGGCGGCGAATAGCATATTCGTCGCCTGTTCGGAAATGATGCGGGATCGCACAGACTACTTTACGGTACGAGGCGGATGGAAGAACAACCAAAATACTTGGAGAAGCTTACGTTCTCCCAGTAATCCGCTTCCGGTTTAATATCCATGGATTTGAAAAGGGGATTGGAGGGCACCCTGCTGGTTGTGATGTCCTGGCCTGGCATGCTTTCGGCTATCGCTACGAGCTGGTCGTATTCCTCCGCGTAGGTTTTCAGCTGACCATCCAGTAAATTGGAGGCCGCCTTGATACTGGGAATATCGCTCTGCATTTTAAAAGGTTCCAGCGTAGCGTGTGAAAACAGGGTGCCGGTAAACAACAGGCAAACGACTACGGTGTAAACAATCCAACTGCGTTGCGAGCCGAGCCCGTTATCCGTGCTGAGTTGGAGGCCACGCTGTTGCAGGCGGCGGAGAATAAAACCGGTCAGGTAGACGAGATTGAAAACATAGAAGAAGCAAGTGATAAAGAACTGGATATTTAACAAGCGATAAGGGCCGACAAAGTGTTCGGCATACACCGGCGGCATGAACCCGGCCGCGACGACCAGAAACGATAGGAGTAGGGCTAGCAAGGGGTGGCGATACTCCACGTTTGTCTGCTGCACAATAGCGACAGCTATGGGGAGGAATAGCAGTAAGAAGATATAAAAACGCATATCCCGGAAAATGAACGAAAGGGTATCCCTGAAAGTATAAAAGAACGCAACCGGAAGCGTATAGCGTTCGAAATTCTCGGCGATAAAACGGTTTGTATTTCCGGGAGCGAGTACTGCTAATCCATATCCGGCGAGCAAGCATAGAAAAGGCAGCAGAATTGCCCGGCGGTCTTTACGGAAGAACAAGACATAAAGGGTTAAGTAGCCAAGCAAGACGATCGTTATTGTTGATGTCGAGAAGTTTGTACCGCCCAGCAGGAATAATCCGATACACAGAAACACTAGAAGGATATTACGCTTTTTTGGCGCTTTCGAGATAAACACCCAGGATAGTAACCCTGCGCAAAGAAGCACCGAGTAGCAAAACATAAACGCATAGCTGATTCCGCCGGTATACCAGAAGATGCCTTCCGAGATGCTCGGCATCAGTAGCAGAAACAGGCAGCTGAGCAACAGAACGCAGCATGTGGAGGCCACTTTGGAAAAGTGAAGAATCTGGCGCAGCGTGCTGAGAAGAACAGACAGGCAAAGCGGTATCATCCCCATGAAAACAATCGGATGAATCCATGCGAGCTTCGTGGAGCCGATCATGGGGGAAATGCACGCAAAGAGAAGGTTAAAATACGTGCCGTTCCAACCCCGGTAAAGATCAATCATACTTTTAAAAGAAGCTTGAAGCGCAGCGAACAAACCGCCGCCACTCAACAGCGCCCTTCGGGCTTCCAACGGCTGACACAGGTCATCCGCGGAAGGCCGGTTATAGAAACCTGCGATTATCAGGGGAACGACGATCAACACCAGTGCAATGAGGAGTACCATGCGATACTTTTTGAGAAAATTTTCCATGCGATGTCCTCGATTCGGAAGAAAGCATTCAGGCGGGAAAACGAGCAAAGAACAATCAGCAACTCATTTGCTGATGGATCGGGCAGGCGTTATCTTTTACGTCCGCAGTGAAGAATCATGATGAAGTATAGCAGATAATTGAAGTGGAAACAATAGTAGATGCGATATAATTAACTGAAACAGGAAAAAATGGGCGATAAACCCATGCCACGGCTTGGCTAAAACCGGTCTGACGGGCTTTCCTTTTGTCCTTTCTTGACAGCGCGTAGCAGTTCCCATAGAATGACAACGTGTAGATTTCTGATAAGTGGCTATAGGGGAAGGCGGGAACGGAATGACTGGAAAGGCAAGCAAATACAATGCGTTGTGGGAGTATGTTCAAAGCCGAACGGAAACTGCTTTTCAAATGACGTTCGATGAAATCGGCATGGCCGCAGGCGTGCCGCTGGATCATTCGTTCCTGAATGCCAAAAAGGAACTGGAGCCGCATGGCTGGCGCGTTGGCAAGATTAGTTTGAAGGGAAAGACCGTCATTTTTGAAAAGATCACACCTGAGCCGGAGTAAATAAGCTACCTATTTCCGTCAGAGTAACAATGAATGGATGAAGCTGAAGCAGATACAGAAAAAGGAGCCGGAAGACTACTTCCAGCTCCTTTTTCATTCCTGTTCAGTTAATAGTAAGGTAAACGCCTTATTGCAGGATCATCCCTTCGCCGGGAGCCAGTGAAACCTCGACTAACCCTTTCCATACGGGCAGAGAATGATTGCCGAACAGGTCGCACACGGCGGCTTTGCTACGCAGGGATTCCGGCAGCGCAAGTTGCGCAGTCAGGGGTTCTGTCGCGGTGTTCAGCACACACAGCAGGCGCTCGCCGGCAGTAAATCGTTCGTAGGCATACAGGCCGTTTTCCTCAGCCCGCCAGGTGCGGAACGCACCGATGCGCAGGGCTTCGTGGGTTGCGCGCAGGGCGGCCAGCTTCTGGTAATGCGTGTGGGTCGGGTTGTTTTCCACACAGTCCCAGCGCATGGGCCGGCGGTTGTCCGGGTCGTCGCCGCCTTCCATCGCCAGCTCGTCGCCGTAATAAATAATGGGCGCGCCCATGAACGTGAACTGGAAAAACGCCGCTCCATGCAGCATGCGCACGTCGCCGCCCGCACGGGTCAGCACGCGCTTGGTATCATGCGAACCCAAAAAAGTCCACAGAACATCCTGATTTCGCTGGGGATACAGCATGGCCGCGTCGTTCAGCATCCGGTCGAATGCGACGGTGGATAGCGTATGGGTGCAGAAACGCCGCCAGATGGCGCGACTCAACACGTAATGCATGGTGGAATCGAACATGTCGCCCTGTGTGATCCATTCGCGGCTGTCGTCCCAGCATTCGGCGATCATCAGGCTGTCTGGCTTCACCTGCTTCATCATGGCGTGGTATTTACGCCAGAAGTCCGGCCAGACCTCACTGCTGACATCCAGACGCCAGCCGTCAATCCCGCAGGTTTCCAGCCAGTATTGGCCTACCTTGAGAAAGTACTCGGCGCAGGCTTCGTTCTTCAGGTTCAGTTTCGGCATGTAGGGTTCATGGCTGAAGGTACGATAACCGCAGGGTTCCGAATTATCGAAAAAGAACCAGTCGTAGTATTCGCTGTCCTTGCCCTTCTCCTTTGCGTCCACAAAGGGAGCGAAACCCAGACCGCTGTGGTTGAAAACCCCATCCAGCACAAGGCGGATGCCGTTCTGATGCAGCTCGTCGCACAGCGCTTTCAGGTCTTCCTGCGTGCCAAGCAGCGGATCAATCTGGTAGTAATCAAACGTGTTGTAGCGGTGGGCGCTGTCGCTAAGAAAAATCGGAGTGGTGTACACCAGCTTGACGCCCAGCTCTTTTAAATAAGGCACGGCCGCGCGAATGCCGTTCAGGTTGCCGCCGAAACGGAAGGTGCTTTGCACCCGGTCGCTGTTCCAGGGCTCCAGTCCATCTTCGGGCTTGCCTTCGCGGCGGAAACGATCCGGGAAAATCTGATACCCGACCGCGCCACGCGCCCAATCCGGCATGGGCTCGGCCGGGTAAGCGTAGGCGAAGGTGAAGCATTCGCTGATGTCGTCTTCCCCGTCGCCCGCGCGCAGGCCGTTGGAATCCAGTTTGAAAAGGCGGTCGCCGTCGGCGTACAGGTAAAAAAGATACTTGATCCGCGGATCATCCCAATGGAAGCGAACTTCGTAAAAATCAAACAGGTCGTCGCGGAAAGCAACAGCCATGGGGTAATCCTGCGCGCCTGCAAAGGGATTGGGGAAGGTGTAGGGGTTTGCCACACGGGCAACCGCGCGCTTAAAATCCCCTCGGCCGGTGCGCAGGCGCAGCACCACATCGCCTTCCGGGGTGGCATGGCGATATTCCAGCCACGGCATATGAAATACGGAACCTAACGAAATCTGTTTCAAAAGAAAACCTCCCTGAAGAAATCGGGCCGGGCGTTGCCGCCGCTGGGAGGCAAAACCCGGCCTGCAAAAAGTTGGATGCGGATCAGCGCAGCGCAGCGACGGAATCGCGCTCGATCAGCGTAAAGGGAACGTCAATGTGGGTGGGCTGCTCCACACGCCCGCGAATGATGTTCAGCAACAGCGTCATCGCGTGAATGCCCAACTCACGGGGATGAACATCGATGGAGGTCAAGGCGGGGGAATGGTACTGCCCGGCCTGGGTGTTGTTGAAGCTTATAATGCTTATATCCGTCGGAACGGTCAGCCCCAGCGTAAGTAAAAAACCGTTTAAGCCGATGGACAGCGGATCATCCATGCTGACAACGCCCGTGGGGCGGCTGTCACTGCGGAAAATTTCGCCAAGGTGGTTAAAATCCGGCGCATTTTCGATCATACGGGTCGGAATCACCCAATCTTCGGGCACGGCAGCGTTATATTCGGCCATGGCGCGGCGGAAACCCCTTAACCGGTGAGCCATCATGTTAAACCGCTTATCATAGCCTAAAAACAGGATGCGGCGGTGACCGCGTTCCAGCAGGTATTTCGCGGCCTGGTACCCGGCCAGTTCATTGTCGTTATCAACGTAATAGCTATTTTCCGGGTTCAGGGGATGACCGATCTCCACCATGGGCAGTCGAATCGAATCCAACGATTCGGCCGGACTGGTAAGGGTAGTCAGGCAAACCAGCCCCGATACGAAGCCGCTGTCCGCCAGGTCGCGCACCGCGGCTTCCTCGCTCAGGTTTTCTGCGCCGGTGCTGAGCAGCATATGGTAACGTTTCTCACCCGCCACCTTCCCTAACCCCTGCAAAACGGCCGGATAGAAGGGATGGCCCATGCTGGCGGATGCCGATTCGGCAAACAGCACACCCACGATGCGCGTTTCCTGTTTAACCAGGCTGCGCGCCATCTGGTTGGGGTGAAAATCCAGCGATTGCGCCACCTGACGTACCCGCTGACGAACAGGCTCGGAGATACGAGGGTTATCACGAAGGGCGCGGCTGACCGTAGAAGGAGATACCTCCGCGAGCCGGGCCACATCCTTGATTGTCGCTTTCGTTGCCATACTGACCTCCTTGGGGGGACAGCCGCATCATGCGGTCTGGGTACGAACAATGTGCAAACGTTTGGACGGTAGCATCATACCGTGGATTACGCTCCTTGTCAAGTCGGGCAGCATTTGGCGTATAAACAAATCGCCCCGAAGTTGTACGGTCAATAAAAATCACCTGCTTTCACGTTTCCTGTGAGTGGGTATGCAGAACCGAAAGGAGGAAACAAAAGAAAACCATAAGCTGCCCGATACGATAAAGGCAGAGAAATCCCGGAAAATCAAAGAAAACAGCAACAAAGGCTGTCCGTACGAAGAGCAGAAAAGCTTGGATTTTGGAGGCGGTTCTGTTTGCTTCGGCTTGACATTGGAACGGTGCGCTTTTATAATAAGTACGAATTTATGCAGCCTCCCGCGCCCGCGGCGTAACGTTTTCGCGAGACGCCGGTACGCGAGGGCGCGTTTTTTCGCAGATTCGCGCGCCGCTGAGGCGGCCCACCGAATGTGGGACGGGCAAACACAGGCGCGGCCCACAGGCAGTTGAATAAGGAGAGATCGAAATGACCATCCAAGAGCTTGAGGCTACGTGCAGGCAGGTTCGGCGCGACATCATCAACATGACCGCCGATGCCGGTTCCGGCCATCCGGGCGGATCCCTGTCCGTTACGGAGATTCTGGTTGCCCTGTACTTTTCCAAGATGAAAATTGATCCGAAAAACCCACATGACCCCAACCGGGACCGCTTTGTGCTGTCCAAGGGGCATGCTACGCCCGCTCTGTACGGGGTGCTTGGCCGTCGCGGCTACTTCCCGGTGGAAGAGTTTAAAGGCTTTCGCCAGATCCATAGCATTCTGCAGGGCCACCCGGACATGAAAAAGTGCCCCGGTGTGGATGCTTCCACCGGCTCGCTGGGCCAGGGCGCTTCCATTGCTGCGGGTATGGCGCTGGGCGCGAAATACAGCAAGAATCCCTGCCATGTTTACGCGGCGCTGGGTGACGGCGAGTGCCAGGAAGGCCTGATCTGGGAAGCTTCCATGGCCGCCGCGCATTATAAACTGGATAATCTGACCTTTATCCTGGACAATAACGGCCTGCAGATTGACGGCAGCAACAACCAGGTGATGAGCCTGGGCGATATTCCCGCCAAGTTTGCGGCCTTTGGCTTCCACGTGATCGAAGTGAAGGACGGCAATGACATGCGTCAGGTGCTGGACGCACTGGATCAGCCTGCCGAAGCGGGCAAGCCGACCTGCATGATCTGCCACACCACCAAGGGCAAGGGCGTATCTTACATGGAAAACCAGGCGGGCTGGCACGGCAAAGCCCCGAATGAAGAACAGCGCGCGCAGGCGTTGAAAGAATTGGAGGCGTGAACCATGAGTGAGAAGATCGCAACCCGTGTCGCCTATGGCCAAACGCTTGTGGAACTGGGCAAACAAAACGATAAAATCGTCGTGCTGGACGCCGACCTGGCATCCGCAACCATGACGAAGTATTTTAAAGACGCGTATCCAGATCGTCACTTTGAGGTAGGCATTGCCGAGGCGGATTTAATCGACCTGGGCGTAGGCATGAGCACGATGGGGCTGACTCCCTTCTGCTCCACGTTCGCAGTGTTCGGCGGCCGTTGCTTTGAGCAGATTCGCAACTCCGTATGTTACCCGCACAACAACGTGAAACTCGCCTTTACGCATGCGGGACTGACCGTTGGCGAGGACGGCGGCAGCCACCAGGCGATTGAAGACATCGCGCTGATGCGTGTGCTGCCCGGCATGACTGTGATCGCCCCCTGCGACGCCAACGAGACCCGCAAGGCCGTGCTGGCCGCCGCGGAGATGGACGGCCCGGTGTACCTGCGCCTTGCGCGCCTGCCTACCGCGGTATTTGACGACATGCCCTTTACCGTAGGCAAGGGCCATGTGATGCGCGAGGGCAAGGACGCCGTAATCTTCACCTACGGCACGATGGTGGAGGTATCGCTGGATGCCGCCAAACTGCTGGCCGACAAGGGCATGGACGTTGCGGTGGTGAACATCCATACGCTAAAGCCGCTGGATGAAGAACTGGTGCGCGCTTACGCACAGAAGTGCGGGAAAGTGTTTACCGTTGAGGAACACAGCATAATCGGCGGTCTGGGCGACGCGGCGGCCGCGGCCATCGCGGGTAAGGTATCCTGCCGGTTCTGCAAGATCGGCGTGGAAGACCGCTTCGGCCAGTCCGGCAAACCGATGGATGTACTGCGGGAATACGGTCTGTGCGCGGATCAGATTGCGGATCGGATTCTCAAATTCTGATTGTACAAACGAAATGGAAACGGCGGTGGCGAAAGCTTCCGCCGATTTTTTACCTCTGGTTATTTGAAAGCACAACATGCTGGAAGGGCCTTTTGAAAACTTGACGGTTGTGGTATCATCCAATCAGAGCAACCCGTTTATGGATTGAAAGGAGACGATCCTGTGAATACGACCGAAACCATCCGCGCCCGCAGAAGCGTGCGAAAATATCAACCCGGTATGGCAATCCCCAAAGAACATCTGGATTTGATGCTGGAGGCGGCTATGTGCGCGCCCAGCGCCTGCAACTCCCGCCCTTGGGAGTTTGTGGTGGTGGAAAGCGCCGATATCAGGAAGCGGATCACGAAAATCCATCCCTACTGTCGGTCCCTACCGGACGCGTCGCTGGGCATCGTGGTGTGCGGCAACCCGAATGCTTTACCTAACGTCCCCGCCGAAGGCTTTTGGCCGCAGGATTGTGCTGCGGCAACGCAAAATCTGCTTTTGCAGGCGACGGAACTGGGGTATGGCACCTGCTGGTGCGGGATCTATCCCGACAAAGATCGCTCGATGGCCTTCGCGAAGCTGCTGGGGGTGACGACGGTTCCCTTCTGCCTGATCCTTGTGGGAACGGCGGACGAGCAGCCCGCGCAGCGCGGGTTTTACGACCCGTCCCGTGTGCGGTATCTGCGTTGAACGGGAGGGAGTCGGATGCGACTGGAAGTATTGCCCATGGGGTTTACGGTATGCAAGATTGATGATATTGCGAAGGCTGATTTGAGCGGGCCGTTCAGTTTTTTGGGCCTCACGGACGTAGAAAAATCGTTGGTCTGCCCCACGGAAAACGCGCCGGCGGAAACGCTGGCGCGGGAGGATGGGTGGCGTGCGTTGCGGGTAGCCGGATCGATGGAGTTTTCGCTGGTGGGTGTGCTTGCGGGTCTTACGGGGACGCTGAGGGATAAGGAAATCCCCGTGTTCGCGATTTCTACATTCGATACGGATTACCTGCTGGCAAAATCGGAACGCTTTCCGGAAGCGCTGGCCGCGCTGGAGGCTGCGGGCTACACTGTGATGCATTTACCGGGAGAGATTCGAAAAAACCGTTGACAATGCGGGGGAAAACCGATAAAATAGGCTTTGTCTGGGCGAGGCTGTGCGGACATGCGGGTGTAGCTCAATGGTAGAGCTTCAGCTTCCCAAGCTGATAACGTGGGTTCGATTCCCATCACCCGCTCCAACCGCATGCACGTACCGACAACTCGGACCTGATATAATAAGGAGGCAATATCCATGGCTAAGGCACATTTTGAACGCACCAAGCCGCACGTAAACATCGGCACCATCGGGCACGTAGACCACGGCAAGACGACGCTGACGGCTGCGATTACGATGACGCTGGCG
>JAEWYP010000055.1 GCA_023395615.1 Bacillota bacterium
GAGGGCGGGAGCGTTTTCCAGGTTCACCCCGCCGTCCACCTCGATTTCGCCGGTGAAGCCCATTTCGCGTAACGCGCGGATTTTGTAGAGCATCTCCGGGTTGAACTTCTGTCCGCCAAAGCCCGGCTCCACGGTCATTACCAGCACCAGATCCAGCTGAGGCAGCGCATCGCGCAGTTCCTCGGCCGGGGTGCCGGGGCGAAGAGAAGCGCCGGCCTTTAGCCCCAACGCATGAATATGGGTGATCGATTCTGCAAAATGGTCGGCTTCCACGTGTACTGTGATGCCGTTCGCGCCGTTTTCGGCAAACACATCCACATATTTCAGCGGGTCAATCAGCATCAGATGCACGTCGAAGAACAGGTCGATTTCCGCTTTCATATCCGTGAGCAAGGCGGGGCCGAAGGACAGATTCGGCACGAAAACGCCGTCCATCACATCAAAATGCACATAATCGCAACCCGCCGCAACGATCTGCCGGGCCGCGTCGCCCATGCGCAGGGTGTTTGCCGCCAGTATGGACGGCGCAATCTTACTCATACCGATTCCTCCATGCCTGCCTGACCCGGTCAAGCAGCTGATGATACCGTTCTACCCGCGCCGCGGACAACTCTCCGCGCTCCACGGCGGCCAGCACCGCGCAGCCCGGCTCGCTCTGGTGGTAACAGGGCTGAAAGCGGCAGTCGCCTTCGTAAGGAGCGAAGTCCGGGTAATATTCCTTCAGGCGGATGGGGTCCATGGATTCCCAAAGCGTTAAAAGACTGAAGCCCGCCGTGTCGAGCACGCGATATCCGTCTTTGATCAGCAGCTCGGCGCGCCGGGTGGTGTGCCTGCCATGCGCGGTTTTAGGGCTGATCTCCCCGCTTTCCAGCGAAAGACCCGTAAGGGCGCTAACCAGTGTGCTTTTCCCCACGCCGCTTTGCCCGGCGAAACAGCAGATGCCCTCCCGCAGAACTGATTGCAACGAACTTAATCCTTGCCCGGTCACTGCGCTTACTTCCGCTACGGGGATTTCCGCGTGGGCGTACTGCCCCCGCAACAAATCAGCCAACGATGGGTTCAACTCACATTTGTTTACAACCAGCACGGGGTCTATCCTCTGTTCCCGCGCCATCACCAGCATCGCGTCCAGCAGCATCAGGTCCGGTTCCGGTTCGGGAGCCAGTACGAACAGCAGATGCCGGATGTTGGCAACCGGCGGGCGGACCAGGCAGTTGTCCCGGGGAAGAATTTCCTCAATCCAGCCATCCGCCTCACCCTTGCCCGGAGAATAGCGAATCCGGTCACCGATCGTAGGGGTGATTCCTTGCCTGCGGAACGCTCCCTTGGCGCGAAGCACATGGATCGTACCGGAATCATCCATGGCGTAGTATAAGCCGCCAAGCCCCTTTACAATCACGCCTGTCTTTTCCTGCTGCGTCATTGCAAGGTAACCTCCTGCTCCAGAAGGATTTCACCGTTCAGATAGACCCGGCAGGTTAGCGGGCCTGTTTGGCTGGAACTGACCGGAACGATCATGGAATAGGCGTCTCCGGCGGAGGTCATGCCGTTATACTGCTCCACTTCAACGCCGGATTCCATTAGCGTTACCCGCAGAGGCACGCTGGTATCCGATGCCGGAATATTTACATTCATATCGGCGTGATATGGCTTGCTCTTGGTGCCGACGGTCAGGGTCACCTGCGTGTCCAGCACTGCCATAGTGCCGGCCGTTGGCGTTTGAGCCAGCACCTTGCCGATTTGGTCGTCGGACGCTTCTCCGTATACAACCTTACCGGCGGAAAGACTGTTATCCTTAATCATCTGCAGCGCATCCTCATAGGTGTGACCGGAAAAATCGGGCACGAGGGTGCTGCCGCCGGAAAGGGTCACTTCAATTTCCTGGCCTACGGAACAGGGCTGGTTTTCCTGCGGGTTCTGGGCGATTACGGTATCGACCGGTTCGGTGGAAGGGCTTTTGGAAACGACCATGCTTAAGCCCTTGTCTTTCAGTTTGGCGGCAGCTTCGTCACGGGTGAGACCGATGATTCCGGGCGCCAGCAGACGCGAAGGGCCCAGACTGATGGTGACGACGACACTGTCACCCTTGCGCAATTGTACGTCGGCGTCCGGCGTCTGTGAAATCACGGTGCCTTCAGGGATTTTATCGTGATTCACTTCCGTTTTTTGCAGGTTGAGACCTGCACGCTTCAGTTGCGCTTCGGCATCCTCCACAGTCAGCCCAACCAGATCCGGAGCGTACGTATTATCCGTAATCGCGTGATAAACCGTTACGCTGCCCACGATCAGCCCCAGCAACACCAGACAGCCTGTTAAAACAGTAAACAGGGTGCTGAAATGTTTACGGCGTTTACGCAGTGTCGTCTGCTGTGTGGGGTTCTGACCGCCGGTTGGTATGCGCGGGACGGCAGGGGTGCGCTGTTCCTGCGGAACAGGCGGCGTCACAGGCGCTTTACGGTCGGAGTATTGCGGGGTGTTGGGGTCGGCACGCCCCTCTTTGGCGCGCAACAGGGCGTCCGCCATCTCGCGGGCGCTTTGATAACGCTTTTTGGGGGACTTCTCCATTGCTTTCATCACGACGGAGATGACCGCGGGAGGCACGTCCGGGTTCCAGGTTTCTATGGGCGGGGGCGTGGCGTTGATATGCTGCATGGCGACCGCTACGGGCGTATCGCCAACGAAAGGCACATGACCGGTCAGCATTTCGTAAAGTACGACGCCGGTGGAGTAAATATCGCTTGTGGCTTCCACCACGCTTCCGCTGGCCTGCTCGGGTGAAGAATAATGCACGGAACCGACGACCGTATCCCCCTTGGAGATGGTAAATGCGTTGGTCATGCGCGCAATGCCGAAATCCGCCACCTTGATGTGCCCGTCCGAGTTGACAAGCACATTCTGCGGCTTGATGTCGCGGTGAATGATACCGTTATCGTGCGCGTGCTGCAACGCGCTTAAGATACGGATGGTAATCTGGATCGCGGTGTTGGTATTGATGCGACCTTTTTTCTGGATGATCTCTTTGAGGGTGCTGCCGCTTACATATTCCAGTACCAGATAGCGATAATCGCTCTCCACACCCACGTCCAGCAGGTTGACGATGTTGTGGTGGGACATCAGACTGGCCGCCTGCGCCTCGCGCTGAAAACGCTCCAGAAATTCTTTATCGCTGTTATATTCCTGTTTTAATATCTTGATGGCGACGCTGTGGCCGGTGCGGATATCCACCGCACGATACACCAGCGACATGCCACCCTGACCGATAAAATCTATCAGCTTGTAGCGCTCCGCGAAGACCATACCCTTCATCACGGTGCGTTCACCTCCGTTACGCGCCCAAGCACCAGGCTCACGTTATCCGAGCCGCCGTGTTCCAGTGCGAGCGTAAGCAAACGGTCCGCCGCGGGTTCATCCCGCAGGGATTCCAAAGTGCTGGAGATTTCAGCGTCTTCCACCATGTTATACAGGCCGTCCGAGCAGAGCAACCAAACGTCGCCATCTTGCTTTTCCACACGAAACACATCCGGTTGCACAATCGGGTCGGTGCCCAGCGCGCGGGTAATAACGCTGCGATAGGGGTGTGTTTTGGCCATTTCCGGGGTGATGGCTTTGTTGCGCAACAGTTCGCCGACAATGCTGTGGTCTTGTGTGCGGCACTCCAGACAACCATCCCGGTATAAATATGCGCGACTGTCGCCGACATGAGCAATGAGCAGTTCCGCCGCGCTTTCCCAAATCAGGGTGAGGGTCGTCCCCATGCCGTTCAGGGCCGGATCACGGCGCTGCATATCGAAAATCCTGCGGTTGGCGGCTTCCAGCCCCACACGCAGGGTGTTCTCTTCCGGTATTTTCCCGCCCAGCAGGGTACGGATCACCTGCACGGCAACGCGGCTGGCTGTTTCGCCGCCGCGATGACCGCCCATCCCGTCCGCTACGCCGTAAAGCTGGTGGCCGATTAATAACGAATCTTCGTTGGTGGGACGAACAAGCCCCGTATTGGTTTTTGCATAAATCAGCATGCCGCCTCACCGCCCTTTACCGTATCATCATCCCCTGATATTGTTTGATCATATCAGGTTTACGGGTTTCTTTCAAGGGCGGGGTCGTTCAGGTGACTGTTTCGCAGCTGCCCGCAGGCGCCGCTGATGTCCGAACCCATTTCCCGCCGGCAGGTGGCGGATACGTGCAGCGTTTCCAGCGTATGCAAAAAGGCCTGTACCGCCGCGGGGGAGGCAGGCAGAAGGGCGCGCTCCTCTACGCGATTCAGGGGAATCAGATTCACGTGGCATTGCAGGCCGCTTACCAGACGCGCCAGTTCCCGCGCGTGTTCCGGCGTGCTGTTGAGGCGGTCGATCAGCGCGTACTCAAACACGACGCGGCGACCGGTGCGTTTTACGTAATAACGCACGGCTTCCATCAGTTCTGTAATGGGATAGCGGGTAGCGACCGGCATGATCTGTCGGCGGATCGCGTCGTTTGGCGCGTGCAGGGAGATGCTCAGGGTAACGGGCAAGCCTTCCTCCGCCAACTGGCGGATTTGCGGCGCGAGACCGCAGGTGCTCAGTGACACGGCCCGCAGACTGATCGCCAGCCCGTCCGGGTGGTTAAGCAACCGCAGAAAACGTACAACCTGTTCGTAATTTTCCAGCGGTTCGCCGCTGCCCATCAGCACCACGTGGCCCACACGGCCACGCTCGCCCAGATAGCGGTTTGCCAGAATCACCTGCGCAAGGATTTCTCCCGCGGACAGGCTGCGCACGCATCCGTGCAGGGTGCTTGCGCAAAAAGCGCAACCCATTTTACAGCCAATTTGCGTGGAAACACAAAGCGAGTAACCGTAATGGTAATGCATCAGCACGCTTTCGATCAGGTTGCCATCCGCGCAGGCGTTCAGGAATTTTACGGTATCATCCTTTTGCGAAGGAAATGCGGCGTGCAGCGACAGGGGCAGATCATATGCGGCGCTTGCCAGTGCGTCCCGCAGAGCTTTAGGCAGGTTGCTCATTTCCCCAAAGGGCACGCCCCTATGGAGCCAGCTAAACAGCTGGCCCGCGCGGAAGGCGGGCTGCCCGAGGGTTTTCAGATAAGCCCCCAGTTCCTCGGGGGTAAAATCCAGCAAAACAACCTTATCCGGCATGCTGTCGCTCCTGTCGCTAAAACTCATGGATCAGGCTTTCGCCCGGCGCATCCGTGCGATAAAGAACCCTTCCACCCCGTCGCGGTGGGCTAACAGTTGAAGCCCGAAGGGGGTCTGAGCACCGCGGAATGCCTCCGGGTAGGTAAGTGGAAGCGGCTGCAGGGAGAAGGATGGATGATCTTTTAGGAATGTTTTAATCTGTTCGGAATTCTCCTCCGGGAGGATGGAACAGGTACTGTACACCAGTGTTCCACCTGGTTTTACATAGGCGCAAACGGTGTCGAGCAGTTTTTTCTGCACGGCGGCAATCGCGGTGATATCTTCTTCTTTCAGGCGGTATTTCAGGTCCGGCTTCTCGGCCAGCACGCCCAGCCCGGTACAGGGCGCGTCCAGCAGCACGCCGTCCATTGCGCCTTCAAAGTCTGGCTTGGGTTCTGTCGCGTCCCGTACAGAGATGCGCAGGTTATCCAGTTTCAGCCGCCGCTTGGCGGACTCCAGCAGCATGGCGCGCTTTTCGTGCAGCTCCCATGCGTAAACGCGACCCGTGCCCTGCATGGTTTCCGCCATGTAGCAGGCTTTGCCGCCGGGCGCGGCGCAAACATCCAGCACACGCATGCCGGGCGCAACCTGCATGGCTTCCGCAGCCAGAATGCTGCTTTGTCCCTGAACGGAAAAATAGCCTGCGCGGTAATCGTTATCCAGCGACAGTTCGGTGACTCCGCCCAACAGATAGGCGTGGGGGGCGACGCCAGGCTTCCAGCGCCAGGCTTTGCCTGCCAGCAACGATTCAAAAGCCTCGTCGGTCAGCTTCATCAGATTGGGCCGGGCAACCATGTCGTGTTCCTCGGGCCGGTACATGACAATCTTTTCGGCGGTTTCTTCCCCGTAGACCGCAATCAGCTTATCCACAAGCCACAGGGGCGTACTACCCATGATATGCAGGTATTCCCGTAAATCTTCTTCCTTTTTCGGCCAGGGGATTTCATCCTTGCCGCGCACCAGATTACGGAGAACGCCGTTCAGAAAGCCTACTGTGCCTTCCATTGCCATAAGGCGGGCAATATTGCCGGCCTCGTTCACGGCGGCGCTGTCCGGCACGCGATCGTGGAAAAGAATCTGGCAGGCGCTCAGCCGCAGGATATCCCGCTGTACCAGGTCGGTGGTTGGATGCTCCATCAGGCGATCCAGCGCGAAATCTATCTGCAGCTGCTGTTCTAATGTGGAATAGACAATGCTGGTCGCCAGTCTGCGATCCGCGGGGGAAAGTTTCGCGGCGGTCAAACGGTTTTGCAGGGCGAGGGCGGCATAAGCCCCTTCCTTATGTACATCGGATAAAACCTGAAGCGCCACACGGCGCGCACCGGGGGTGAGATCGGTATGCTCTACCGGTGCGGCGGGACGGCTGGTGAAGGTGCTTCGGGGGCGTGAGGAATAGGGGCGTGATCCGCCTGCGGGCTTGCTGTAGTGGCGTTCTCCGGAAGGGGCTGCACCAGCGGGTCTTGGATAACGGCGTTCTCCGGAAGGGGCTGCGCCTGCGGGCTTGCTGTAGTGGCGCTCCCCGGAAGGGGCTGCACCGGCAGGTTTGGCATAGCGGCGTTCTCCGGAAGGAGCCGCGCCTGCGGGCTTACTGTAGTGGCGTTCTCCGGAAGGGGCTGCACCGGCGGGTTTGGCATAGCGACGCTCGCCGGAAGGAGCCGCACCAGCGGGCTTGCTATAACGGCGTTCTCCGGAAGGGGCTGCACCGGCGGGTTTGGCATAGCGACGCTCCCCGGAAGGGGCTGCACCTGCGGGTTTGGCATAACGGCGTTCTCCGGAAGGAGCCGCGCCTGCGGGCTTACTGTAGTGGCGTTCTCCGGAAGGGGCTGCACCGGCGGGTTTGGCATAGCGACGCTCGCCGGAAGGAGCCGCACCGGCAGGTTTGGCATAACGGCGCTCCCCGGAAGGGGCTGCACCTGCTGGCTTGGCATAGTGGCGCTCACCCGAAGGGGCCGCACCGGCGGGTTTGGCATAACGGCGCTCGCCGGAAGGAGCCGCACCGGCAGGTTTGGCATAGCGGCGTTCCCCAGAAGGGGCTACGCCTGCTGGCTTACTATAACGGCGCTCGCCGGAAGAAGATCGGTTAGAAGAATATGCAGGTTTGCTGCCGTTTCCCGCGCCATTGCCGCGGCCTGGACCCCGCCCGCCGCGGTTGCCGTGTTCGCTCATAAGTGCACCTCGTTCAGCGGGATTCCCGCCTTAATCATATGTCCGCATAAGTATGCCCGCGCATCCATACGGCGGGCGTTGGGGGCCTGTATCTCCGTCAGTTCTATGGCACTGTCCGCAGTGGCAATCACCAGCCCCTGTTTCCTGTCAGCGGCCAGTACCGTACCGGGTTTGACGCCGGAACAGGAAGCCACGCTTTGCGCGCGCCACACTTTCAGCACCCCATTAGCCACAGCCGCGTACGCACCGGGGCAGGGAGACATCGCGCGTATCCGGCACAGGCTCTGGCGGGTGGATTCGGAAAAGTTGATCTCTCCCAGTTCTCTGTTCAATTTCGGTTCGTAGGTCATCAGACTTTCGTCCTGCTTTTCGCGGGGGCAATCGCCTTTTTCCAGCCGGGCGATGGTTTCGACCAGCAATTGCGCACCCATCTCCGCCAGACGGCATAGCAGGGTGCCCGCGTTGTCTTCTTCTGTGATCGGGGTTTCGACCCTGAGCAGCATATCGCCGGTATCGATGCCCTTATCGGTTAACATGGTGGTAACGCCGGTCACGGGATCATCCATCAGCACGGCCCAGTTGACCGGGGCGGGACCGCGATGCCGGGGTAACAGTGACGCGTGAACGTTGACGGTGCCATGCTTTGGTACGGCGAGGACTTCTTCGCTTAGTATCTGCCCGAATGCGGCGGTAACACATAGATCGGGTTGCAGCGATTGCAGGGCTTCCAGCCCGTCTTTCCGGATTTTCTGCGGCTGAAACACGGGGATGCTCAGCGAAAGCGCCAATTCCTTCACCGGGCTCATCTGGATGCGGCAACCACGGCCGCAGGGGCGATCCGGTTGTGTGAAAACCCCGATCACCTCATGCCCGGCAGCCACCAGCGCTTTCAGCGACGGAACCGCAAAAGCGGGCGTACCCATAAAAACAATTCTCACAGCTTCGCCTCCCCATCCGGTTGTTCCGATTCGGCGGCGACCTCCTCCGCTGTTTCGGTACCGTCGTCCTCTTCCTCGTCACGGAAAATCTCGTGGTCCATAATGTCCAGATACAGTATGCCGTCCAGATGGTCAATCTCGTGGCACATCGCGCGGGCCAGAAAGCCTTCCGCTTCCACCTCGTAGGGTTCGCCCTTATTGTTTTGCGCCCGAACAACGACTTTCATCGGGCGCTTTACCACACCCGCACGGCCGGGTACGCTGAGGCACCCTTCCGGCCCGGTCTGCTCCCCTTCCCGGGAGATGATCTCCGGATTGACCAGTTCGTACAGATGATCGCCCACATCAACCACAACAGCGCGCTTCAGGATACCAACCTGCGGGGCCGCAAGGCCCGCGCCATCGTTCTGGTACATGGTATCCGCCATGTCCTTGAGCAGGATTCGGAGGCGAAGGTTGAACTTATCCACGGGTTTACAGTGCTTGCGGAGTTTTTCATCCCCGACGGTTACAATTTTTCTGATCGCCATGTTGGCATGTTCCTTTCCTTGGTTATATCAACGTCGCGGGGTTGAGCTCCGCGTAGATCTGACACTGGTCGTCATTGACCGCCGCCAGCTCGTTCATAAGCCGCAATACCGGCTGAGCGTCCGGATGTTCAAACAGCTTCAGCAGGACATGATAACGGAATTTTCCGCGGATCCGGGCTACGGGAGCGTGATCCGCACGCAGCATCAGCACCCTTCGTTTCTGTGCCGGGTGGGCCTGTAAAAAGGCGTTCAGCGTGTCGTAGAGACGATTGTTCATCGTTTCGGCGGCTTCGTCCTGCGGGCTTTCCACCAGCAGCCGGGCAATCATGGTAAACGGCGGATACAGTCCCGTGCGCCTCCGATCGAACTCCTGCGTGAAAAATGCCCGGTAATCCTGCGCGGCGGCGGCAACGATGCAGGGATGATCGGGTTTGTAGCTTTGCACTACCACTTCGCCCGGCGTATCGGCGCGCCCCGCGCGCCCAGCCACCTGCGTAATCAGCTGAAAAGTGCGTTCCTGCGCCCGGTAATCCGGAAGGTTCAGGGTCAGGTCCGCTGCCACCACGCCAACCAGCGTAACGTTGGGGAAGTCCAATCCCTTCGCGATCATTTGCGTGCCCACCAGCGCCTGCGCGCGGCCCTCGCGGAAGGCGTTGAGCAGCTCGTAATGGGCGTCGCGCTTCTGCGTAGTGTCGATATCCATCCGGATGGTTTTCACATTCGGGAAAAGCCGGTGTAATTCCTCCTCTACCTTCTGGGTGCCGCAACCGAAGAAGCGGATGTAGGGGCTGCCGCATTCCGGGCAGGTTGCGGGCGGGGGGATCGCCGCGCCGCAGAAATGGCAGCGCAGCTCGCCGTGTTCGCTGCCTTCCACCTGATGCAGCGTCATGCTTACATCGCATTGCGGGCACTTGACCACGTAGCCGCAGTTGCGGCAGCTTACGAAAGTGTTGTAGCCCCGCCGGTTTAAAAACAACATTGCCTGCCGCCCCTGCGAAAAGCAAGCCTGCAGCTTTTGCTGCAACAGCTGGCTGAAGATGGAGCGGTTACCCGCGCCAAGCTCCTTGCGCATATCCACAACCGTCACAGCAGGCATGGGGCGGTGGTTTACCCGGCTGGGCATCTCCACAAGAGTATAATCTCCACGGCGGGCCATAGCGAAACTTAGAATGCTGGGAGTAGCGCTGCTTAACAGCAGCGTGGCCCCTTCCCGCAGACAGCGGCTTTTCGCAACGCGGCGGGCGTCGTACTGGGGATGGCGGTCGCTCAGGTAGGTCTGCTCGTGCTCCTCATCAATCACGATCAGGCCCAGATGCTCAACCGGCGCAAACACCGCAGAGCGCGCCCCGATGACGACACGTGCGTCGCCAAGACGGATGCGCCGCCATTCGTCGCAGCGCTGCCCGTCGGTTAGCCTGCTGTGCAGCACGGCGGTTTGCGGGCCGAACCGATCGCGAAACCAACCCACCATCTGCGGGGTCAGCGCAATCTCCGGCACCAGAATAATCGCTGTGCCTCCACGGTCAAGAACCCAGCGTACCATGGCAAGATACACTTCGGTCTTTCCGCTGCCGGTTACCCCGTGCAGCAGGAACGCGCCGTTGCCGTTGTCCAGCGCGGGCGCCATTACATTCAGCGCGCTTTGCTGTTCTGCGGTCAGCGTGGGCGCGACGTCGGAATCGCTTACCATCTGCTCGTACGGCAGGCGGTATACTTCATGTTCGGTCAGCAGGACCAGGCCCGCGTCAGCCAGTTTGCGCAAGGCTTCCTGTGGGGCAGAAACCAGCGTGCCCAGTTCTGTTACCGGGTGCTCCGCGCCGTCCGCGAGCATCCTGAGCAGCGTTGCCCGCTTGGGGGAGCGTTTCTGCGCGGCGGCCTGAGTCGATGCGTCCACTCCGGGCGCCAGCCGGGCATGCGTTTCTGTTTTGGCTTGCACCCTGCCCGTGCGCATGGCGGCAGGCAGCATCAACCGCAGGGTTTCGGACAAGGGACAGTGGTTCTCGGTTGCCAGCTCCTCCGCAAGGCTTAACAGCGGGGGCAACACGGCCGCGTAGGGTTCCAGAGCGCGTGCCACAGGTTTCATCCGCTCCGGCGGCAGGTCGCACTCGTTTGCAAGCGCCACCACTACGCCATCTACCTGCCGCCGCCCCAGAGGAACACGCACGCGCATACCGGGAGAAAGCTGCATGCCGTCCGGTATCAGATAGGAAAAGGGTTTGGCAACATTATCGTGCACCACGTCCACAACGACCTGCGCGATCAAGCCCATCCCCTCCTTATCCATAATCGGTACGGCAGTTCATCGGAAGTAACGGTTGCCCGGCTTGGGTACTCGACTGCTGCGTCTGCTGCGCCGCTTGCCCTTATGGAGCTTGCGGAAGATGAATCGGATGAGAAAGAACAGTCCGAGAAGCGGAATAGCGGCCACCAGCGCGACTTCCAGTGAGAACGGCGGGAAAGGGTTGGGGTCGGCATAAGTTTCGGCCTCAATCTCTTCCAGAGATTTCGGTGCGTCCTCGCGCCGCTCGATTGACCGTGAGGCTACCAGCTGGTAGGTCACAGCGCTGCCTCCGTCGGTGGGGTAATACGTCATTGTGCCGAATACTTCGCCCTGCGTTACGGGGGTTGCGAAATTCGAGCGCGTGTAATCGATAATGACAGTCTGTTTTAAATCACGGGCGAGTGCGTCCACTTCGTCTTTGGTCGCCACCACATGCACTGTGCGCGTGTCCGGCAGGGGCTGGATATCCAGCTGCAGGCGACCGATATCCGTATCGTCCATAGAAAATCCGGTAGTTTCGATGATGGTGGGGTTCATATCATACAAGTCCGCCGGGGTAACGCTGACGAACTGCGAAAATCCATATTCCATGAGCTTTTTGGTGTCGGACCAACGGCCGGCTTCCGAGGTGTAGAACACGACGGAGATCAGCTTTACGCCGTCTTTTTCGGCGGAACCCACATAGCAGTAACCTGCCCGGGAATGGAAACCGGTTTTGATGCCGTTAGCGTAAGGGTAAAAATTCGGGTTATCGTCGCTGGAATTCAACCAGTTATCGCTGGCGCCTACCAGCACGCGGGAACGGCTGAGGTTGCTCTTGGGCAGGCTATAGGTGTAAGTTTTGGCGATTTTGGCGAACTCTTCGTTCTGCATGGCGGTGCGGGCGATTTTCGCCATATCCCGTGCTGTGGTGTAATGGTTATCATCGTGCAAACCGTTGGGATTGGCAAAGTGTGTATCTGTGCAGCCCATAGTTTGAGCCGCCTGGTTCATCAGATCCACGAAGCCTTCGATACTGCCGCCGATTGTTTCCGCGATCAGGTTTGCGCCGTCGTTGCCGGAACGCACCATGGTTGCGTACAACAGGTCTTTGAAATTGATGGTTTCTCCCACCTGCAGAGGAATGGTGGAACTGCCGGCTTCCAGGTTGGTGGAAAGCGTGTCCATAGTAACGGTGGAGGTGAGATCGCCCTTTTCAAGACCCAGCAGTACGGTCATGATTTTTGTGGTGGAGGCCGGGTACATGCGCGAATCCGCGTTTTTCTCAAAGATCACGTCGCCGGTATCCGCCTCAATCAGGATGGCGGATTTGGCGTAAAGCTGATCTTCGGTCAGGTTCTCGGGATGAGTTTCGTCGTAAGCGGGGGCGCTGGAGGAAAGCTTGGGTGCGATATAGACGACGGTCGTATCTGCGGATGAAACATCTTCCGCCAGTGCCGCCGGGCCGGGCCAGCCGGCTGCGAATACCGCCAGCAGCGCCGCTGTAATTACCGCGCCAAACCGTACGAGCGCTTTCCTCAAACCTACACCCCCTGCCGGAACTGTTGTCAACGCATTATTATACCGCCTGTGGGGCGGTTTGTCCATTCTGCGACGTATACCGTGCGCTAAAACCGCGCACATGCTCAATGCGTATTTTCCATGGTAATGTTTCGAACCCAATGCCCTTTTCTGAGTACGATCAGCCCCGGGACCACCCGCAGATTTTGCAGCAGATAAACAATCAGCACCGCAGTCAGCATGGAAACCCGTCCGGGCAACAGCCACCCCATCAGCAGGCTGGCAGGTACGGGAAGCGCCCACAGAAAACCGCTGTCCAGCAGGGTGGCGGCGCGTGTGTCGCCGCCTGCGCGCAAACAGAAAAAACAGAAAGCGTAGGCAAAGTTGACCGGAGCGAACGAAGCCATCACACAGGAAAGGAGGGTTGCTGTCCTGCGCAGTTCGGCGCTGATGTTGTAAAACTGCGGAAGCAGGAAAGCGAGCCCGCAGCAGAATGCGATTGCGCCAAACCCTAATATTATCGTGAGAGTAAAGAGTTTCTTTGTGTTTTCCCGCGCCTTATCCAGTTCACCCGCGCCCAACGCCGTACCGATCAGCACCGATACGGCGGAGGAATTGCCCGTAGCGACGACAGCGGATACCTGAAAGCACAGTTCCGCGATGGCAAGCGCAGGAATGGCCCTTTCATCCAGCCGGGCAAAACACCAGAAGAAGATGTTAAGACCCACGCTGTATAAAAGTTCGTTGGTAATTAACGGCAACGCTTTGCGGGTAAATTGTCCGCGTACGCAGTGCCCCAGACGGAGGCAGGCAGACGGTTCGAAAGTGAAATACATGCGACGGCGGAATATCAGTGATACATATATGGCCATTTCAAACAGACGTGCGATCAGCGTGCCCAGCGCGGCCCCCTCCACGCCCAGCCGGGGGAAGCCCAACAGCCCGAAGATAAGCAGCGTGTTGCATCCGGCGTTGACCGCCATGCTGCCAAGGCTGACAAGCATGCTGGTCCGGTTATGCCCGAGAGAGCGAAGGGAAAAGATGCAGACTCCGCTGATGGAAGCGGGCAGGTAGCTGAAACTGACGATGCGAAGGTATTTTACCCCGAGGGCAACGGTACGGGGATCCGTTACGAAAATGCGCATCACGGCTTCCGGCAGAAAGAACATCAGGGCGAAAAACGCGAGGCCGTTTAAAAGGCTGATGCCCATCTGCAACCAATACAGGCCAAGGCAGGTCTTTCGGTCACGCGCGCCGAAATACTGGCTGATCAGCAACCCGCCCGCTCCGGCAAGCCCAAACAGAAAACTGTTAAAGATGAAGGACGGTTTGTTAGCGACGCTGACGGCGCTCATGGAAAGGCCTTCCATGTCCAGTGTGCCGACCATCAGGTTATCAATCATATTAAACAGGGTGTTGATCAATTGCTGAACCATTACGGGCAGCATCACGGCAAGCGCGCCGCGGTAGAAAACAGCACTGCCGAACCAGGGACGGAGTTTCTGGCGAAAATGTTGAATCATAGCTGTCCTTTCGGTCGCATTCATCAGAAAACCTGAAAAAACATCATACCGGAAAAGAACGGTTTTGACAACAGCATGAAGGAAGAAAACCGACGGATCCGGCTATGGCATTCAGCTCCGGGATGGTGTACAATCAAAACAGCGAAACAGCCCCGCCGAAGGGGCGCATGGAGGAAAGCATGGCGTATCAGGCGTTATACCGGCAATGGCGGCCATTGAAATTCGAACAGGTGGTGGGGCAGGAGGCTGTGGTGCGCACCCTGCGCAGGCAGGTGGAAACCGGCCGGATCGCCCATGCCTACCTGCTCTGCGGCTGCCGCGGCACAGGGAAAACCTCGATCGCAAAAATTCTGAGCCGTGCGGTCAACTGCCAGCACCCGGATCACGGAGATCCCTGCGGAGAATGCGAACCGTGCCGGGCAATCCTGAGCGAAAGCACGCTGGATGTGCTGGAACTGGACGCGGCCAGCAACAACAGTGTGGACAACGTTCGGGAACTGCTGGAACAGGTTCGCTATCCCGCACAGGTCGGCAAGTATAAAGTTTACATCATTGACGAAGTGCATATGCTGTCGCAGGCGGCGTTTAACGCACTGCTTAAAACGCTGGAGGAACCGCCCGCGCATGTGGTGTTTATTCTGGCAACGACCGAACCGCAAAAAATCCCCGCAACGATCTTAAGCCGTGTACAGCGGTACGATTTCGGCCGCATCCCCGCGCCGCTGATCATCAGCCGAATGGAAGAGGCGCTGGCAGGGCTGAACCTGACTGCCGAGCCGGAGGCGCTGCAAATGGTGGCGCGTGCCGCGGAAGGGGCGATGCGTGACGCGTTCAGCATATTAGACATGTGCATATCCGCCGCACAAAACGGCGTGCTGACTGCTGCGACGGTGCGCGACGTGCTGGGCGCCAGCGACAGGGACTTCCTATTTGCCTTTGCGGACAAGCTTGCCGAAGAAGATTCGGCGGGTGTGATGGCGCAGATTGACGTATTAATGAGGGCCGGCCGGGAGCCGCAGGTGTTTTTGCGGGAAATGTCCCGCCATATGCGCGCGCTGCTCACGGTGAAAGCGGTACGGGAAAACGCGGCCTCTTTGCTGGAAATAACCGACGAAGACGAAAAACGTTACCGTGCGCAGGCGGAAACCTTTACGCAGGAACGCCTGCTGCGGATTACCGAAGGCTTTTTACGGGCGGAAGGCGAAATGCGTTATGCATCCTCCCCGCGCATCGGGCTGGAGATCACGGCGCTGGAAGCCTGCATGAGCGCGCACGGAGACGATATGCCTGCGCTGCTGGAGCGGATCGCGGAACTGGAAGCGAAGCTGAAAGCGCTGAGTACGGCACTTGAAACGGGAAAGATCGCGGTCGTTGCACCACGCAAAACAGACAAAACGGAATCCGTCGAAGAATCGAAAAGCGAAGCGCGTTCCGCTACGGGAAAAACTTCTTCCCAGCGAACGCAACCCGCCCCGGAAGCTGCGCCTGCCGACGCGAAAGAAATTTGGAGTCAGACCCTTCAACTGCTGGCGAAAACCGAACCGCCGCTTTTTGGATTGCTGAAGAACGAACGGTTTTTAGGAGAATCGGGAGGGATATGCCGGGTACAGGTTGCTTTTGCCCGCAAGGATTTTTCTCTTGGGAGGCTCAACGACGCAAAACGTCGGGAAACGATCGCAAAAGCGCTGACGGAAACGGCAGGCAGACCCCTGCAGTTTGAAGCCGTTCTGGAAGGAAGCGCTGAAACGAAGCGGGCCGAGGACCTGCGGGAGGAAAACGCGGAAACATTGATCAGCTCCTTCGGACGGGATATGGTGCAAATCGACGAAACCGAGCCTAAGGCATAACGGCTGTACAACCAAATCTTGCGAGAAGGGGTTATCAATATGCGATCAGGTGAACGGAACCCACAGCCCCGGGGCCCTGAACCCCATTATAAACATGATTTGGGACAACACTTTTTATACAACACCACGCTATTAAAAATGCTGGTGCAGAAGGCCGGCGTGCAAAGAACGGATCGTGTGCTGGAGATCGGACCCGGGGCAGGCACGCTGACCGCTTGCCTGTGCGAAGTCGCGGAGCGTGTGGTAGCGGTGGAAGTGGACGAAGCGATGCTCCCCTTTCTTCGGCTGGCAACGGAAGACTATAGTAATCTGGAGATCCTGCCGGGAGATATTCGCCGGATGGACATGCGGAAAATATCCGACATGCTGGGGGAAAGCTGGATGGTCGTCGCCAATATTCCCTACAATATTACAACGCCGATCCTTGATCTGTTTTTCGGCAGTGGGTTGCCGGTGAAAAAGATGGCTCTGATGGTGCAGCGGGAAGTGGCGGAAAAACTGCTGGCCGAACCTGGAGACGACGGATACGGGCTGGCGAGTATCCGTTGCCGCTACTACTGCGAGCCGGAACTGCTTGCAACGATTCCCGCTTCTGCCTTTACTCCGCCCCCGAAGGTGGACAGCGCCTTTATCAGCCTGACCATGCGTAGCGCGCCGCCAGCGCCTGTGGGGAACGAGGCGCTGTTCTGGCGACTCCTGCGTTTATCTTTTAACCAGCGCCGTAAAACCTTGCAAAATGCACTGAAAGGGCAGGCATTGTTCACGCCGGATGTGGTGCGCGCCGCGCTGAACACCCTCGGCCTGCAACCGACTGTGCGGGGAGAAGCGTTAAGCGTTATCCAATGGATTGCATTTGTCAACGCGCTTAGCGCCGGGGAACAGGCCCAACCCGAAACACCCATAACGCAGGATTGAACTCACAAACTTGCATAAATTCCCTGCTTTCCTCCTGGCGGGCGGACGGAGGCAGAAAATCATGACCTGGTTTCATACCGCATGATATGGAAAAACGACGAAAAGCGGTTGAATTCAGCCGCTTTTCGATTTATATCACCTTACGAATCCGAGCAATTGCAAGGTGTACCGAAATATTCATTGTTAAATTTAAAACATATTTGATTTTTCAGAAGGAATTTTGAAGCATATGCAGAAGTATTTGAATTAGGGCGAAATTGTGCCATTTCGTCTGAACGGTATCACGGCGACGACCTTTATCGCCGCTCGGAAGCGTCGCAACTTCCCCACTATCAAATCCAAGGAGGAACCCAACATGAGTCTGGATCTGTCTTACCTGGGCATTATCGAAACCAAGGCGATTCACCGCAACCTTGAACCCGCCGCGCTGGTGGAATATGCGCTGGCGCTTGGCGAAGGCAAACTGAGCAAAACAGGCGCACTGGTAGTAAACACTGGAAAATACACCGGCCGTTCGCCCAAAGACCGTTACGTGGTTGACGAGCCTTCCATCCACGATGAAATCGCATGGGGCGATATCAACGTGCCGATCAGCGTTGATAAGTTTGACAATCTTTACGCCAAGATGTGCGCCTATCTGCAGAAGCGCGATGTTTTTATTTTCGACGGTTTCGCGGGCGCCAACAAGAAGTATACAGTGCCTATCCGCGTCGTGAACGAACTGGCCAGCGAAAACCTGTTCATCCATCAGTTGCTGCGCCGCCCCGAAGCAGGCGATCTGGATGATTTCAAACCCGGTTTCACCGTGATTGCCGCCCCCGGTTTCAAGTGCATCCCCAGCATCGACGGCGTGCACAGCGAAGCGGCCATCATCATCAGCTTTGAAAAGAAGATTATTCTTGTCGCCGGCAGCCAGTATGCGGGCGAAATCAAGAAGGGTATCTTCAGCATTATGAACTACATTCTGCCCAAGCAGAACGTACTGTCCATGCACTGCTCCGCCAACGTTGGCGACGCAGGTGACAGCGCCGTGTTCTTCGGCCTTTCCGGCACCGGTAAGACCACCCTTTCCGCGGACCCCAACCGCAAGCTGATCGGCGACGATGAGCACGGCTGGTGCGACGACGGCATCTTCAACATCGAAGGCGGTTGCTACGCCAAGTGCATCAACCTGTCCAAAGAACATGAGCCGGACATCTACAACGCCATCCGCTTTGGCAGCCTCGTGGAGAACGTGGTGATGAACGACGAGACCCGCGATTTCGACTTTGATGACGACAGCATCACCGAGAACACCCGCGTGGGTTACCCCGTAACCCACATCAACAACGTGGAACTCTCTGGCGAAGCGGGCGTGCCTAAGACCATCATCTTCCTGACCGCAGATGCGTTCGGCGTACTGCCCCCCGTGAGCAAGTTGTCCCGTGAAGCCGCCATGTACCACTTCGTCAGCGGCTACACTGCGAAGCTTGCTGGTACCGAGCGCGGCGTAACCGAGCCGCAGGCGACCTTCTCGACCTGCTTCGGCGCTCCGTTCTTCCCGCTGCCCGCCAGCCGCTACGCGGAACTGCTGGGCGAGCGCATTGACAAAACCGGCGCGAACGTATATCTGGTCAACACCGGCTGGGCCGGCGGCAGCTACGGCAAGGGCGGCAACCGCATGAAACTGCCCCTTACCCGCGCAATGGTCACTGCGGCTCTGAACGGCGATCTGGAGAAGGGCGAGTTCGTGCTCGACCCGATCTTCAACGTTCTGGTTCCCACGAGCTGCCCGGGCGTGCCCGCGGAAGTGCTCAACCCGAAGGGCTTCTGGGCGGACAAGGCCGCTTACGAGGAAACCGCCAAGAAACTGGCCGGAATGTTCCAGAAGAACTTTGCCAAGTACCAGAACATGGATCAGAAAGTGGTCGACGCGGGCCCCAAAGCCT
>JAEWYP010000025.1 GCA_023395615.1 Bacillota bacterium
GTCGGGTGCACATCCGGCGCATAGCCGCAGGCGCCCTGCACGTCGCACTGGCCCGCGCAGGCGGTCAGGGGCACGGTGATGCCGCAGGCGCGGGCGGTATCCCTCAGCTTTTCCAGATAGGGCCCCGGTGTTTTGCAGGCAAAATAGTCCAGCTCGTTTTCCAGCTGCACCGCCACAACGCTGCCGCCGCGGCCTTCCTCGTATTCCGCGATGATCGGCAGGATCTTTTCCAGCCAGCCGTTCAGCTTGGCCAGATACGCGGGATCATCCTGCCGCAACGGGTGGCCGTTCCCGTACAGCCACGCCGGGAGCGCTCCGCCGTCCCACTCGGAGCAGATGTAGGGGCCGGGGCGGGCGATCACATACAGCCCGTGCTTCGCCGCCATCGAAAGAAACGCGGCGACATCGTGCATGTCCTCAAAATGCCATTCGCCGGGCCGCAGCTCGTGAAAATTCCAGGGCAGGTACACATCGATGCAGTTATACCCGGTCTGGCAGAGCTGCACCATGCGCTCTTCCCAGTTTTCCCGGGGGATACGGAAATAGAACAGCGACGCGCAAAGCAGGATTTTCGGTTTCCCTCCAATGCAAAGCGTATCCGCGGTTAACTGTACGTTCGTCATGCAGATTAACTCCTTACGGTTATTCTAAAAAAGCTGTTTTCGTTAGTTTTTCATGCCGGAGAAGGCAATGCCCGTGGTGATCTGCTTTTCGCAGAAGATATACAGAATCAGCACCGGCAGCAGGGCGCACACCGTTCCGGCCATGATGACTCCGTACTCCATGGAATACTGAGAGTAGAACAGGCTTAAACCAAGCTGTACGGTGCGTTTCCCCGGGGTTTGCAGATAGATCAGCGGCGCCAGATAGTCGTTCCACACCTTGATAAACGAGAAGATCAGCAGCGCCGCGATGGAGGATTTGGAGAGCGGAAGCATAATCCGCGTAAAAATCCGCCAGTGACCGCAACCGTCCAATACGGCCGCTTCACTCAGTTCGTTGGGAATGCCCATGAAGAACTGACGGAGCATAAAGATGCCAAAGGCATTGAAGCCCTGCAGCAAAATCAATGACGCGTGGGAGTCGTAAAGCCCCATGCCGGATACCAGAATGAACTGCGGAATCATCACCGCCGTCCAGGGGACCATCATCGTGCTGATAAACAGCGTAAAGAAAAAGTTCTTCAAAGGCACCTGCATCCTGGCAAACGCGTAGGCTGCCGTGGCGGAAATGAAGAGCTGCAACGCCGTCGCAAGCACTGTGATCTTGATCGTGTTAAGGTAATACTGCAAAAAGCTGATCTCCGTCCACACCCGGCCGTAATTGTTCCATATCGGCGGGTTGGGCACGTAGAACATGGATTTGGTAAAAACATCCTGATCGTTTTTAAGCGACGAGGTCAGCATATAAAAGAACGGAAACACCATCACAAAGAAGATGAGCACAAGGAGTGCCGCCATCAGCACCTGCCTGAAGATACGCATATTCAGGGGCTTTTTCGCAGTCGACATTGCCTTAATCATAATTCACCCACTTCTTTTGCAGGTAGAACTGCACAACGGTGATCACCATGATAATCGCAAACAGCGTATAGGCAATCGAGGAGGCGTAGCCCATCTTCATGTTCACGAAACCTTCCTGATAGATACGGAAAACCAGCACGTTGGTAGCGCGGCCCGGGCCGCCTTCCGTCATGATTTTAATCAGGTCAAACTCCTGGAACGCGGAAATGATAATCGTCACCAGGCAAAGGAAAATCGTCGGGGACAGCATGGGAAGCGTGATGAAGCGGAAGGCTTTTCCATTGGTCGCCCCATCGATCTTCGCGGATTCATACAGGTAAACGGGGATGGATTGCAGGCCGGCGAGCAGAATAATCATATAGTAACCGAAATTCTTCCATACGGCGACCAGCACCACCGAAAACAGCGCCCAGTCTTTATCCATCAGCCATCCGGGCGGGTTTGTGTTGCCCAAAAACGTAAGCATCTGGTTAATCGGGCCGTTGGGCGCCAGCAGCATGTTCCACACGGTCGCCGTGGCAACCATCGACGTAAGGTACGGAAAAAAGCAGACCGTCCGCAGCATGTCTTTGCCGCGAAACTTCATGTTCAGCAGCAGCGCCGTAAGCAGCGCCACCATCAGCACCCCGGGCGTAAACATCAGCGCGTACAGCAGGTTGTTGCGCAACGAAATCTGAAAGTAACTGTCTTTGGAAAACAGCCGGATATAATTCGCCAGACCGTTAAACTGCAGCGAGGCTCCCGCATTGCGGTTGCTGGTAAAGCTCAGCAGCAGACCGTAGCAGATCGGGTAGGCCAAAAAAAGCAGGAAGAACACGAGCGCCGGGGTGATAAAAAGCATTCCGGCAACCTTCTCATGCCTTTGATACGTCAATTTCCTCATCTTTCGCTCTCTTTCCCAACAGCGTCGTCCGGCCGTTTCCCCTCTGCCGGGTTCAGTCCGGGAGCGGGAAGCGCAGTGTGATGCGATTTCCATTCATGCATGTACTAAAGATTGCCGTGAGACTTACACATTCATGATTTGAAATCGTATAACCGGGCGCAGGGCAGGGTTTGCATAAAGGGGGCGGGCAGAGATGCCCGCCCCGATGTTGGCCGATAGTCGGTTTACTTGTTTGCGTCCAGTACTTCCTGACGGCGGTCCGTCACGTTCTGCATCAACTCATCCAGCGTTTCCTGACCGGTGAGGAACAACTTTTTCTCCTCGTTATAGGCGGTCTGGATTTCTGAATAACCGGGCACAGAGGGCGTTTCCAGCTTAATGGTGGTATCCAGAAGGGTCGGGGCGCCGGATGCGCCGGCCGCTTCCGCAAAGGCTGCCTTTACGGTGTCGCTGGCATACGCGGGCAACACGCCCTGGCTGGCCAGATACACGGACGCTTCTTCGCTGGCCATGAACTGGACAAACTTGAAGGCTTCTTCCGGATGCTGAGAATACTTGCCGACGGTGATAAAGGTGCTCAGGCCGCCGGGGCTGACCATGTTGCCGCTTACGTCAAAGTTAGGCAGGTAGGTAACATCCCAGTTGGGCACGCTGATGCCCTGCGCCTTGTAATCCTTCAGCATCGAGATCGTCCACTCGCCGTTGATCAGCATCCCGGTGGTGCCCAGGCAGAAGAACTTGAGCCAATCCACATTCTCGGCGCTCATCTGGGCCAAGCCCATATGGCTCTTATCCACGTTTACCGCGGTGTTCCAGATCGTCATCCATTCCTTGAGGGGGGAGAGATCGTCGTCTAGTAGGTTGGAATCGCGCTGGTACATGGACAGCGGCGCACCCAGCCAGTCCGCCAGGAAGCCGCCCCAGTACTGGGTGCCGTTCTCTTCAAAGGTCAGCTGGCGGGCCAGATCCAGGTACTGGTCCCATGTGATCTTTGTGGGATAGGCAATCCCCTTCTTGTCGAAGAGGTCCTTATTGTAGTACAGGGAGTACAGGGTGCTGCGGTAGGGGATGCCGTAGTAATCGCCGTTGTAGGCCAGATCGCTCATGATCGGGCCAAACACGCTCAGGTCGATGCCGGCTGCGTCGATGTAGGATTTCAACGGCAAAAGCCCATCCAGCGATACCAGATTCAGCACCGTCGACTGGCTGTCGCAGCTGATGAGGTCCACATCGTTCGCCTTTGCAGAAACCATCACGACCGTTTTCTGGTTATGATCGTCATGATTGACAAAACTCGGAACAATCTCAATGTCCGGGTTCTCCTTCATGAACGTGTTGATCAGACCGGTCATGTAGCTTTCTTCGTCGGTCCAACCGTAGTAGTGCAGCGTAACCTTGCCGCTGCTCTCCGCCAAGCCCATGGTCATCGGCAGCAAAGCCATGATCAGTGCCAGCAGAATGGAACAGACCTTTTTCATACTAAAACCTCCCGCAAATTTTCAAGGGTACGAACCCCCTCGCTAGCCGTAGCATAATGGAGACGGCGGCACCTGACAAGGTGGAAATATTTAAACCATTTGATACATAAAGCTGGACGGTTTAAAAAAACCAACCTTTTCATCATCAGGAACTATGTTATACTATCCTTAAACGGATTGGAAAACATAGCGGAACAGCCTTCTCAGCAGGCGGACACCAAAGCCTGCAGGCACGTGAAAGGTGGGGTTTTCTCCTCCTGAGGATATGAGGTAAACATGCGAAAATTTCGTTGGGTGCCCTATGTGGTTTTTGTCATTGGAATCTGCGCCGGTTTTGCCGGCACCGTGTTCAGTTCCATGGCGTACATGGCAAAAGACTATTACGCCTACAACTACGTCTACGCGTTTTTTGGGGTCAGCACACAGTTTCAGGTAAGCCTTACCCGTCTCCCGATTGAAAAAATCGTTCTGTTACAAATTCTCAACCTTTCTCACATGATGTTCGTCCTGTCGTCGGTGCTGTTTGCGCTGCTGTTTACCAGCCTGCTCAACCATCGTCTGATGAAAGCGATTCGCTGGGGGGTCGGCACGTTTGCGGCGGTACAGCTTGTTTTTCTGGACCCTCAGCTGATCCGCTGGGTTTACATGCAGGGCATCGGCCCGTTTCAGAATGTGTTTTTTTTCCGGGAGTTTTATCGGATACTGCCCGCCGTATCCCGCTGGGCCAACATCGCGGAAATCCTGTTTGCCACCGGGCTACTACTGGCGACCTTCTTTCGCACCCCGCGCTCCCTGCGGGCAAGCGTTGGGCTGGTCGCCTTTTTCTACAGCGCCATATCGCTGGTGTACCTGTACCTGTACAGCTGGCTGCCCGCGCAAACGATGTGGATGTCGCGCGCCGCGCGTTACATCTCCTTCGGGTCGCTGCCCGTCTATAAACCCACTTTTTTCAACACCTATTCGTCGCTCATCTCCGGCATGCTCGTATGCAGCTTTTTTCTGGTGGCCTTGTATTATCTGTGGAAGATCACCAGCGCCCGGCGAAGCGACCTGGCCTTCCGCAGCAAGGTATCCGCCGTGGATACCGTGTCGCGTATCTTTTGCCATTACCTGAAAAACGAGCTGCTCTCCCAGCAGGCGGAGCTGAAGCTGCTCTCCGCAAAGGTGGACCCCGCCTTGCAGAAAGATGTGGCGTACATCATCTCCCGAAACGACGAAATTTACCAGCGCTTAAGCGCCGTTCGCGACGCGATGCGGCAAAAGAAAATGACCATGGAGAGGCTGGAGATCGTTTCGCTGGTGCGGGATACCTTCGACCGAATCGCCCTGCCGGAAAATGTGCATCTGTCGGAGCAACTACCGGAGGAACCGGTGTATGTGGAAGGCAATCCCTATCAGCTGCAGGAAGTGCTGGAATGCCTTGTGCGCAACGCTTTGGAAGCGATGGAAAACAACGCCGCCCCTCCCCGAATCAAGCTGCAGGTTCTGCTTTTGCAACGGTACGTGAGCATCAACATCGGTAATAACGGCACCCCCATCGCGCGCAAACAATGGAACGCGATCTTCGATCCGTTCTTTACCACCAAGTCCACCAAAAGCAACTGGGGCCTTGGGCTGGCGCTCTGCCGGAATGTCGTTTCACTGCATCGCGGGCGCATCTGGGTGGATGAGGAGCCTGATCGGGGCGAAATGATGACGGTCTTTCACATTGTTTTGCGGAATGCCGGGTAAAGGCTGGGCGTCAAGCGGGAACCGCAACACGGGGAACTTTTCTGTCCGCTCTCTTGTAAGAACGGAAAAGAAGCTTCCCCTTCTTTTGGTTCTTCGGCACTCCCGCGGTTTACGCCCATCCCCCGCTATGGTATACTGTCTGCAAGCGCTTTGCTCGGATGTCATGAAGGCATCGTACTCCCGTGAACGGGGGTCAAGGCCGCACGACAGACGAAAGGATGACGATTTCCTTGCGAAAAACCGATGTAACCCGCCTTACCCTGAGTGCTTTATTCCTCGCGCTCGCGCTTGCCCTGCCCTTTCTGACCGGTCAGATTCCCCAGCTGGGGTCGGCGCTGCTGCCGATGCACCTGCCGGTGCTTCTGTGCGGCATGATATGCGGCTGGCCGTGGGGGCTGGCTGTGGGGCTGATCTGCCCGCTACTGCGCACCCTACTGTTCGGGATGCCCCCGCTGATGCCCACCGCCATCGCCATGGCCTTCGAGCTGGGCGCGTACGGCGCGTTCGCGGGCCTGCTGTACGCCCGCTTCGCCCAAAAACCCGCACGGGTCTACCTCGCGCTGATCGGCGCGATGCTGCTGGGCCGCGTGGTGTGGGGGCTTGTCAGCTGGGGCCTGTACTCGCTGATTCTGGCCAAGCCCTTTACCATCGCCCTGTTCCTGGCGGGCGCGTTCGTAAACGCGTGGCCCGGGATTCTCGTTCAGCTGGTGCTGGTACCGCTGGTTGTGGTGGCGCTGGAAAAGGCGAAGTTGTTGCCACTGGGCCGCGCCAAAACCGCCTGATACGATTTCCATAATCGCAGGTATCCGTCAACGCCGCCTCGAAACTAAATCGCGCCGCCCGTTCGGACGCCATGAAGGGTCCCGGGCGGCCCTCTCGCATTTTCCGGAGGAGCCAACGGCCCTCCCAAAAATTCACCGACAGACGGGGTGAACCCATGCATTCGGATTTTTTATTGCAATCTCTGGCCGACCGCCCGGAGGTACAGGCCCAGGACGCGATCAAATTTCTATATCAGCACGCCTTCGGCTGCGGGCACCTGCTGCCGGACGAGGCCGCGTGCGCACAGTACATCCGCGAAGAAATGGCGCAGACGGAGGCAGATGCGTCCGTGCCCGCTTATATTCCGCTGGGAAACGGGCTGTGCCGCCTCAACCTGCGTTCTCCCGGCGTGCGCCTGCTGCCGCCGGAACGTATCGCACGTTTGATGCGTGGCACCGAAACGCATTTTGCCGGTTCGGAAGCCGTTTTTCAGGACAGCCTGCAATTGTTGTGGGAATGCGCCGCGCGTTTCGGCGTGGATGCACCCTCGCAGGGCGAAGCGCCGCGCCTGTCCTTTACCCTCACGCAGTTGGAAACCGCCCTTGCCGATTGGAAACAATCCGGCGGTTTGCCACGGCACAGCGAGGCGTACCGAAGCGCCTGCCGCCCCGCCTACCGCGTGGTGCTGCGTCGCTACGGCGACGCGCTGCCGGCGCTGATTGCGCTGGAGCAATCGTTGCAGGCTCGCGGCACGGCGGTGCTGGCGCTGGACGGGGACTGCGCCTCCGGCAAAACGTCGCTAATCAGCCTGATCGCGCCGCTGTACGACTGTAACGTGCTCCACATGGACGACTTTTTCCTGCCGTTTGCCCTGCGTTCGCCCGATCGGCTGGCCCAACCGGGCGGCAACGTGCACTACGAGCGCTTTCAGGCCGAGGTATTAAGCGGACTGGTCGCGGGCGAGCCTTACCGTTATGGCGCGTTCAACTGCCATACCGGCAAAACCGTATGGCATATGGTGGCACCCAAGCCGGTTACGATCATCGAGGGGAGTTACGCGCTTCACCCGGCGTTTGATTCCGACTACGTCACACTGCACGCCGTACGCGCACTGTTGACCGTGCCCCCCGCGCAACAGCGGGCGCGGATATTGCGCCGCAACGGCCCGGACCTGCTGAAGCGCTTTGAGACCGAATGGATTCCCCTTGAAAAACGGTATTTCGAGGCGTATCATAAAACGCGGCAGGATCAGCTGATCCTGTCCGGGGCAACGGCCCCGGAAGACGAACCCAACGGAGAGGAGAACCTGCCGTGAAGGTACTGGTGATCGACGGTCAGGGCGGCGGCGTCGGCAAGGCGCTGGTATCCGCCATCAAACGCATTGCGCCCGCCGTGACCCTTACGGCGCTGGGCACCAACGCCGCCGCTACCGCCGCTATGCTGCGCGCGGGCGCGGATCAGGGAGCCACAGGCGAAAGCGCCATCCGCTACCAGTGCAAAACCGCGGATGTGATTACCGGCGTCATCGGCATTTTGCACAGCAACGCCCTGTTGGGCGAAATCTCTCCGGCCATCGCCGCCGCCGTAAGCGGCAGCGAGGCGCAAAAAATCCTGATACCGCTGGATCGCTGCGGCTTGCACGTGGTCGGCGTTACCAAGCGGCCCATGGAAGAACTGATCGCCGAAGCGGCCCAGGCCGTGGTAGACGCAGTCGGCCAGCCCTGAGCCGGTTACTCGAAACCCAAGAAAGGAAACATACCCATGAGCGAATGCACCCACGATTGTTCCAGCTGCAGCCAGAACTGCGATTCCCGCAAACCGGAAAGCCTGCTGGAAAAACCCCATGAGCAAAGCCATATCCAAAAAGTCGTCGCCGTATGCAGCGGCAAGGGCGGCGTAGGCAAAAGCCTCGTTACCGCCCTGCTAGCCGTACTGGCGCAGCGACAGGGCCTGAAAGTAGGCATTCTGGACGCGGACATTACCGGCCCTTCCATCCCCAAGGCTTTCGGCCTGACCGAACGGGCAGGCGGCAACGATTACGGCATCTTCCCCGTGCGCTCCAAAACCGGCATCGACGTGATGAGCCTCAACCTGATGCTGGAGCACGACACCGACCCCGTCGTATGGCGCGGCCCGATCATCGCGGGGGCCGTAAAACAGTTCTGGACGGACGTGATCTGGGGCGATAAGGACGTGCTGTTTATCGATATGCCCCCGGGAACCGGCGACGTGATGCTGACCGTGTTCCAGAGCATCCCCGTGGACGCGGCGGTACTGGTGACCACCCCGCAGGAACTGGTGGGCATGATCGTTGAAAAAGCGATGAAGATGATCGACATGATGCACATTCCCGCGCTAGGCATTGTGGAGAACATGAGCTACGTGCAGTGCCCAGACTGCGATAAAAAGATTGAAATCTTCGGCGAAAGCCACGTCGAGCAGCTGGCCGCCGCCTACCATATCCCCCACGCGGCGCGCCTGCCCATGGACCCGAAGCTTAGCTCCGGCTGTGACAAAGGGCTGATCGAGCTGTTTACCGGCAACTGGCTGGACGAGCTGGCCGAGGCTATCGCGGACGCGAAGCCCCTGCCGCGTGAGTGAGGCAAGCCATGACATGTGACGAGCGGGCACAAAAAGCGCTGGATTATTTCAACCGCGGGTTTAATTGCGCGCAATCCGTTTTTACCGCGTTCCATGAGGAAATCGGGCTGGACGAAACCGAAGCGTTGAAGCTGAGCTGCTCTATGGGCGGCGGCGTAGGCGGCCTCAGGGAAATCTGCGGCGCGTTCACCGGGATGAGCATGGCGCTGGGCGCGCTGAAAGGCTATTCCGACCCGAAGGATCAGGCGGCGAAAGAGCGCCAGTACGCACTGATCCAGCAGAAGGCGGAGCAGTTTCGCAATTCCTTCGGTACCGTGATCTGCCGCGAGTTGCTGCTGCAAAACGGCGTGACTCCCTCTCCCGTGCCCGCGGTGCGCACAGCGGATTATTACAAAGACCGTCCCTGCGCCCGGTATGTGGAAGCCTGCGCCCGGTACGCGCAGGAAACGCTGAACGCGTAAAACCGTGCTGGTGGCCCACCCTTTCTGCAATGGAAAGAAAAATAAGACCGAGCGGCGCCGTACATCCATACGGTACCGCCCGGTTTTTCTGATTCTTCTGTATGGGAAGCTATTTAGGGGCTGTCTTTATGAAGGGACTTCCTCGTCGCATCCGCCAGCGCTTCCTTCGCATCCGGCATGATCGCCCAGATTGCCTTCCATCCAGTGTTTTCGGCATAAGCTGGTGTAGCTTTCGCTTCCGCCCAGTACAATCTGCTCCCCGGTTTTAGCCACTTTGCCGTCGATAACGCGAGCGTTGCAGGTGGCCTTTTTACCGCACCAGCAGATGGTTTTCACTTCCTCAATGGTATCGGCCCACGCCATCAGCCAAAGACTACCCTCGAAAAAATTGCCCCGGAAATCGGCCCGCAGGCCATAGGCGATCACGGGGACGTTCAGGTCGTCCACTACGTGCACCAGATATTCCACCTGTGCCTTGGTCATAAACTGCGCCTCATCCACGATTACGCAGTCGTACCCGGTCACGTCGAGCGTTTCCAGCTCCTCCACATAGTTGCATTCGCATTCCAGACCACAACGCGAAGCCACCAGATTGGCGCCGTCGCGGCGGTCCAGCCGGGGTTTCAGCATCAGCACCTTCTGGTTGCGCTCCAGATAATTATGCCGCACCATAATTGCGTTCGCCGTTTTACTGGAGCCCATCGCCCCGTACCGGAAATACAGTTTTGCCACGCCGAAACCCTCCCGCAGGCTTAATCTGCTTGTAGCATAACACAGCGGAAAGCGTCTGTAAAGCGGAGGAAAAAAGCAGCGGGCCGCACTGCAATCAGACGGCCCGCAACAAGTGCGATACATTTTCGTGCGCCAGGGGCACTGCCTCCCCCTGTGCGCAGGGATGAATCCGTCCGTGTTCGCCGCGCATTCCACGCGGCGAGAGCATCGTGCGTAGTGATCGGCAAGTTAAGGCTTGCCCTAAGCCAGCCCAGCCGCCAAAAACCTTCGGCAAGGTCAGCGGGCGATAAAGCGTGAACCGCTGACCAGATCGGTCAACCGGTTGGCGACCGCCGCCGCGTCCGGATCGGCCAGCGACCGGATCAGCGCTTCCGCCGCCTTACGGCTGGGTAAAAGCAGTTCCACCTCAAAGCGCGCCTTCTTGCCCGCCAGTGTCGCGCGGGCGGTGTATTCCGCGGCGCTGTGCTCCGTAACCGCGCCCGGCGGCAGCGGCACGGCGTCCGCCTGTGCAAAATCCCGGGTGGCCTGTTCCGCCAGCCCGTACAGGTAGGTGGTTACGCGTGAGGCGTTAATGGCGAAACGGTGGATGGTTCGTCCGGCCAGCGACCGGTTCTGGGTTTCCATATGCAGGCGCACGGTGGGCAGATCCCCTTCGTGCACCGACAGATTGATGCGGTAATCGTTAGGCCGCGCAATTTCGTACGCGGCACGTACCTGCTGGTTGCGGATCATTCTGCCGTGAAATTCCGGCGCGGCGGCCAGAATCCGCGCGCTCACATCCCCCGGTAGCCTTGTGCCAAACAGCGACAACGCCTCGCGCCCGCGGTCGGTTACAATCAGTTGCTCGGTCAGCGACCCGCCGCCCGTTTCCACTTCCCCGGCCGACAGCAGCTTATGCAGGCACAGGCGCATGGATACGTAATCCATCAGCTCCTGCTCCGCCACGAACGTCCACAGCTGGGTCGGGGTTACGCTGTCCAGCGTATCGACGCACAGCAAAAGCCGGAGCATGTTCTCCGTTTCGGATACCTTTCGCGGCGGGGAGTTAATCGGCATAGGGCCTCCCAATACAGCAACGGGGCAAAGCATCGCTTTGCCCCGAACATGACCCGCAAGGGGCCTGATTTGTGTTTACATGGTTGCCCGCATCCGCGGGCGAAGCCCTTAAGCCATGAAAGGCTTAATGTCGCTGAGGAGATCGTCGCAGGAATCGCTGTAAATCTCCATCGTGATGGGCTTGCTCAGGTCGAGACTGAAGATACCCAGAATGGACTTCGCATCCACCACATGGCGGCCGGCGCGAAGATCGACATCGTACGGATAACGGTTGACGATGTTTACGAACGACTTAACATTCTCGGCCAGGCTTAGCTTGATGTTGACAGACTTCATAGAATAAAGCCTCCTTTCTGATCACGCTACATGATTATTATACATGAGCCGAACTTGAAATGCAAGAAAGGGAAACCGGAAATGCGCAAAAAACGGTGAATTACCTGCTTTTTCGCCATTTTTCACGAAAAAAGCGCAGGAAAAAGAGAGGTTTGCACAAAGGTATTTTCCAATTATTACCGTATTTGATGGCATTCCTGGTAAAATAACCGTCGGATAAAACCTCTTTGTCCATATTCCCTTCTTCGGTTACGGGATTCGATTCCTTCTTTACCATGTTGCGTAACCCGAATGGCATTCCAGCGGATGATTTTCTCATTATCACCGCGCTGTAACATAGCCCGCAACGCCCATCCGGGGAAATGTTGCGAATCGATCGCGCATCGTCGCGCGTCCTCAGGCCCGGCACGCCGTCAGCACCAGCACTTCCGCCGCGCCTGCCTCCCGCAGTACCCGCGCGCACTCCTCCACCGTCGCGCCGGTGGTAAGCACGTCGTCCACCAACAGCACTCTGCGGCCCGCCAGTATTTCCCGGCCGGACGCGCTTACGGCAAACGCGCCGCGGATGTTTTGCCGCCGCGCCTCCCGCCCCTGACCGACCTGCGAACGTTTATGGTGCACCCGCTCCAGCGCATCCGTCAGAAGCGGCACGCCCACCATGTCCGCAAACGCGCCGGCCAGCACCTGCGCCTGGTTGTATCCGCGCTGGCGCAGTCGCCGGGGATGCACCGGTACCGCCACGCAAAACTCCGCCGTACGCAAAGGAGCAAACGCCGCGTACAGCGCCGCCATCCGTTCCGCCAGCGGCAGGGCCGCCGTATGATCGGCGTTGAATTTAAGCCTTTTCACCAGTGCTGACGCCGTGCCCGCGTACGTATAGGCCGACGCCGCGAACGCGACGGTATCATTCAGCAGCGCGGGAGCGCCCCGAAGCGGCAACGCCGCGCGGGCGAGCGTACCTACGCAAGAAGCGCACAGCACCCCTTCCCCGCTTACCAATGGCGTACCGCAAGCGTGGCACAGGTTCCGCTGCGGGTACAGCAGGCTTAACAGTCTTTCCCAGAGCCCTTTCATCCCACTGTCGCCTCCAGCCGCGCCTTCAGCGTCGTGTAGCGGCGCACTACGTGGTTGTTCGCCACCATCTGGGCAATCACGTCCTCCCGCCCCACCAGCACCACCAGCCTGCGCGCGCGGGTGAGCGCCGTATACAGCAGGTTACGCGCCATCAGCATCGGCGGCCCGCCCACCACGGGCATCACCACCGCTGGGAACTCGCAGCCCTGGCTTTTATGCACCGTCAGGCAATAGGCCAGTTCCAGCGCGTCCAGCTGCTGCTTCTGGTAGGTCACATACCGTTCGTCGTCAAAGCACACGGTCAGCATATGCTCCGCCGGGTCGATGGTTTCCACATATCCCACGTCGCCGTTGAACACGCCCGCCCCTTCCTCGCTCCCCGTCGCTGTTTTCCGCGTGTACGCCAGCTGATAATCATTCTTGGTCTGGATTACCTTATCCCCCACGCGAAACTCCGTCTCCCCGTGCAGCAGCGTTTCCACCCCCGGTCTTTCGGGGTTCAGCGCCGCCTGCAGCAGGCGGTTCAGGTTCAGGCTGCCGCAGTCCCCTTTTTTCGTCGGGCTTAGCACCTGGATAGCGCGTACCGACTCGCGCTGCCATTCCGCCCGGGAAAAGCCCAGGTATTTGGGCAGCCGCGTTTGCAGCAGCGTACAGATGGTTCGCGCCGCCTCGCTCTGCGAGGTCTGGCGTTCAAAGAAGAAATCGGCTCCCCTGCGGTTGAGCGTCGGCATCTGCCCCTCGTTAATCTTATGCGCATTCACAACGATCATGCTGCTCTCGTCCTGGCGGAAGATGTCCGTGAGGCGCACACTTGGTACCACTCCACTTTGCAGCAGATCGCGCAGCACGTTACCCGCACCCACGCTTGGCAATTGATCAGCATCCCCCACCAGAATCAGGCGCGTGCCCGGCAGCACTGCGCGCAGCAGCCCGCGCATCAGCGCCGCGTCCACCATGCTCATCTCATCCACAATCAGGCAATCCGTTTCCAACGGATAATTCTCGTCGCGGGCAAAAACGTTCTCCTCGCCGCCGTATTCCAGCATCCGGTGGATGGTTTTCGCATCCTCCCCCGTCGCCTCGGTCATGCGTTTGGCCGCGCGGCCCGTGGGAGCGCACAGCAGAATGTCGTTATCATCTTTCAGCAGTTTTAAGATGCAGCGGATAATCGTGGTTTTGCCGGTGCCCGGCCCGCCGGTGATAATCAGCACTCCCTCTTCCACCGCGCTTTGCACCGCCTGCCGCTGGCGGGTGCTCAGGCTGAGCTCCAGCTCTTTCTCCAGCGCCGCGATCCGTTCGGGCAGGCCCGTCACCTTTTTATAAGGCCGCGCCTCCATCAGGTAATGCAGGCGTTCCGCAATCTCGCTTTCCGCCTGAAAGTAAAAAGGCAGGCACAGGCAATTTTCCTCCTGATCCGGCAGGCGGAACGCGACGATCATTTTCGTCAGCAGCGCCTGCGTGATCTGGTTTTCCACAAGTTCGTCTTCCACGTGCAGCATTCGCACGGCCCCCTGCGCCAGCACGGATTTGGGCAGGTAGGTGTGCCCCCCGCCAACCGCCGCTTCGCTGAGCAGATAATACAGCGCTGAGCGCACGCGAAACTCGCTGTGCGGATCCACCCCCATCGACAGGGCGATACGGTCTGCCGTCAGAAACCCCACGCCGTCGATGTCCGTCACCAGCCGGTACGGGTTCTGTCGGATCAGCTCCACGGCGCTTTCGCCGTAATACTTTGCGATTTTCGTGGCCAGATTGGGGCTTAATCCATAATTCTGTAAAAATAGCATCACACGGCGAACGCTCATCTGCTCGGCAAAGCTTTCCAGAATCATCGCGGCTTTCTTGGGGCCGATGCCGCTCACCTCGGTTAATCGTTCCGGGTGCTCGTCAAGCACACTCATGGCGTCCATACCAAAGTGCCGAACGATCAGTTTCGCCGTGGACGGGCCGATGCCGCGGATCAGGCCGGAACCCAGATATTTCTCCACCGCCGCCGTGGAGTCCGGCGGGGTGATCTCGCAGGTTTTCGCGTTAAACTGCCTGCCATACACCGGGTGTTCGCTCCACTCGCCCTGAAACGTGACGTTCTCTCCGGAGGAAAGTTCCGGCATGGCGCCCACCACTGTTTGCTGCCCGCGACCTACGGCAACGCGGAGCACGGTATATCCGTTCTCCTCGTTGCGAAAAGTGGTATCCAGCACAGTCGCCGTCAGTTGTTCCATTCGCTCTCCCCCGTTCCCAAGGATTATAGCACGAACGTTCCCCCCGGCACAACGCCGCAAGCCGGTACACGTACTCCATTGCTTATTCCCCTGCACAATGGGAAAATTCATAGTTGTAACAGGAGGCGGAAACGATTATAATAGAAAAGAACCTTGTTCTGACGTCCCAAAAAGCGAACCGATCCGCTTTTCAGCGTGATTTCCCGCGTACGCCGGAAAAAAGTCAACTTTTTTCCAATCGAATGGAATAAACCTTGTTTTACAAACGTTAACTGTTTGAATGCTCCCCGATTGACCCATACAGGTGAGTTCCCGTAACGGAACCGCCTTCGCGACCCCTGGCATGCCAGGAAACGAAACATCATCAAGGAGGCTTGCCCCATGCGACAAACGAAACTGCGGTTCCTCTCCGCGCTGCTCGCGCTGGTACTGGTGCTTAGCGTCAGCTTCTCCGCGATGGCAAAGTATTCCACCATCCCCTTCGGAACGGAAAGCAGCGATGTAACCTCACTGCAAAAGGCGTTGAAATCCAAGGGGTATTACAAAGGAGAAGTGGACGGCAAGTTCGGCCAGTCCACCCGTTCCGCTGTGTACCGCTACCAGAAAGCCGTTGGCATTACCGCCGACGGTAAAGCAGGCAACATGACGCTTACGGCGCTGTACGACGGTTTGTCCGCAGCCAACAACATCGACAGTAAAAAAGCGCACGGCCTGGTGATGAAGAATAGTAAGACGCTGTATTACGGCTGCCGTGGCGATAGCGTGAAAAGCCTGCAAAAGATGCTGAAAAAGGCCGGCTTCTTCAAAGGCACCGCCGACGGGAAATACGGAGATCTGACCCTGTCGGCCGTTAAACGGTTCCAGTGGTCGGTCGGTTTAAGCGGCGATGGGCTGGCCGGCACCAAAACGCTGGATGCGCTTAAAAAAGCGACGAAAGCAAAGTAATAAAGCATTTGAATACTTTGCGGCTAAAAGCGCCCGTTTCCCGTGGGGAAGCGGGCGCTTTTGATTGTGAAAAAAGTGGGCTTCGGCCCACTGAACCCATCAGAAAATGTCGGTCATTCGGCAGGAAACGGTTCATTCTCCCAAAACGTCAGGCGGCAGGTTCGCTTCCTTCAGCCACGCAGCGTACCGCTCTTTGGGGTAAATTTTCCGGATCATCTGAATGATAAACACATACTGTTCTTCGGTGAAAAAATCCCTGTATTTCTGATAAAGCACCCGCAGGGCAGCCAGACTCTCCGCATGCAGAGCATAGTCGTTTAACTTGGTAAAGTTAGCGGAGAACGGCGTGAGGCAGTCAAACGCCAGCCCCATCACATCGTCGGCCATCCACTCCATGTCCTTAAGCTTCAGCCGGCGGGTGCTGTAATCATCCAGCACAACACACATACTGCCGCCCGTGGCGCGGCTGACGCCCGCGAACAGATCGTGGTCAATCGTTTCCTTCAATTCCTGAAACGTCTGGCGATACGGGGCGTACTCCATCACCTCACGGGCAATTTCAGCGGCAATCGGCGACGAAGAGAGGAGCATTGTGCCAAGCCACGGGTTCAGTACCCGTTCCACATCCTTCACGTCCACAGGAATGGCCACGTACGTTTCCCCCCATCGCCAGCTTTGATTTTCTGGGTCTGTCCGCTCCCGGAGCGGCAACCTGATACCCTATCATTCTACAATTCCGTTACTTTTCCCTTGTGTGCCTTCACAAATTCATCACATTTCAACAGCACGTTTCTCTAAAACCCTGATATGAAAGGGTTTATCGAATTCATAAAAAAGTTATATTCATCCTTTTTGCATATTTATTCATCGTAATTGCCAGTTTTTATCTTTCTTTGTTGCATTTTCCCTTCCAAACCCGATTGATTGCGTTCCAGGATTTCCACACTACTACCGATGGTAGAGCAGGTTTTCAACATTCGTTTTCCTATTCATTTTCTTTCCACATCGTCCCGCTTGTCAAACGTAACGGATTCTGTTATGATAAAGCCCGACATGGAAAAACCCCTAACAAATCCAAACGTCAGGTTTTCCACATTGGCGACGGTCTTCGGGTGTCTCCTGCAACGGTCGCCGGTTCAATTTGGATTGCATAATATACACTTTGGAAGGGTTGACGCGTCTTGTTGAATGCGGAAGAAATCTGGAGCAATGCCTGTAAGATTTTAAAGGAGGATATGAATAACGTTTCCTACGAAACGTGGATCAAGTCCGCCCTGAAACCTTACGCCGTCATTGACAACAGCTTTCTTCTGGAGTGCGTAAACGCTTTGATGCGTGATTTTGGCGTGGACCGGTACCAGACGAAAATCCAAAACGCCGTAGCCACCGCGGCCGGGCACGCCCTGACCGTGGAAATTTTAAACCACGACGAGCTGCTTTCCCGCAAGACCGAGCTGGAAGCCAAGCAGGCCGACGTGAACCCCTGCCTGCTCAACCCGAAATACACGTTTGACACTTTCGTGGTCGGCGCGGGCAACCGTTTCGCGCATGCCGTATCCCTCGCCGTAGCGGAAGTGCCCGCCAAGGCGTATAACCCGCTTTTTATTTATGGCGGCGTGGGGCTGGGCAAAACGCACCTGATGCACGCCATCGGCCACTACGCACACGAGCTATACCCGGAAATGAAAATCTTATACATCACCAGCGAGGATTTTACCAACCAGCTGATCATGGCCATGCAGAACAATACCAACCAGCAGTTCCGTGACCGCTTCCGCACCGTGGACCTGCTGATGGTGGACGATATCCAGTTTATCGCGGGCAAGCACAGCACAGAAGAAGAGTTTTTCCACACCTTCAACCACCTGCGCGAAGCGGGCAAGCAGATTGTGGTTACCTCCGATAAGCCGCCCAAGGAGATTAACAAGCTGGAAGAGCGCCTTTGCAGCCGCTTTGAGGGCGGGCTGCTGGCGGATATTCAGCGCCCGGATTTTGAAACCCGGCTGGCTATCCTGCGCAAGAAGGCGGAGTACGATCACCTGCTGATCGGCGACGACATCCTGTCCCTGATCGCCGAAAAGGTAGATACCAACGTGCGCGAGCTGGAAGGGTCGCTAACCCGCCTGACTGCCTACAGCTCCCTCACCCGCCGCCAGATCGACATGCAGCTGGCGCGCGAGGCCCTGCGCGAGCTGTTTAACCACAGCGAGTCCCGCCGCGTCACCGCAGACGGCATTCAGGAAGCGGTCGCCACCTATTACGGCATCACGATTGACGACTTAAAAAGCCCGCGCCGCAACCACGAGGTGACCGTACCCCGGCAGATCGCCATGTACCTCACCCGCGAAATGCTGGGCCTGAGCCTGACCAAGATTGGCGACGCGTTCGGCGGCCGCCATTACACCACCGTGATGAGCTCCATCGACAAAGTGGAGGAATCGATAAAGCAATCCCCCAGCCTCGCCAGTCTGCTGGACGACGTGCGCAGGCTGATTAAAGACGGAAAATAACCCTGCATTGACGAACCGAACGGAGGAAGCCGACAGCGTGAGCGCCGATTGGATCACCCTGACGCCGGAAAACCTTGCCGATGAACATCTGTGCTGCATCATCCGCACCAAAAAGTTGCACCCGGGGGTGGAGGCCAA
>JAEWYP010000041.1 GCA_023395615.1 Bacillota bacterium
GTGTACGACCTGCTGGGCGTCACCTTCGACAGCTACGCGGGCGAATCGTTCTACAACGACAAAATGGGCCGCGTACTTGACGAGCTGAAGGCGAAAAACCTGCTGACCGTAAGCGACGGCGCGAGCATCGTGGACCTTTCCGAATCGGATATGCCACCCTGCCTGATCCTTAAAAAAGACGGAGCCACGCTGTATGCCACGCGCGATATCGCCGCGGCCCTGTACCGCGCGGACACCTACCATTTCGATAAATGCCTGTATGTGGTGGCCTATCAGCAGGACCTGCATTTCCGCCAGTGGTTCAAGGTGGTGGAAAAGATGGGGTATCCCTGGGCGAAGGACCTGGTGCACGTCGCTTTCGGCATGATCTCCTACGAGGGACAGACGCTTTCCACCCGCAAGGGGTACGTGGTATATCTGGAGGACCTGCTCAACCGAGCGCAGGAAAAAGCGCTGCAGATTATCGAGGAGAAAAGCCCCAACCTGGAAAACAAGGCCGACGTGGCGCGGCAGGTGGGCATCGGCGCGGTGATCTACGCCGATTTGCAGAATAACCGCATCAAGGATATCGACTTCTGGTGGGATCGGGCGCTCAACTTCGACGGCGAAACCGGCCCGTATGTGCAATATACCCACGCGCGCTGCTGCTCGGTGCTGCGCAAGGCGACGGAACAGGCGGGCGAGCCGGCGCAGCCGGATTACGCCGCCCTGTCCGACGATTACGCGCAGGAGCTGCTGCGCCTGTTAAGCCGCTTCCCCGAGGCGGTGCTGGACGCGGCGGATAAATACGAACCGAGCATCGTAACCCGCGCGGTCACGGAGATTGCCAAGGCCTATAATAAATTCTATTACGAAAACCGCATACTGGACGACGATCCCGCCGTGCGGGAGGCGCGCCTGCGCCTGACCCGCTCCGCGAAGGACGTGATCCGTACCGGCCTGTACCTGATCGGCATGGAAGCCCCGGAACGGATGTAAACCGATTTCTGTGAGAACCCGCCGGGCAGAGACGCTTTCGCGAACCAACGGAAAGGAAGGCAACACCATGCAGACCCTGTTAAGCGTTCGCAACCCCGCCGTTCAGGCGGCGCGCGCCCTGCAAACCCGCAAGGCGCGCGAGGAAAGCGAATTATTCCTCTGTGAAGGGGAACATATGGTCGGCGAAGCGGCGAAAAACGTACCGAACGATGTGCGTACGGTGTTTGTGGCGCAGGAATGTGTGGAAAAGTACGCGCCGCTGCTGGAAAGCCTGCCGCAGGCGACCTGTTATGCGGTGCCGGAATCGGTATTGCAGGCGATTTCGCAGGTGAAAACCCCGCAAGGCATTGCCGCAACCGTGGTGTTGCCCCGACAGGTCCATCCTGAGGAGCTGGGCGACAAAGTGATTCTGCTGGAAAACGTGCAGGACCCCGGCAATGTCGGCACCATATTGCGTACCGCGGACGCGGCGGGTTTTACCGCCTGTGTGCTCACCCCCGGGTGCGCCGATCCGTTTTCCCCCAAGGCGTTGCGCGCCACCATGGGCAGTATTTTCCGCGTGCCCTGCGTGCAGGCGGACGATGCCGTGCAAACCGTGCGAACCCTGAAAACCGCCGGATATGCGGTACTGGCTTCGGTACTGAACGGCGAGGATTTCTATACCCGGCGTAAACTGCCCCAAAAGGTGTGCGTCATCATCGGCAACGAGGGCGCGGGCATCACCCCGCAGACCGCCGGAGAGGCGACCCACCGTTTCCGCCTGCCCATGCGCGGCGGCGCGGAATCCCTGAACGCCGCTATCGCCGCCGCGATCCTGATGTACGAAATCACACAGCGCGGGTAAGAAACCACGGCAGGAGAACGTCAAGAGAAACGAGAACGATTTATTCGTTTGGAGGGATAAAGTATGCAACAGTCCATCCCGGCGTTTGAAAGCCTGAGCCCGGAAGTTCAGGCCATGGTGCTTCAAAGCCAGCGAGACGAAGAAACAGGAGCGCTGATCTATGAATTTATGGCCAAACGGGAGAAGAACCCCGACAACAGCGCGCTGCTGAAGAGGATGGGCGCGGACGAGAAACAGCACGCCGCCTTCTGGCAGAGCGTGAGCCGCAGGGAAGTGAAGCCCGACCGCTTCAAGCTGATGCGCCTGCGCATTCAAACATTGATTCTGGGATACACCTTCGTGTTAAAGCGCCTGTCCCAGACGGAGACCGCGGCGGTAGACGGCTATGAAAAGGTGAAAAGCCAGTTTCCGGACGCGGCCCGCGTGCAGGCGGATGAGATGCGCCACGAAAAAGAACTGATCGGTATGCTCAACGAGGAGCGCCTGCAATATGTGGGCGCGATGGTGCTGGGCTTAAACGACGCGCTGGTGGAACTGACCGGCACCATCGCCGGGCTTAGCTTCGCGCTGCAAAACACACGCGTGGTGGCGTTAAGCGGCATCATCACCGGCATCAGCGCTACGCTTTCGATGGCCGCGAGCAATTATCTGGCCGAACGCGCGGACGGAAACCCCAACGCCGCGAAATCCAGCGTGTATACCGGCATCGCTTATCTGATTACCGTTGCGTTGCTGGTGCTGCCTTACCTGCTGCTGCCGGACAACCTGTGGGCCGTCGCGCTGGTGATGATGATCGCGATCGTGGTGCTGATTATCCTCGGTTTTAATTACTACATCAGCGTCGCCAAGAGCGTCCCGTTCCGGAAACGTTTTGTGGAAATGGTTTCAATCAGCATGGGCGTGATGGTGATCGCTTTCCTGATCGGCCTGCTGGCCAAAGCTCTGCTGGGTGTGAACCTGTAAATCGAAAGAGAAAGCCGTGGCTACAGACCGTCAAAAAAGCGGACTTCACCACTCTTTTAACGGTCTGTTTGCGGACAAGCCGCAAACTCCCCGCTCGACCGGCACCATAGGGAAGCGTGTGCCCTGTGGGCACGGCCGCGAGGCGGCCAGCGACCCGAAGGTGAAAAGCGAAACGAGCAGGTAAGCGATAGCGCAACCTGTGAAGATTGAGCGACCGGGAAAGTCGGGCGATACGAATTGAATCAGAGGGCTTCGGCCCTCCAATACCACCGGAAAACGCAGGTTTTTTGACAAGATGAGGCCGCGGCTTCGGGGGAGCAATCCCCCGCAGGCCGCGGCTTTTTCTATGGAGTTGTTTCTGGTTAAATCGGCGGAATATGCCAGATGTTGTCGTTATACTCCCGAATGGTACGGTCCGACGCGAAATAACCGGACTTAGCTACATTGTGGATCGCCATACGGTTCCACTTTTCGCGGTCGCGGTAATCGGTCAGCATCCGGCGGTTTGCCATGGAATAACTGCCGAAATCCTTTAGTACAAAATACTCGTCCGGCATTCCGCCGTAATCCCCAATCAGCAGCATATGGTACAGGTCCTGCAGAGCCATCGGCTCGTCCGGGAACAGCGTGCCGTCCAGCCACTGGCTCAGCGCCCGGCGAATTTCCCCGTTCGTTTCAAAAATGCTCATGGGGTTGTAAGTGTGATCCCGGTAGAGGCTATCCACCGCGTCTGCGCGCATGCCGAAGATGTAGATGTTATCCGGCCCTACGCGGTCGAAAATTTCCACGTTCGCCCCGTCCATAGTGCCCAGCGTCAGCGCGCCGTTCATCATAAACTTCATATTGCCGGTACCGCTGGCTTCTTTTCCGGCGGTCGAAAGCTGCTGGCTGATCTCTGCGGCGGGCATCAGGTATTCGGCGGTGGAAACGTCGTAGTTTTCGATGTAAACGACCTTGAGGAATTTCTTTGCTCTGTCGTTTTTCTCAATCAGCGACGCAAGCGCGTTGATATAGCGGATAATCAGCTTGGCGCGGTAATATCCCGGCGCGGCTTTAGCGCCGAACAGGAAGGCGCGCGGCGGCGCGTCATAATTCGGGTCCTCGACCACACGATTATAAAGAACCTGAATATGCAGCGCGTTTAGCAGCTGACGTTTGTACTCGTGCAGGCGTTTGGCCTGTACGTCGAAGATAAAATCGGGGTCAAGCGTAATCCCCTGCCGCTTTCCGATCAGGGCGGCCAGCCGTTCCTTATTCTGCCGTTTCACCTGCTCAAACTTGCCGCGGAAAGCCGCGTCATCGGCAAAAGGCAGCAGTTTTTCCAGCTCATCCGCGTCCCGGTAAAAGCCTGTCCCGATCGCTTCGCCGATCAGGTCCCGCAATCCGGGGTTGGCGGAAAGCAACCAGCGGCGGTGGGTGATGCCGTTGGTAATGGCGCTGAACTTGTCCGGCTCCACCAGATAGAAATCATGGAAAAGCGTTTCCGTAAGGATTTTCCCATGCAGCTGGCTTACCCCGTTTACGCTGAAGGAATACGCCGCGCACAGATTCGCCATATGCAGCTGGCCATACCCAAGGATCGCCATATGGCCGATCCGCTCCCACTGCCCGGGGAACAGGGTAAACAATTTTGCGCAAAGGCGACGATTCAGCTCCTCCAGGATCATGTAAACGCGCGGAAGCGTCTGCTTCACCATGTCCTGCGGCCAATGCTCCAGCGCTTCCTGCATCACGGTGTGGTTAGTATAGGCGATGCAGCGCCGGGTGATGCTTTCAGCCTCTTCCCAACCCAGCCCCTCCTGATCAATCAGCAGCCGCATCAGCTCCGGGATCGCAAGCCCCGGATGAGTGTCATTGATGTGAAAGACCACTTTTTCCGGCAGAAGGTCGAAATTGTTGCCATACTGCCGCTTGAAATCCTTCAATGCGTATTGAAGCGTAGCGGAAGTAAAGAAATAATGCTGCTTCATGCGAAGCTGCTTGCCTTCCCAGTGGCTGTCCTCCGGATAAAGCACCTTATTGATCACTTCGGCCATCTTCATTTCATCCATGGCATGGTCGTAATCGCCCCGGCCGAAGGATTTCAGGTCGAAGACTTCGCGGCTGCGCGCGCTCCACGTGCGAAGGGTGTTTACGCAGTCGGTATCGTATCCCACTACGGGCATATCGTAAGGAACTGCGTCGATCGTGTAGGCGTTTTCCAGCGTAAACATCGTTCGTCCGTTTTCCACGGTCTCGCGTACGTCTCCGCCGAACTGAACCTGGCAGATGTCCTCCGAAGCCACGATCTCCCAAACGTTACCGTTTTGCAGCCAGGTATCCGGCAGTTCCACCTGCTGACCGTCTACAATTTTCTGCCGGAACAGGCCGTATTCATAGCGAATGGTACAGCCCATGGAGGGGATGTTAAGGCTGGATAGACTGTCCAGAAAGCAGGCGGCCAGACGACCCAGCCCGCCGTTGCCCAGCGCCGGTTCCGGTTCCTCAGCCAGGATCGACAGCGGGTTGATCCCCAGGCTTTCAAGCGCCTGACGGTAATCATCCTGACTGCAAAGGTTGATCAGGTTGCAGTTCATACTGCGGCCCATTAAAAATTCTACTGAAAGGTAGTACAGCCGTTTTCCCTGCTCATCCGCGCGTTTTTCGCGGCTGATCATCCACTTTTGCATAATTTGATCGCGAACTGTGGAGGCGGTTGCTTTATATAGCTGCTGAAGCGACGCGCTCTCTACGGTTACACCGTAATAGCGCTGCAATTTCCCGGCGATGCTCTGGCGGATGCCTTCCGCGTCGAAATGGGATGTCGCCATGCGAACCCCCCTTTCCCAAGATGAGTTATTATACCATGCGCAAAACAATACGGTAAACAAGCAAATCAAAATCCCGAAATCGCCGACCGATAAGTTACGCTGGAAACGAAAACGAAATGATTATTTTCGATCATAGTTAGGAAATCACAACATTGTTTCACGTGAAACATTTGTGAGCCATTACGATGGAGATGTTTTTACTTCCCTGTCTAACAACACAGAAACGATAACGATTATAAGTGGAATGCGTCCGGTTTGATGGTAAGCTCACACGGACAAAACGGCATGCAAAAAACAACATGCGGAATGTTTCACGTGAAACATTCTAAAGGTTTTCCCGACTTGCCAAAACAAATCAAAACGCGATACAATAACCCTGAGGGGGAGGTGATTCGATGGGCCTGACCGAAGCGCAGCAGGCGGCGGTAGACGCGCGCAATCGGCAATTACTTGTCTCCGCAGCGGCGGGCAGCGGAAAAACCCGGGTGTTGATCGAGCGCATCTTTTCACTGATCAGCCGCGACCACTTATCTGTAGATCGGATGCTGATCGTCACCTTTACCCACGCAGCCGCGGCTGAAATGAGGGAACGTTTGCAGGCACGCCTGTCGGAAGCCGCCGATACGGACCGCGATATTCGCAGGCAGGCAGAACTGATGGAAACCGCGCAGATCAGCACCCTGCACAGTTTCTGCCAGAAGCTGGTTCGCGAATATTTTCAGGCGGTGGATATCGATCCGCAGGCCATGCTGGGCGATGAGGCGATTTGCGCCAACCTGAAAAGCAAGGCGCAATCTGACGCGATGGATGCGCTGTACGAGCGCGCGGCGTCCGGCGATGCTTATGCGCAATCCCTGACGCTTAAATTTGATGAAAAGCAGATCGATCGGATGATTTCCGATCTTTATCCGTTTTTAATGGCGATGCCTGATCCGTTTGCCTGGCTGGAGGATCAGGCGGCCCATACGTACGGACCCGAAGACCTGATAAAAGGAAACATGGCGGAAACACTGTTGGCGGATTGCGGAATGCTGGTTTCCGGAGCGTCGGAACTGGCCCAAAGGAACCTGCGGCTGGCAGAGAATCCTCTATGCCCGGAGGCATATCTGCCGGTAATAAAGTCGGATCAAATTGCGGTGAAGGCAGTGGAAGATGCCATTAGTGATGGATTGCCTGCCGTAAGTACGGCGGTCAAGGCATTTTCGCTGATGCGCCTTCCCTCGCTTCGCAAACAGGAGCCTGAACAAGAGAATGTCCGGGACGAATACAAAGGCAACCGGGACCAGATTAAGAAACTTGTCGGCGCAGTATCCGAGAATGTGCCGGATGATCCGCAAACCGCCATCCATCGCCTGAACGCAATGCAACCATCGCTGGCTGCGCTTGCGGCACTGATACGCGATACCGATGAACGGTATGGCGCCGCCAAGAAAGAGCGAAATCTGATCGACTTTTCCGATCTGGAACGGATGGCGCTTCGGATTTTGGCAAATCCGGATATTCGGGAGGAAATCGCCTCGCGATACGACGGCGTGTTTGTGGATGAATATCAGGACATCAGCGCTGTGCAGGAAGCCATTTTAAACGCTTTGAAGCGTGATGTTTCACGTGAAACATCCGGCGTGCCGCAGCGATATTTTTATGTGGGCGACGTTAAGCAGAGCATCTACCGCTTCCGGCAGGCGGACCCGACGCTGTTTATGGGGAAAGCGAAGTCGTTTTCTCCCGACAGGGACGCGCCCGCCCGACGCATTACGCTGAATGCCAACTTCCGCTCCCGGGAAACGGTGCTGTCGGCGGTCAACCGGGTGTTTGAACGGGTAATGCGTTCCGACGTGACGGAAATTGATTACGATACGGAGGCGCGCCTGTACCCCGGCGTGCCAAGCGTGGGCGACCCGCCCGTGAGCCTGCACCTGTTTACCCAGCCGGTTCGGGCAGGCGAACGCGCCGCGTTGCAGGCGTATGCCATTGCGCGCGAAATCGCTTTCCGCGTGGGTAAACCGCTCGCGGATCGTGAAGGGAAACCGGCAGGCGTTCTGAGATACCGGGATATTGCCATTCTGGCCCCGAAGATGAAAGGCGTATCGGATGTGCTGGAACGAACTTTGAATGAAATGGGCATCCCGGTATATTGCGAGGATCGGGGTTCGGGGATGGCGACCGAGGAGACAGCGCAGGCGTTGAATTTTTTGCGGCTGCTAAACAATGCCTCGGATGATCTGGCCCTGCTTGGCTGGCTGCGCGGCCCTGCCGTGGGGATGAGCGAGCGGGAACTGGCAGAGATTCGGCTGAAAAGCTTTTCGGGTTCGTATCTGAATGCCGTTCTCGCGATGGCGGCGGAAACAAGCGCGCTGGCCGGACGATGCAAAGCGTTGATGGAGGCGCTGGAACGCGAACGCTTTTTAGCGGCAGAAATGCCGCTGGATGAATATCTGTGGGGATGGCTGAACCGATCCGGCCTGTACGCGTTCTATGGCTGCCAGCCCGGCGGGAGGCTCAGGCAGGCCAACCTGCGAATGTTGTGCGAAAAAGCGGGAGAATACGAAAAGCATCGCGGCGGGGGGCTGCAAAACTTTCTGGCAAGCGTGGAAGCACAGGCGGGCGTGCAGGATAGCGCCAGTCCTACGGTGCTGAGCCCGCACGAGGATGTGGTGCGGGTCATGACGATCCACAAATCCAAAGGCTTGGAGTTTCCTGTGGTGTTTGTGATGGGGTTGGAGGAATCCTTCAGCCGTAGAGACCGTTCCGAGCTGGCAGCGCACGCACGGCTTGGGGTGGCGCTTCCTTACGTAAACGAGGAAATGCGGACGACTTCCGACACGATGCTGAAAGCCGCGATTAACCTGCGAAGGCAGGCCGAAGAAAAGGCGGAACGGGCGCGGCTTTTATACGTTGCCATGACACGCGCGCAGGAGGAGCTGGTTCTGCTGGGATGCACACAGGATGCGATACCGCAGCAAATCGGGGCCGGGACAGATGAAAAGGATTCCGCGTACACAATTTTCGGCGCAGGAAGTATGCTGGACTGGGTGCGCCTCTGCCTGGACGGCCGAGACGTTGTAGAGGAGGCGACCCCGGAGGGCGTTATCGACAATCCGCTATGGAGAAACGATCAATCAGGGCAGTTATCCACCGAATCCACAAGTATTCCACAAAAACAGGGGGCTTGGAGAGTGGTTTTCCACAATGCCCCACAGGAATTGGAAACGGCGCTTCTGCGTTCGCGCGGGCTTGCGGAGCAGGAAGAACTGGATCAGCGCGGGAAAAGGCTGGCGGAACTTGCGGAACAGGTACGGTTACATGGCGCTGATGCAGAGCCAATGGGGACGCAACCCGATGACCCGGTCGCACCGAAACTGCGGTTTGTTCACCATCCTTTTAAGGTGGGCGTTACAGCCCTGACGCGGGCGGAAAAGGAGGCAGCCGGGCAGGCGGAGCTAACCGGCTCTGTGTCCGATAATGAGGATGGCGAACTGGAAACCGTTGAAACCAAACGCCTTCCGCTTGCGCTGGCACGGCCGAAGCTGATGGATGATCTGCCGGAATTGCCTGCCTTTTTGCGCCCTCCGGCAGAACAAACCGGTCTGATGCGTGGCGTGGCTGCCCACAAGGCGTTGAGTCTGCTAACGTATGCGGGGCTGCGTGACGCGGGCGAAGACCGAAACGCGCTGGAGGCGGAAGTGCGGCGGCAACTGGACGCGCTGGCGGTCCGGCGTTTGTTTACTCCGGAGGAACGGGAACGGGTGGACGTGGCCTCGGTGGCTGGTTTCTTTGCGGACCCCTGCGGGCGGCGGGCTCTTTCGGCTTCGCAGGTGCGGCGCGAATGGAGTTTTAACCTGTTGCTGCCGGAGCGGGGAGGCCTGATAGCACAGGGCGTGGTGGATTTGTGCTATGTAGTGGACGGCACATGGGAACTGGTGGATTATAAAACGGATCGTGTGGAAGACCCCGCGAAACTGTGGGCGCTTTACGGAGAACAGATTGAACTGTATCGGCGGGCGCTCCGGGAGGCGACCGGCCTGACCGTGCGTGGCGCCACGCTGTTTTCGCTGGCGCTGGGTCGCGGAGATACCCGGCAATGACGGTATTTTTACACGCGGGAATAAAACACGTCGCGTAAACGTCGTATGGATGGGGAAACGATCACCGGAAACGGCCCGCAAACGAATTAAAGCTTGCGTTCCCTTATATTTCCTAGTACAATGATGGTGGCGTTCCAGCGGACGGCGTTCGCCGGGCGCACCCTGACCCATCCTGATGAGGGAGTGTTTTTTGTGAAGAATCATCGCTTGCAGCAGGCGAATGCGGGCCATACCCGCAAGCTCTGGCTGTTGGCCGTACTGCTGGTTGCCGCATTGGCTATGACCGGTTGCTATGTGGAGCCGGACCGCATCGTAGATGATACGAACGGTCTTACGGTTGCCACGGGCGGTCAGCAATTTGATACGGTCATCACGCCGACCCCCGCGGCTACAGCCACGCCTACGCCTACGCCGGAAACTACCGGCGGTTCGCAGCAGGTGGACTGGTCCAACTGGAATTTTGGCAATGATAACGCTACCAATCCGCCCAGCAATGTAAGCACGGTGGGTGGCATCTCCACGCTGGCCCCGACCAACGCCCCCGCGAATACGGGTGCGGCGAGCACCGCTACCCCTAAGCCGACGGCCACTGTCGCCGCCAGCGGAACGACGCTGAAAAGCGGTTCGTCCGGCACGGCGGTAAAGCAGCTGCAGACGCGCCTGAAAGAGCTTGGCTATTATACCGGCTCGGTAGACGGCAGCTATGGCGCCGGCACTGCCAGCGCGGTTAAGGATTTCCAGGCTGCTAACAACCTAACGGCGGACGGGGTTGCGGGCACAAAAACACAGGAAAAGGTATACAGTTATTACGCGGTCGCCAAAAAGGACACGGGCAGTTCCGGCAGCAGTTCCGTAAAGCCGACGAAAAAGCCCAGCTCGAGCAGCTCCGGCAGCAGCACGACCACGACGACCAACAGCTATACAAACGGGAAAACGACGATTTACCTCAAGCTCGGTTCCTCGGGCGAACAGGTGAAAATTCTGCAAAACCGCCTGATTGTGCTGGGGTATATGAGTGGCACGGCGGACGGTGATTTTGCCGAAACGACCGAGGCGGCGGTGGTGGCGTTCCAGAAACGCAACTCCATTTACGCGGACGGCGTCGCTGGGCCGACGACGCTGACCAAACTGTATTCCACTTCGGCGAAGAAAGCCAGCTCGGTAGTCGCCAATCTCGGTTCCCTCAAACTGGGTATGAACGGCAGCGGTGTGCGCGCCCTTCAGCAGCGCCTGAAAGATTTGGGCTATTATACCGGTTCCGTGGACGGGGATTATGGCGCTGGCACCCAGCAGGCGGTGACCGCTTTCCAGACAGCCAACGGCCTTACGGCGGACGGCGTGGCGGGCAAAGCGACGCTGAACGCGCTGTACGGCTCTACCGGCACAGGCGGTACCGGTACGGGCACTGATCCGGATAAATACGGGGAGACGGTTACCACCAACGGATATTCCACCATTTCCGGCAGCACGTCGTCCTCGACTGCCAATGTGACCGCCCTGCAAAGCGCGCTGTCCAGCACCGGGTATTACAGCGGCACGCTGGATGGCAGTTACGGCTCCGTAACAGTAGAGGCCGTAAAGAGCTTCCAGACGGCAAAAGGGTTGCGCGCGACCGGCGTGGCAGGGCCCAGTACGCAGCGGTTGCTTTACGGCGGCACCAGCGAAAGCGGCACTTACGCCAAGCTAACGGTAGGGTCGACCGGCGCGGCGGTAAAGAATCTGCAGTATACGCTGTACGAATTGCAGTACTACGACGGTAAAATTACCGGAACTTATGACGATATGACCGCGACGGCGGTGAAGCTGTTCCAGGAAGTGAACGGACTTACGATTGACGGCGTGGCCGGGCAAGCAACGCAGCAAAAGCTTTACAGCAGCAATGCGAAACCCTGTAACATCTAAACGACTTCTGGTATTTCCGGGCCCGGCTATGTGCCGGGCCTTTTCCATAAAGATGCCGTAACAGAAAAGGTCGGCAACGATGTCCACCGGAAATGGAACAGTAAGAAGAACTGAGTCGGGCCATAGCGCTGGTTATCCCGGCCGATGGGCGCGTTGAGCCGACAGGGAGGTTTGCAGGTGGAAAATCGGGCGCGCAGGATGAAAGCAGCATGGGCAGGGATCATGGCGGTCGTATGGCTGGCCGTTAGTCTGCTGTCTCCTTTGCCTTCATGGGCGGAACAGACATCGGCAACCCCTGTGAACAGCACTGAAACGGATGCGACTACGGAGACAGAGGATGCCGGGCAGGAAGTAACAGCCGATGAGCTTGCGGACGATGTGGCCGCGCTGACCGCCCTGCAGGAGAATCTGACACTGGACACGCAGGCGAAGCTGGATGCTTTGTTGAAACGGTATGACGCGTTGGGCGCGTGCGTGTGCGTGATTGAAAACGGACGGATCACCTATACGTTTTGCTATGGGCTGATTGCTCCGGAGGGCGCACCGGTAACGGAGAATACGTTATTTCGGGTGGGTTCCATCAGCAAAATGGTGACCGCGATGGGAATGATGCGGCTTGTGGAGGATGGGAAAGCGGAACTGGATGAAGACCTGTCCGACCTGTTTGGGTTTACAGTCCGTAATCCGCAGTATCCCAAAGAGGAGATCACGCTTCGGCAGTTGATGAGCCACACGGCCGGGCTGCGGGACAATGGCGCCTATGAAAAAGCATTGAACGGAAACATACAGCCGCTTGAAAATCTTTTCAGCGGAGAGATCTGCTCCTCGCTGTTTTATGGAGATACGCATCCGGGTACGAAAATACAGTATTCCAACTTTGGGGGCGGGTTGCTGGGTACGCTGGTGGAAACCCTGTCCGGTGAAACGCTGGATGATTATATGAACCGAACTTTTTTCTCCTCGCTGGGGATCACGGCGGCGTATCAGGCGGGGCGATTGCCCGCCGACGCGCAGGTATCGGATCAGTATACCATGCCGGCAGGGCGCCTGACCGCAACGGTACGAAGCGGGAGCGAAACAGCGGCTACGCAGGCCTCACCGCAAACAGACTATATCTATTCCGCAGGAAAACTGACTCTGTCCGCGCCGGATCTGGCGAAACTTGTGATTGCGCTGTGCGACGGCGGGATTTATGGAGAAACGCGGGTGTTAAAGGAAAGTTCCGCCGCTGAGATGCGAACCGCCCAGAACCATATTGGATCGGTTACGTGCGACAGCGGTTGGGGGCTGGATATGAGCATTCTCAAGGATACGATGGTGGAAGGCCGCACGCTGTACGGTCACGGTGGAAAGGCGAATGGGATGCTGTGCACCGCGTACTTTGACCCGACAGACCGGACGGGCGTCGTAATGCTGACCAACGGGTGCAGAAACCGGAAAACTTATCAGGGTGTGGGAATGCTAAGCCTGCTGACGGTTCGCCTCTGCTATACGGAGTTGCTTGCGGGGCGACATATCGCGGTGGATCCCTGGCTGGTGGATGATCAGGACGAACCGGAACGAAAAAGTTCGGAATCTTGACGAGAGACGGTAGATGTAGAAAACATCCAAAGAACCGACCACATATTCGTATAAAATTGCAATAATGTTCAAAATTTCAACAGAAGCCGTTCTTTGCGCACTTTGCAACAGCGAAAATGAGTTGTATTAAAAGGGGAAAAAATCCCTGCCTTTTGGCATGCAAGAATTGACAAGCGAAAGGAGTGACCTTATAATAATCGTGTTGACATCCGCAGATTTTTTTCTGGCTGCGTGTCAGCGGTGGGCCGCATCAGGCAAGCGGCGGTAAGGCATGATAAGAAAGCGAGGAAACCACGTGACCTACGTACAGTTTATCCCCAAGCCTCCGGTGATCGACGGCGGCGATCCCGGCGTTTTTGTGCAGGGCACCCATATTCCGGCGGCGCTGGTGGAAGAAAGCGGCGTCTGGATTCACAGTGCGGGCAGTGCAATGCTTCAGCAGCAGAACTACCGCCTTTTTACCGGCGATAAGTGGCTGTGGATGATTATCGATGAGGGAGCCGCGGTGTTTACCACCAAGGACGAGGAGATTGAACTGGCCAAGGGCGAGTGTATCGTGGTGCCTCCGGACACCGAGGGGTGCGGAATGAAAAACGCCAGGGACGCCCGCATCCTGTGGCTTACCATTGATGGGCCGCTGAGTTCCCATTTCCTGCGGGAGATGAACGCGCTCAACGATGTGCCCGCACGGCAGGGCACCCTGCCTTCGCAGGTGCTGCTTTCCCGCCAGATTGTGCAGGTGCTGGTGCGCCATACCGGTACCGGCGACGCCAGTTTCCAGCTGGGCCAGTTGCTGTGGGGATTGCTGGCCGCGCACAGCGGGCAGAGCGTGGCGATGAGCGCGACGCTCAGCCACGAAATCGCCCGTGTGGTGGATACGCTGCGCGCCTGTCAGTATCGCGATTCTTTCTCGCTGGCGGACATGGCCGCCATCAGCCGGATGCCGGTGGAAACCTTCCGCAAGCGTTTCTCCACGGAACTGGGCATTCCCCCACTGGCGTATTTGCAGTTTTTAAAAATGGAGCGCGCCAAAACCCTGCTGCGCGGCGGGATGAACGTGAAACAGACCGGCGTGGAAATCGGGATGCCGGACCCCTACCATTTCAGCAAGCAGTTTAAGCATGTGGTGGGCATGAGCCCCACCGCCTACTTAAAGCATGTGGGATATAACAATAAAGAGTAACGCTTGCGCAGATTGCTGAAAAAGGCCCATCTGCGTTGTCAGCTTCGGGGTGGCAAGGGGTTCACTTACGAACGAGTAAGCTCACCCGCTTGCCACCCTTGCTTCCTAGCATCTGAACCTTTTTGAGCAATCTGCGGTTAGCCGCCTGTAAGGGGTCTATCAGCGGTCCGAACCGGCGCACGCCCATATCTGGCGTACGCCGGTTTTCGTATTTCTGTACGGTGATTTGTCGTTGACTGTATGGTACGGGGTCAGGCTGTAATGGCAGAAGGATTCGGTTTTGATAACCCACTTATGGTTCAATAATCCGTTCTTGTGCCGATCAGCCGGTGAAAACGTTGATGATGATCGGCTGATGGGCTACCCGCGTTTTTCCTCATCCCGTAACTTTTTAAGCCATACCATCAGTACCGCCACGTCGGCGGGGTTCACGCCCGGGATGCGCCCCGCCTGGCTTAAGCTGCGCGGTTTGCGCGCGGCCAGCTTCTGCCGCGCCTCGATGCGAAGGCTGGAGAGGGCGGAATAGTCCAGATCGTCGGGAATCAGCCAGTCCTCCATCTCCCGCGCGCGGGCTACCTGCTGGTTTTCCTTTTCCAGATAGCCTTCGTATTTTACGTTCAGCTCCGCCTGCGCGCGCGCGTCCGCCGGATAATCGGCCAGCTCCGGCACCAGCTCGGTCACGGCGGCCAGGTCGATGTTGGGCCTGCGCAGCAGGTCGGCGGCGGTGTAGCTAAGCTCCGCGGGCGGTTCGCCGTGGGCGGTCAGCCACGCCGCCCGATCCTCCGTCGCCTTCAGGCGAACGGCGTTCAGGCGGGTTTGCAGGTCCGCACTCGCCGTGCGCTTGGTTTCCATCAGCCGTAAACGATTTTCGCTCGCAAGGCCGCAGCGGTATCCAAGCTCCGTCAGGCGCAGGTCGGCGTTATCCTGCCGAAGAAGCAACCGGTGCTCGGCGCGCCCCGTCATCATCCGGTAAGGCTCGTCTACACCTTTCACGGTCAGGTCGTCCACCATCACGCCGATGTAGGCCATGTCGCGCGTTAAAATCAACGGGTCGCGGCCCAGCAGCTTGCACGCGGCGTTGATGCCCGCCAGCAGCCCCTGTGCCGCAGCTTCTTCGTATCCGCTGGTGCCGTTCACCTGCCCGGCAAAGTACAGCCCCGGCACGCGGCGGCTTTCCAGCGTAAGGCGCAGCTCGGTGGGGTCGATGCAGTCGTACTCGATGGCGTAGGCGAGGCGGGTCAGCACTGCGCGGTGCAGGCCCGGAAGCGTGCGATACATGGGCCACTGCACGCGTTCTGGCAGGCTGGTGCTCATCCCCTGCGGATACCATTCCGGCGCGTTCAGCCCCTCCGGCTCCAAAAAAATCTGGTGGCGGTCCTTATCCGGAAAGCGGCGGATTTTATCTTCGATGCTGGGGCAGTAGCGCGCCCCGGTGCCCTTGATTTCCCCGCGCACCATGGGGCTTAAGTGCAGGTTCTCCCGGATGATGTGGTGCGTTTCCTCGTTGGTGTAGGTCAGGTAACACCGGCGGCGGTTCACCAGCGGGAACGTAACGCCGCATTCCGGCGCTTTGGCGACAGTTAAAAAGGAAAACGGCGTGATCGGGTCGTCGCCGTCCTGCGGCTCCATCTCGTCAAAATCGAGGGAACGCACATCCAGCCGGGCGGGGGTGCCGGTTTTGAAACGGCGCAGGGTAAAACCAAGGTTTGTGAGCGAATCGCTTAACCCTTCGGCGCGCAACAAGCCCTGCGGGCCGCTGTTTTTGGTATATTCGCCGATGATGATTCGGCTTTTTAAATAAACGCCGCCGCATACGACGCACGCCCGGCAGGGAATCACATCGCCGGTCATGGTTTTTACGCCGGAAACCTGTCCGTTTTGGGTCAGTATGTCCATCGCTTCGCCCTGCCGCACAGTGAGGTGATCGGTGGTAAACAGCGTGTTCAGCATTTCCTCATGGTAGCGGCGCTTATCCGCCTGAGCGCGCAGGCTGTGTACGGCAGGCCCTTTGCCGATGTTAAGCATCCGGCTTTGCAAAAAGGTGCGGTCGATGGCCAGCCCCATCTGCCCGCCCAGCGCATCCAGCTCGCGTACCAGATGGCCTTTGCCCGTGCCGCCTACGGAGGGGTTGCAGGGCATCAGGGCGACGCTGTTTACATCCAGCGTAAGCAGCAAAGTTTGAAGCCCCATACGGGCGCAGGCCAGCGCGGCTTCGCAGCCAGCGTGCCCGGCCCCGATGATGATTACGTCCATGGAAAACCAGCCTTTGCGACCAAATTCGCGCTTTTTCCGGCGCAGGGGTATTGTACGCTATTTAATGGGAAATGCGCAAGCGGGGAGCACGGAAATGTGCTTTTTGCCTGTGTGCGCTGGCAGGGGGGATTTTGCGAACGATTCTCCGGCTCCGTGATGCCGGATTGCAAACCCCTGTGGGAAACGGTATAATAAGACCACGGAATGCGCCGGCAGGGCGCTTTTTCATCAAAACCATGCGGGGCATGGAAAGGAGCAGGCTATGAACGATCGGGAGAATTACAAAAGCTGGCTTCGCGATTTTCAAAACGACACGGAAACGGCTGCGGAACTGAAAGCCATCGAAAATCAGCCCGGAGAGATCGAGGATCGGTTTTACCGTCCGCTGAGTTTCGGCACGGCCGGGATGCGCGGGGTGCTCGGAGCCGGTACCAACCGCATGAACGTGTATACGGTTCGCCGCGCCACACAGGGACTGGCGGATTACCTGAACGCTCACGGTAAAGCCCCCACGGTGGCTATCGCGTACGACAGCCGCCGCAAGAGCGCCGAGTTCGCGCTGGAAACCGCGCTGGTGCTGGCCGCCAACGGCATCCACGCCAAACTGTTCGACGCGCTTCGCCCGGTGCCGATCCTTTCCTTTGCGGTGCGACACCTTGCCACCGACGCGGGCGTGGTGATTACCGCCAGCCATAACCCCCCGCAGTATAACGGTTACAAGGTCTACGGCCCGGACGGCGCGCAGATCGGCCCCGAAACCGCCGACGAGGTAACCGCCGCCATTGACGCGCTGACCTATACGCAGGCCAAACGCATCGACGAGGCGACCGCCAAAGCGAAGGGCCTGCTTACCTATATCGGCAACGTGGATGTGGACGACGAGTATATCCGCCGGGTGAAAACCCTGTCCATCAACCCCGAAATCGTGCAAAAAGAGGGCAAGACCCTCAAAATTGTATATACCCCGCTGCATGGCAGCGGCAACGTGCCGGTGCGCCGCATCTTAAAGGAAATCGGCATTACCAACGTAAGCGTGGTGAAGGAACAGGAATTGCCCGATCCGAACTTTTCCACCCTGAAGGTGCCCAACCCCGAGGACCCGAATGCGTTCACGCTGGCGATCAAACTGGCCGATGAGGTGGGCGCGGAGGTGTGCTTCGCCACCGACCCGGACTGCGACCGGCTGGGCGTAGCCGTGCGCGACCACAGCGGGCAGTTCCGGATGCTTACCGGCAACCAGATCGGCTGCCTGATGCTGCACTACATCCTAAGCTCCAAAAAAGCGAACGGCACCCTGCCCGCGAACGGCGCGGTGGTAAAGTCCATCGTATCTACCGAGCTGGCCCGGCCCATCTGCGACGCGCACGGCGTGGCCCTGTTCGATACCCTGACGGGTTTTAAATTTATCGGCGAAAAAATACAGCAGTTTGAGGACGACCACAGCCACACCTTCCTGTTCGGGTTTGAGGAGAGCTACGGGTTTTTAAGCTCTACCTTCGTGCGCGACAAGGACGGTGTAAACGCCAGCCTGCTGATCGCCGAGGCCGCCGCTTACTACAAGGCGCAGGGCAAGAACCTGTACGACGTGATGAACGAGATTTTCGAAACCTATGGCTACTACCTGGAAAAGGTGGAAAGCACCACCATGCCGGGCGCAGACGGTTTGAAGCTGATGGCCGACGTGATGGCCCGCATCCGCAGCCATCCACCCACCGAGATCGGCGGCGTAAAGGTGCGCAGGGTGCTGGACATTTTGCAGGGCACCGCTACGGACACGGCCACCGGAAAGGCAGAAAAGCTGGAATATCCGGAAAGCGATGTGCTCTACTTCGCCATGGAGGGCGGGCACTTCGTGTGCGTGCGACCCAGCGGCACAGAGCCAAAGATTAAGCTGTACGTGAACGTAAACCATCGGCAGAAGGCGGAAGCGGAGAAGCTGCTTGCCCACCTGACCGCCGAAGCGGAAAAGCTGCTGAGCGGCAGTTGAGTTTCTTGAAAATATATTGACGAATCAGTTCTTTTGTGCTATATAATATATAGGTAGTGCACATAGATGTCTACCTCACGTTGAAACAGGAAGCTGTTCCAAGATGCAGTTAACTGTGGAGTGATACCGAGGGTTATGCATTGACCTCTACTTGGATAGGTGCATAGGCAATATGTACTGAAAGAAAATGCTTATTGGGCCTTGCTGAAAAGCAAGGCTCCCTTTGTATGATGGGGGATATATGGGACTTCTAGAGAATGCAGCAGAGGCATGGAAGCAGATAGAGAATTTTCGCTACGAAATTATTGGAGCAAAGAAGAAGAAAAAATATGAACTTCAGATTATATTCGACGATTTTGATTTTCACCACCTTGCCGGGTTTCAATATACGAAAGATATTCGTGGAATTTACATAACATCAAAACGACATACATTACAGGCAGTGATTGATAAGAAAATCACAACGCAGAGCATAATAAAAAGTACTAATTATGAGAATATGATCAAACCACGATTGATCGCTTTATGTGAACTTGAGGCAGTTCTTGATAATGACTTTCAAATTTTCAAACCGGTATTTAATAATATGTATACAATTACCACAGAAATTCAATGCGATTTTTTCATTCATGGAAAGGGAAAAAACAATGTCAGTTTTTTCTTTGTCAGTAGACATAATCAAGATGAGAGTTCTGTGGAGAATAGTTGTTATGGAAAATCAATTTTCATAGAAGATCCAATGCGTGATTATACAAAAGGACAATCACCGTTATGTATTCTTCATAAGGTAAAGCATAACATAACTAATGGAACGAAATTAGAGTATGTTAAACGTATAGATTTATAATATTCGTTAAGTTTCGTTTACGCCGGATCATGGAGCGCCAGTTTAGCGAAGAAATCCTCCAGAATGAAGCGGGCGTCAATGTCGCGGTAAACCCGGATGGTGGGGCCGAGCTCTTCGGAAGTATAACGGGTTTCAGCGTCGATTTTTTGCGCTTTGCGGTATTCGAAGGTGCCGCAGGTGGGCAATATCGAAAGGCCCACCACGGGAGAATCCCCCAGCGCCCAGCTTTCCCCCGGCGTCCAGCCCGCGCCCGCGGACTGGTTGTAGGCAACCATCTGGCGGAAGAGGTACTCGCCTGAGTTGCCGCAGGGCAAAACCTTGCGTTGCAGCTCCGCGAGGCTTACCCGCATGGAGGCGTATACGTTGCGCGGCACCTGCCAGAGCTCCGCGCCGGAACCCAGCACTGCGTTGGCCGCGGCTACGTCGTTGACAAAATTGAATTCCGATTTTTCGATCTGCTCGTTCTCATAGGGGCGTCCGCCGATGGTGATGACCGTGACCCTGCCGATGATATCCGGCGCTTCGGCAAACGCGCGCGCCACGTTGGTCAGCGCGCCCTGACACAGCAAAAACAGCGGATGCCGGTCCGCGCGGCGGGCTTCGGCGATCATTGCCGCTACGCCTTCGGACACGGGGGCGGAAGCATCCAGCGGCCAGCATTCGCCGCGGTATACGGGCGGATTCAACCGCATGGCGGCCAGCAGCGTGTGGATGGCCGCGTAGCTTTTTTCCATGCTGTCGGGCTGCGCGTAATGCGTGGCGATAATGCCCGTAACGATCAGCTTGGGGGTAAGCAGCGCGTGCGCGATGGCGAACGGATCGTCCGCTTCGCAGGCGGCGTCGGTGTCGATGAATACGCGAACCTTCTTTGCATCGGGAATTTCAAAACGGTACATGGGGCACACTCCCTGTCCAACCCCGGTATGCGGGGTATTTTGTTGTATTATAACACAGCCATAGCCGGAATGCGGATGAGGCGGGAGGAAAAAACGGCGCGGGGCGATAAGCCCCGCGCCGTTGAGAGATAAAAAGTGCTGTCAGCCCTTCAAATACGCGAGCAGTACCTTTTTAGCGCCTTCGATGTCCCGCAGGTCCACGATTTCGCAGGCGGAGTGCACGTTGCGGCAGGGGATGCTTATGGTACACACGGGCGTGCCGCCGCGGGAAAGCTGCATGGCTGCCGCGTCGGTGCCGCCGTAGGGGAGCACTTCACGCTGGCAGGCGACCTTGGCGCGTTTGGCGGCGGCGAACAGCCGATCCACCAGCGCGGGGTTGCTGATGCTGCGCGCGTCCATAATTTTGATGGCCGGGCCTTCGCCCAAGTCAATCGCCAGCTTGCGATCTTCCGGCTGGTCGCCGCAAAGGGTCACATCCAGCGCGATGCCTTCGTCCGGCGCGACGCTAAAGGCGGCGGTGGTGCTGCCGCGATAGCCTACCTCTTCCTGGGTGGAAAACACGGCGACAACCGTGTCCGCACAGGCGGGTAGGTCCTGCATCAGGCTCACCAGCAATGCGCAGGCGCTGCGGTCGTCCATAGCGGGGCTGGCCAGCCGATGCTCGCCCATTTCAAAACCGGGTTCGGCATACACGGCCATATCGCCCACCTGCACCAGCTTTTCGGCTTCCGCGGCGGTTTTTGCGCCGATGTCGATGTAGCAGGTACGCAGCGAGCTGGTTTCGCCGGGCTTTAACGGCTGTTCCACCATCACGCCCTGCACGCCGTTCTGAAATTTGACGCGGCGCATGCGCAGGTTGCTGACGCTCAGGCCGCCCACGCCGCTGATGCGCAGGTAGCCTTCTTTTTCAATATGGGTAACGACCATGCCGATCTGGTCCATGTGGGCGGAGAACATGATGCGTTTGCCCTTTTTATCGGTGCCCTTTTTTTCACAGATCAGGTTGCCCAGCGCGTCGCGGTGGAAGGAATCCACCTTGCCTTTGAGCAGTTTTTCAATCAAATCCGCAACTTCGGTTTCGCGCCCGGAGGGGCCGTAGGCCGCGGTCAGCTGCTGAACGAGTTCTTTCATCGAAATTCATCCTTTCTATCTGTCAACGCTATCAACGTCGCGGTATATTACAGCGTAGCCAGGCAGGCGCGGGTAAGCGCCTCCTGCGCGTCAACGTCCGTGAGGGAGCAGACCGTGGCGGGGCTGTGGAGGTTACGGCAGGGTATGGAAAGCGCGATCGTGCGGCTGCCCGCGCCGGAACGCTGCAGGGCGCCCGCGTCGTTGCCGCCGGAAACAAACTGTTTCACCTGGCAGGGGATGCGTTTTTCCTTTGCCACAGCCAGCAGCGCGCGGTACAGTTCCGCGTCGCCGATGGAGGTGCCATCCATAAAGGATACGCACACGCCCTCGCCCACGCGGCACACCTGCAACGCTTCCGGGGTCTCCCCCAGATCGTTGGCCGAGGTGGTTTCCAGCACCAGCGCGATATCCGGCTGCACCCGGTAGCCTGCGGCGGTCGCGCCCCGGCAGCCGTTTTCTTCCAGACTGGTGAAAGCGAAAACCAGCTCGCCGTCATAAGGCGCATCCAGCAGACGAAGCAGATTATACACGCCCGCGCGGTCGTCCAGCGCCTTGGCCAGCAGGCAGTTTTCCCCAAAAGGAGTAAAGGGGGTATCGAAGGTGACCAGCGTGCCCGCGGGGGCCAGTTTTTCCGCCTCGGCTTTATCTTTCGCGCCGATGTCGATATACAGCTGATCAATCGGCAGCACGGCCTTGCGATCCTCCGGGGTCTGCTGGTGAATGGCCATTGCGCCGATCACGCCCTGCAGGGAAGGCTTTTCCGGCGTGTCGTAGCCGACGCGCACCCGCTTGGACACCAGCACGCGGGCGTCAATCCCGCCGATGGCGCGGAAACGAAGCAATCCGTCGTCGGTGGCGGATACCACCAGCAGGCCCACTTCGTCCATGTGCGCGGCCAGCATCACGCGCGGCTTGCCGGGCTTTTTGGCCGCGCGTATGGCCAGAACGCTGCCCAGCCCGTCAAACGTTACGGCGTCCATGCCGAAGGCTTTTACGCATTCCTGATAAACCATGCGGCGCACCGGCTCCTCGCGGCCGCTGACGCCCTGGGTTTCACAAAGGGTTTTCAAATCCATAGTTCATCGTCCCACCCTTCGTCGATCTCGGCGGTAAAGTGCGCCACCAGCCGCCCGCATTCCCGCAAGGCGTTGGTGTCCAGCAGTTCTACCGTGGTGTGCATGTATTTCAGCGGCAGGTCGATCAGCACGCAGGGGATGCCCGCGCGGCCGATCTGCACGGCGTCGGTATCGGTGCCGGTATAGCTTTCGGACTGTTCGGTGTTAAGCGCGATGCCATGTTGTTTGGCGGTGTCCAGCAGCCGGGCCAGCAATTTGTACTGGATGCGGGGGCCGTAGGTGGCGGCGGGCGCGTCCAGCGGCACGGTGGTATCCGGGCGGCTGGCGGGGATGGGGGCGTGGCTTACGTCCATAATCACGGCCAGGTCGGGGTCCACGTTGAACGCGGCGGTTTTCGCCCCGCGAATGCCCACTTCCTCCTGCGCGGTGCAGGCGAACACGATCTCGGAGGCGTGCTGCATTTTTTGCAGGCGCTCCGCGGCCTCCAGCATCACGCCGATGCAGGCGCGGTCATCCATAGTCTTGCCGGCGGCGCGGCCGTTTTGCAGGCCCACGGTGCGGCCGTTCAAAGTAATCAGGTCGCCCACATGAACCAGCTTTTTTACTTTTTCAACCGGCAGGCCCAGGTCCACGTACAGGTCTTCGCGCTTGTAATTCTGCTTCTTCTCCTCATCGTTTAGCAGATGGGGGGCCTTCGCGCCCACTACGCCGCTTAGCGGCGCGGGCTTGCCTGCGGCGGTGTGGCCGTGCACGGTTACGGTGGCGGCGGGCAGGATGCGCGGGTCTACGCCGCCCACGTTGCCCATACGCAGGGAACCGTCCTTTAAAATGTCCGCGACCATCAGGGCGATTTCATCCATGTGCGCGCACAGGAGGATGCGGGGGGCGTGGCCGCCGCGCGCGGGTTTTACCGTGGGTTTTAAGGTGGCCAGCACGTTAAACAGCGGGTCGATGGTGACGGTATCGCACAGGGGCTCAAAACGCTTTTTGTACCACTCGGCGATTGCGTACTCATGCCCGCTGGGGCCGAACTGCGTGCTCGCCTCTTGCAGGTAGGTAAGGATATCCATGTCTGTAACGCCTTCCTTTCCGGTAGGGTCGCCGATGGCGCGCACCGTCCGGATATCGGAGGGTTGCGCCGCGCTATCCGCGGGGGTAGTTTTCCCAAAGACGACGGGTCTATTATACTCGTCTAACCGTGATAACGCAACGCTTGCGG
>JAEWYP010000010.1 GCA_023395615.1 Bacillota bacterium
GACATGAGGTTTCAGGTCAAATCCGGCGTGGTCGCAGGCGATGGCGATCATGGCGCAGCGCTTCCTTTCCGAGTATGAAACGTAAAACCGTTTCGTGTTTTTGCCCCTTATTATAGCATGCCGGACCATCTCAAACAACCGTAACAGCGCGAAAATACTCGATTATGCCAAACGTCCGGTTGGTCAATCCATCGGACGCATTCGGACGAGGAACCGGTTTATACTGACAACGTGGAAAAGCGGGCAGGGAAACCCGCGCGGACAGCATGGATTTTCGGCGGGCACCGGCGCCTGAAGCGCCTTCACCGACAAAACGATTTACCGTATTTGCCTTTATGCAATCGCCCGAACCGAAACCCCTGTCTGCCTGTTTCCCTTACCCCCGGGAGCGCGGCCCACCCCTCTGCGCTCCCCTTTCCCGTCCTGTTCATTCAACGAACGCCACGGCGTAATTTCTGGTCGCGGCGTTCGTCCATTTTGATATACGAGGTGAAATGCGCGAGTGAACCCGGATTGGAAGGCTCTGGCGACCGAATACGTGCAGACCGGTATTAGCCTGAAGGAACTCAGCGCAAAGTACGGCGCGCCCCTGCCCCGAGTGAAGCAGCGCTGCGCGGCCGAGCATTGGGTGCAGCTGCGAAGCGCGTGGCGGCAGATTGCCGCCGTGCCCGCCCTGCCGCCGCAGGCAACCGAAACACGTCCGTCACCCCGAACTGAGGAAGCCGACGACCCCATGATCCCGCTGGAGGCAATTCGCGCGCAGTTAACGGTCTTGCTTGCCCGTGCGGCGGGGGAGCTGGATAAACAGGTGCTGGTGCACAAAAGCCGCCGGAAGGAAGTGACCTACGACGACGCACAGGGCAAGGGGAAGCCCGTGGAGGAAACCGTGGAGGAGAACCTTCGGCTGGAGGTGGTGGACGCGCTGGTGAACTGCATGGGGTTACAGCATTTAAGCAACGCCCTGAAAACCCTGCGGGAGGTAGCGCAGGCCAACGCGGGCAGTACAGCGGGCACGGACCGCGTCGCGGAGCTGATGCGGCGGCTGGACGAAGAGGCCGCCACCCCCGGAAAGGAGTAAACGCCTTTGCTGAGTGACAAACAGCGTGAGTACCGCCGGAACGCTACACGGGTATGGAACGTGAAAACCGGCGCTACCCGCTCCGGCAAAACCTACGGGGATTATTTTCTGCTGCCCAAGCGCCTGCTGGACGGGCGGGGGCGGGAGGGGCTGAACGTGATGCTGGGCAGCACCAAAGGGACGCTGACCCGCAACCTGATCCTGCCGATGCAGGCCCTGTACGGCCCGGAGTTGGTCGGCGACATCCGCAGCGACAACATGGCCGTGCTGTTCGGCCAGCCCTGCCACTGTCTGGGCGCGGACAGTGTACGGCAGGTGAACCGCCTGCGCGGAAGCAGCATCAAGTACTGTTACGGCGACGAGGTAACTACCTGGCACCCGGATGTGTTTGGCATGCTGCAAAGCCGTCTGGATAAAGCCTACAGCCAGTTTGACGGCACCTGCAACCCCGAGGGCCCCACCCACTGGTTTAAGCAGTTTCTGGATCGCGGCGGAGACGCGCTCTATCAGCAGGCGTACACGATCGACGACAACCCCTTCAACCCGCCGGACGTGGTGGCCCGCATGAAACAGGACTACGCGGGCACCGTGTATTACGACCGGTACATTCTGGGGCGCTGGGTGGCTGCTGAGGGCGCGGTATACCGGCTGTATGCCGACGACCCGGAACGTTTTGCGCTTGACCCCGCGGCGCTGTCGGCGTATCCGCTTGCCACGGCGACGCTCGGCGTGGATTTTGGCGGTAACGGTTCCGGCCACGCCTTCTGCTGCACCGGCTTTACCCGGGGGTTTGCCGGGATGGTGACGCTTGCGGAATGGTACCACAAGGGTGAAATAACCCCTGAACGGCTGGAAGCCGCGTTTACGGATTTCGCCCGCGACTGCGTCACCCGCTTCGGCGCGCACACCGCCTATTGCGACAGCGCCGAACCCACGCTGATCCTGGGTCTTCGCGCCGCGTGCGTGCGGGAACGGCTGCCGATGGAGATTCGCAAGGCGCGCAAGGGGCCGATCAACGGCCGTATCCGGTTCCTCTGCCGCCTGATGGCTGGCGGGCGCTACCATATCCTGCGCACCTGCCCCCACACCCGCGACGCGCTAATGACCGCGCTATGGGATGCGCGCCACGCCACGCAGGACGTTCGCCTGGACGACGGCACCACCAACATCGACAGTCTGGACGCGCTGGAATATTCCTTTGAGCCCTTCATGGAAGATATGATGGGAATTGCCTGAAAGGCAAAGAATTGCGACGGTTATGCCCGTCGCGGTGCAGAGCCGGGGGATGTGTCTGCGGACACACCAAAGGGCTTTCCGCTCGCCCTTTGGAAACCTTCGGAGCATGCGTTTGGAGTAGGGGGCGAAAGACTCCCTCTGGGAGTACTGGAATGTCGTCCGCCGCTACCTACGGTAGCGCGACCGACGATCCAGTCCATCCTGCGAGGGAGTCTTTCGCCCCCTGTAGCAACAATGTGCATGCAAAGAAAAAAACGGGGAAACGGGAAAAAGAGAACCTTTCACTCACACAAGAACAATGCATGTGCGAAAGAAAAACGGAGAAACAGGAAAAGAGAGTCTTTCACCCATACAACAATGTGAGTGTGGAAGAGAACGGTAAAATTGTACATTCCGGTACTTATGTACTTATCGCTATCCTATGGTTTTGTAGTCATACTGGGCTGTGACTTTTGCCCATCGCCTGAATACCAGCAGGCGGGGCGCGGCAGGGGTCGCTCGATGGATGGACGGGCTTGTCGGTCGCGCTACCGAAGGTAGCAGCGGACGACTATCCCGTACTCCGAGCGCTACCCCTGCCGTAATCCCGGGGGAAGGTTGGGGAGGGGATCGCAAATCCCTTCCCCAAAGGGGCGCTCCTAGCGCCCCGCGCGAGCGGAAAGCCCTTTGGTGTGTCCACAGACACATCCCTGCTCCGCTTGCGCCCGCGGGCGCGAAACCCCGCGCCAACAGGCGCAGTTTTCATTGATTTTTCAAAAATCAAAAGAGGAGGCAATCCATTTTGGATAACGCAATCATCCTGCAATATCTGGAACGTATGGGCTACCATACGCCCGACGCGGCGTACACGGCGCATCTGCGCGAATACCTGGCCTGGTACCGCGGCTACGTAAGCGACTTCCACG
>JAEWYP010000045.1 GCA_023395615.1 Bacillota bacterium
ATTTCCGGCTTGGGGTCGCGGCCGATTTCCGACATCAGCTTTTCCAGTTCGTCGTCGTTATAGACGTAATATTCCTTTTTGCTCTTGGTTACTTTGTACAGCGGTGGCATGGCGATGTAAACGTAGCCGTTTTCCACCAGCGGGCGCATGTAGCGGTAGAAGAAGGTGAGCATCAGGATGCGGATGTGCGCGCCGTCCACGTCGGCATCCGTCATGCAGACGATGCGGTGATAACGCAGCTTGGCCAGGTCGAACTCGTCGCCGTAGCCGCAGCCGAAGGCGGTAATCATCGCCTTGATTTCGTTGTTGCTTAGCGCCCGGTCGATGCGAACCTTTTCCACATTCAGGATTTTGCCGCGCAGGGGCAGGATGGCCTGGAACATGCGGTCGCGGCCCGTTTTGGCGCTGCCGCCGGCGCTGTCGCCTTCTACGAGGAAAATCTCGCATTTGGCGGGTTCGCGCTCGGTGCAGTCGGCCAGCTTGCCCGGCATGGAGGCGCTTTCCAGCACGCTCTTGCGGCGGGTCAGTTCGCGGGCTTTGCGTGCGGCTTCGCGGGCGCGCGCCGCGCCGATGCAGCGGTCCAGTATCGCGCGGCCGACGCCGGGGTTTTCGCCCAGATAGGTGGAAACCTCGTTGTACACCATGTTGTCCACGATGGTGCGCGTTTCGCTGTTGCCGAGCTTCGACTTGGTCTGGCCTTCAAACTGCGGCTCGTGCAGCTTCACGCTTACGATGGCGGCAATGCTTTCGCGGATGTCCTCGCTTTTCAGGTTGGCGTCGTTGTCCTTTAAAAACTTGAACTGACGGCCGTAATCGTTGATGGCGCGGGTCAGGCCGGTGGAAAAACCGGTCAGGTGGGTGCCGCCCTCCGGCGTGTGGATGTTGTTGGCGAAGGAAAAGATATTTTCCTGATAGCTGTCGTTGTACTGGAAGGCAACCTCAACATAGGTGTCGTTGACCAGCCCTTCGATGTAAACAGGCTCTTCAAACAGCACCTGCTTGTTTTTGTTCAGGTATTTTACAAATTCGCGAATGCCGCCCTCGTAGTGGTAAACGCTGGCGGTCGGCGGATCGGTGCGCTCGTCGGTCAGGGAGATGCGAATGCCCTTGTTGAGGAAGGCCATTTCCCGCATGCGCACTTTTAAAACATCGTACTGGAACTCGCCGGTTTCAAAGATGCCCTCCGAGTCGTCGGCGGTTTTCACGTCCGGCCAGAAGCGGATGGTGGTGCCGGTTTCGGTCGTTGTGCCGACTACTTTCAGGTCGTAGAGCACTTTGCCGCGCGCGTATTCCTGCTGGTACACCTTGCCGTCCTGCCATACGGTCACCGTCAGGTGTCGGGACAGGGCGTTGACCACGCTGGCGCCCACGCCGTGCAGACCGCCGGAAACCTTGTAGCCTTCGCCGCCGAACTTGCCGCCCGCGTGCAGGATGGTCAGGCACACCTCCACCGCGGGGCGGCCGATTTTCGGGTGAATGCCCACGGGAAAGCCGCGGCCGTTGTCGTGTACTTCGCAGGAGCCGTCTTTGTGAAGGGTTACATGGATGTCGCTGCAATAACCGGCCAGTGCCTCGTCTACGGCGTTGTCCACGATTTCATATACGCAGTGATGCAGCCCGCGGTAGTCTGTGGAGCCGATATACATGCCCGGGCGCTTGCGAACGGCTTCCAGCCCTTCCAGCACCTGGATCTGGTTTTCATCATAGGCGTTCTCTTTGACTGCGGTAGCGCTTGTGGCGCTGCTGTGCGGGGCGGTTTCGGCGTTCTGGTCATCTTCGGGGAGGGAGACTTCCTCTTCCGGTTCGTCGGTCAGGGGTTCGCGTTCATCTTCTGGGGGGAAGTTTTGCACCGATGGTTACACTCCTTTTGCAAACGCCGCAGAGGGGGATTTTTCTGCCGGAAAACACCCGGATGAAAAGGGGGCCCCGTATGCTGCGCCATGCTTGAAAAAGCATTATTTTTCAACGACTTATTATACCATTTCCGGTCGAATTTGCATAGCCTTTTCTTCCTATTATAAATGTAAACGGATAAAACAGAAGCAGTTTCCAGCCCCGAAACTCCATTTGCAGCGAGGTTTGATGAGCTGAAGGGACCGTTATTCAGAAATGTAAAACATCTCCGACAACAGTGGTATGAGTGGGATCCGTAAATAGTTGGGAATAGTTTCGCGCCATATTTCACATTGACGCTCCGGGAGGCGCATGTTATACTTTGGATACTAAATCGGATCGAGCGGTTCACTGATCATCTGTCATAAGGGCGTAATCGAACGGTGCAAGCAGAGAAAACCGAAAAGGGTCAGCGTAATCTTTCGGACTTTTCCTGCATATCCGGTTCAATAGGATCGCGGCATGGGAAAAACGCGGCTGCCTGAGGGCGGTATCCGCAAAGTGGGTGGAACAGCATGACGAATCTGATCTATGCGGAGCTGGATATTTTCGGTACACTGATCTTGCTGATCTTTTATATCAATCAGCGCCGTGCAGCCTCCCACGCTATGGAAAACCGACTGTTTAACTGGGTGCTGCTGGTGACGATGTTTGTGCTGGTGCTGGATGGCGCGCTGTGGATGTTGGACAGGGTGATTTATCCCGGCTCACGCGCCGTTTTGTTGGGTCTGACCAGCCTCAGTTATATTGTTAATCCCATGATTGCACTGATCTGGATTTTCTACTGCGATCTGCGTACTCACTCAGACGAGCGGCGTTTGCGGAGCCGCGCGGTACTGTACCTGTTCCCCTGGGTACTAGAGGTGTTGTTCGTGATCGTGAATCTGTTTGTTCCGTTGATGTTCACGATTGATGAAACGAGCCATTACCACCGCGATGGGTTTTTTCTCCTGTATATGGCGGTTTATTATGTGTACCTGATCTGGGCTTCCATTATCATTCTGCATAAAATACGGCACTGTGCGACCTCGGCGGAGCGTAACGACCTGCGTTTTCTGCTGTGGTTTTCCATTCCCCCTTTCTTCGGGGGCACGCTGCAGGGGTTGTTCTATGGTACTTCCTTTTCCTGGCCCTGCACGGTCATCTCCATTGTGATCGTCTATATCAACGTCCTGAACCGGCAGATTTTTACCGATTCGCTGACGGGGCTGAATAACCGGCAGATGCTGAGGCGTTATTTAAACCTGAAAATCACTTCCGCCGACGCGGATACGACGCTGTATGTGATTATGCTGGATGCGGATAATTTTAAGAATATCAACGATTCCTACACGCACTCTGTGGGGGATCGGGCGCTGACGCAGATTGCCGGAATCCTGAAAAACCTGTGCAATCGCCGGGATTGTTTCCTGGCAAGGCTGGGCGGCGATGAATTTGTAATTGTCGGCGAGGATACGACCGGGCGGGTTCCGGAGGAGATGGTCCGGGAAATCGAAAGCCGAATCCGTGTGTTTAACAAGGCGGGAACCGAACCTTATCGGCTTGGGGTCAGCGCCGGCATCGCTCGCTATGACGCTGGCGGAGTCAGTTCGCTGGACGCGTTGCTGGTGGCGGCGGATCGCAGTATGTACGCGACCAAAGCGGCAAAGAAGCTGGCACAGGAAGAATTAAAGGAAAGTCTGTAACGCATGAACGGCCGCCCATGAAACGGGCGGCCGTAAAAAAACTTGCCGAATGCAGGATGCTTTGGGTTTTTCCTGTGAACGTGATGGGCCTGATGGCCGGTAATACTACGGGCGTTATAAAAATTTCTCCAGAACGATAAGCTGCGGGCCGCGATCCGTTGGGGTATAGCGGGCAACGCGATAACCGTTCTTTTCATAAAATCGGCGATGCTTTTCGCTGTCGGCGGGAGTGTCCAGTTCCCAGCGCCGTGCGGCGGGATAAGCCTTCTCCAGCAGCTTTAAGGCCTGTGAGCCGTAGCCCATGGCTTGATGCGAAGGGAGCACACACAGACAGCCAAGGTGCATAACGCCCGGTTCCACCGGTCGCGTGATGAGTATGCCGATCATTTCGCCATCGACAACCAGTTTGCGTACGGACTGATCGCCCTTTTGCAATAGGGGTAACAGAAAAGAAGGGTCTTCGTAGATGCCGGGCCCCAGCCCGTACTTTTCCTTGTCGGGCTGAAACGCCAGATGGCCGATTGCGGCCAGAACGGGGTAATCGGCGGGTTCGGCAGGCGGTATCGTAAGCGGCATGGCTGATTCCTTTCAATGCGGAAGGGTGAGGTTTTTCAGCAAAAAAACACGCACCGGGTCTGCGGTATGGCTGGTTGCCGGTTTCGGACCGGCTCCGTGCCATGCGTTCCGCTGCCGCAGACCCCGGTGCGTTTGAGTAATTAGTCGATGGTCTTGTCGTCGTTCAGCTTCCTGATCATGGCGACGGCTTCGGCGAAGGGGAAGGTGCCCATGTTGTCGCCCTTGCGGTTGCGGATGGTCACGGTCTTTTCGGCGGCTTCGCGGTCGCCCAGCACGAACATGTAGGGAATCTTCATCATCTGGGCTTCGCGTACCTTAAAGCCGATCTTCTCGTTGCGCAGGTCCATTTCCGGGCGCAGTTCGGCGTCCAGCAACATGGACTGCAGCTCCTTCGCAGCCGCGTCGCTGCGGTCCGTGATGGTCATAATCTTTACCTGCACAGGCGCAAGCCAGGTGGGGAACGCGCCGCCGTACTGCTCGGTCAGGATGCCGATAAAGCGCTCGATGGAGCCGAACACCACGCGGTGGATCATCACGGGGCGGTGCTTTTCGCCGTCCGCGCCGGTATAGGTCAGGTCAAAACGTTCCGGCAGGTTCATATCCAGCTGGATGGTGCCGCACTGCCACGTACGGCCGATGCAATCCCGCAGGTGGAAGTCGATCTTGGGGCCGTAGAACGCGCCGTCGCCCTCGTTGATGGTGTACTTCACCCCCAGCTCGTCCAGCGCGCCCTGTAGCCCTTCGGTGGCCTGCTGCCACATTTCGTCGGTGCCGATGGAGTTTTCGGGGCGGGTGGACAGTTCCACCGAGTAGGGGAATCCAAACTGGGTGTATACCTGATCGATCAGGTGGTAAACGCCCTTGATTTCGTCCTTGATCTGTTCCGGGGTCATAAAGATATGCGCATCATCCTGCGTAAAGCAACGCACGCGCATCAGCCCGTGCAGCGCGCCGCTCTTTTCGTGGCGGTGCACCAGCCCCAGCTCGCCGCTGCGGCAGGGCAGGTCGCGGTAGCTCCACAGCCGGCGTTCGTACACCAGAATGCCGCCCGGACAGTTCATAGGCTTGATGGCGAAATCCGTATCGTCAATGCGGGTGGTGTACATGTTTTCCTTGTAATGGTCCCAGTGGCCGCTGCGCTCCCACAGGGCGCGGTTGAGCATGATGGGGGTTTTAATCTCCTCATACCCTGCTTTGCGGTGAATCTGGCGCCAGTAATCCTCCAGAATGTTGCGCAGCACCATGCCCTTGGGGTAGAAGAACGGGAAACCCGGGCCTTCGTCGCGGATGTCGAACAGGTCCAGATCGCGGCCCAGCTTGCGGTGGTCGCGCTTCTTGGCTTCCTCCAGCTGCTGCACGTACTCGTCCAGCGCATCCTTGCTGGGGAAGCTTGTGCCGTAGATGCGGCAGAGCATCTTGTTGTGCTCGTCGCCGCGCCAGTACGCGCCCGCGATCTGCGTAAGCTTGAACGCTTTGATGTAGCTTAGGTTAGGCAGGTGGGGGCCTACGCAGAGATCAACGAAATCGCCCATTTCATAGAAGCTTAAGGTTTCGCCTTCGGGCAAATCCTCGATGAGCTGTACTTTATACGGCTCGCCCTTTTCCTTCATCAGCGCGATCGCTTCGCTGCGGGGCAGGGTATAGCGGCGCGGACGAATGGATTTATGCGCGATCTTCTGCATTTCCTTCTCGATCTTGGGCAGATCATCCGGCGAGAAGGGGGCGGCAACGTCGAAATCATAATAGAAGCCGTTTTCGATGGCGGGGCCGATAGCGAGCTTGGTATCCGGGTACAGGCTCTTTACCGCCATGCTCAACAGGTGTGCGCAGGAGTGGCGATATACCTTGCGGCCGTCCTCATCGTCAAAGGTCAGGGCGGTCACCGCTGCGTCAGCGTCCACCGGGGCGAACAGATCGGTCAGCAGATCGTCAGCCAGGCGTACGGCGTAGTATTTTTTATAATCGTCCGGGTAGAGGGTTTTCAGCAGGTCGCCGACAGAGCTGTGATCGGCCACTTCGTAGGTTTTTCCATCCAGGGTCAGTTTCATGGGGGTTCCTTCCTTTCCGTTCTTGGTAAACGCTGAATCAATCCCTTTCTCGCCTGCCTTTGCGGAGCACTGCATCTTCGGGTTCGAAAAGCCTTGCAATAGCGCCGCTATTCCTTCGGCTTTTCTCACCCAAATCTGCGGCACTCCGCTTTGGCAGCCGCGAAGCGATTGAATCATCGCTTACCTTGGGGGACAGAAAAATCCGTCCCCGCGCAAATGGTTTTGCGGGGACGGACGAAATGCTCGTTCGTGGTTCCACCCTGCTTGGAAACAGGCATTGCCTGCTCCCACTCGTTGGTAGGCGTCGTATCGCGCGCCGTGCG
>JAEWYP010000039.1 GCA_023395615.1 Bacillota bacterium
GCAGTGGCCGTGCAGGGCTTGATCAGGGGAAAGATAATCTTAAAGAAAGTGACAAATGGATTGGCCCCATCAATATAGGCTGATTCGTCCAGACTGTCCGGAATCGTTTTGATAAAGCCAACATATAGAAAAATCGTCGTGCTGAAGTAGGTACCGGCATAAAACAGAAGCAAACCGGGCATGGTATAAAGCAGATGCAGCGCGCTTAACGTTTTGATGCTCGGAATCAGTGTTACCACAGGAGGAATCATAATTCCCGCAAGCGAAAACAAGTATAATGCCTGATAAATCTTCCCTCTTCTGCGCGCAATGATATACGCTGCCATCGAAGTCAGTAGCACCAGCAGAGCAACGGAAGATGCGGTGATCAGGATGCTGTTTTGGTATAATTCCGGCATATTGGACGACTCAAACGCGTCCGTGAAGTTTTGGAATGTGAATTGATCCGGCAAACTCAACGGCGACTTGATAATTTCATCGTATGGTTTCACCGAATTAACCACCGCAATATAGAGGGGAGCAAGGTAAACCAGCGCAAAAAGGAAAACTAGAATTTTCTTGATCCAATTGCCGATCGCTGCTGTTTTCATATCAGTATTCCACCTCATGCTTCTTTGAAATGGATAGCTGTATGACGGATAGAATCACAATCAGGATAAACAGCACAATCACCGCTGCGGACGAATATCCTCTGCGATTATACTCAAAAGCCTTTTCTACACTAAACAACGTTACGGTCTGCGTAGCGCCCCCCGGCCCGCCGCCGGTGATCACCTTCACATGGTCATACTGTTTCAGGCCACCTGCAACCGCAAGAATGCAATTGATCGTAATTCCCGGAGCAAGCAACGGCAACGTGATATGCCGGAACCGGTAAAACCATCCCGCTCCATCTACTTTGCTTGCCTCGTATATTTCCTGCGGGATCGTAGACAGCGTTGAAATATAGATCACAACGAAAAATCCCAGGCTGTTCCAACAGATAATCCCGGAGATTACAAGGATCGTGGTTAGCGGTGTCGCATAGAAATCAACAGCTTTTCCGCCCAACAACTCAATAATGGAGTTGATCACTCCGCCGTTCGTCTGCACCATATACGACCAGATAAAAGCCACAACGACGCTGCTCATGACCGTTGGGATGAAAATTGCGCTTCTGGAGATGCTCAGCAGCTTTCCCTTATCATTTAGCAACGCAGCCAGGATGATGCCGAGTACATTGTAGATCAGCGTCGTAAGTATCATGATAATGAATGTAACCTTTAAAGCGTTAAAAAAGGAAGCATCTTTAAACAGATTGACGAAATTCTTTAAACCGATCAGTCGATAAGTAGCGCTGATTCCATCCCAGTTTGTAAAACTGTAAAAAAAGCACAGGACAACCGGAATAATCATGAATATGATATAGATCAGAAATCCCGGTGCCAGAAAAAATACGTCGTAACGTCTGTTGTGTTTCACTGTTGTTCCCTCCATTGCAAAGGGGGGTAAACTTTTTACGGCTTACCCCCCAGCAGCTCCGATTCAGAGACAGCGTGAATATGCCGTCTATCAGTTCAGGGCTTCTTTGGCGATCGTCCACTCGTTGTCGAAGTTGGCGAGTTCGGTAGCAACGTCGTTGCCAAGCGCGATGTTCTGCGTGAGTTTATTAGTGTAGTAATCTTTCAGACCGGGCAGGAATGCCGCATCGCCCGTCATGCTTTCAAAGCCTTCCACTTCCTGCATTCCGGAAATTGCTTCTTCGATATACTTGCGCAGCGGGATCATGTCGTAGGGCACGGCAGCCTTTGTAGTGGGGAACAGCTGCTCGCTCTTGAGGAAGTCGCTGTACAGTTCGGTATTGGTGAAGAAGAACTTTACGAAGTCTTTGCACACATCAGGATATTTCGAGGTGGAGCTGATGGACAAACCTTCGTTGACAAACACGGACAGAACTTTCGCATCGTTATCGCCGGGCATCGGGAACCAGCCGACTTCAAAGCTCTGCTGTGCTTTCGCCACTTCGGCGTTTACCCAGGAACCCATCGGCAGCATCGCTGCTTTGCCCGTGAAGAACTGCTCCAGCATCTGCGTATAGGTTATGCTGGGCAGGCTGTCGCCGGCATAGTTCTGGCAGATGAACTGGTACTTCTGCATCGCTTTTACCAAATCAGGGTTGTTGAACTTAACGGTATCGGCATTCCGCTCAGCTCCCCATGTGGGGTCTTTAGCCAGCAGATCAGTTCCGGCGATCATGTTGGCGAGCATAATCTGCGGCCAGCCATCTTTGATTCCCAGCGATACGGGTAGAATGTCCTTGGCTTTCAACGCTTCACAGACATCCAGGAAAGCCTGATAAGTTTGCGGAACTTCCAGGTTGTTCGCCGTAAAAATGTCCTTGTTGTAGAATACGCCGATTACCTGTTTCTTGTAGTTTGCGACGTATTGCTTGCCACCGATCTTGCCGATGTTGGGGTCGGCCAGATAATCCAGTTCGCCTTCGTCAAACGCCATCAGCGCGCCGGAAGGAACGAAGTCCGCCGGATTCTGCATCACCATTACGTCCGGGAACTGACCGGTCGCAAGGAGGGTTTTCTCGTACTGGAAGATGTCCACGTTGGAGGAAGGCTGACCGATGATCTCAACCTCCACATCCGGTTTTGCGGCCATATACTTGTCGGCGATGGACTGCCAGAATTCCACCGGCAGCTGAGGCTGGATGTTAACGCAGAATACGATTTTCGATTTGGCGGTTTCCGCAAAGCTTGCGCCTGCGAAGACGCCCATTAACAGGGCCACGGCCACGAGAAGGGATAAGGTACGTTTCATGACTGATCGCTCCTTTGTTTATTTTGGTCGCCTTTTATAGTTTTTATGCTATCTTTTTATCTTTCCATCGTCAATGGAAGGAATTCTAGTTCTTGTGGTAAAAATTATCACATCTCGTATCCGTTGGAACAAATCCCGTAATTTTCTTGAATATTTTCAAAAAGTAGTGATAATCCGTAAAACCGACTTTCTCAGAAATCTCATATACTTTCAGGGTAGTTTGCGCTAATAGTTCTTTTGCTTTTTCAATACGATAACGATTCACATAATTCGTAAAGGATTCGTTTGTCGTTTTTCGAAAGACCTGCCCCAGATAGGATGTGTTAATATCGCATAATCCTGCGATCTGCTTAAGGGAAATCGGCTCGTCATAATGCGCGCCAATATAATCGATCGTCCGATCCACAGCGCTTTTCCAGCGTCCTTCCAGCGACACTTCTTCGGTGAGCGCTTTTTCTGGTGCCAGTTTTCGCAGTGCGTCGTCATAGGAGTTATGGATCTCTTCTCGCGTACGCACGCTTCTCCCCATAAAGCAATGCAGCGTTTTTCCCCAGCGTTCCTGAGAACGATGGAACAGATAATCTGTTGCCTCCTTTGTATATCTTGAGATTTCCGCTTCATCCCGCCCGAAGAGCAGAAGAACTAAGCGGTTTTTCGGGTCAATAAACGCATATCCGCCGTGATCTGGACGCTTACGGTAATCCTCCTGCAGAGCAAGGATCGTTGCCGGATCCACACCATCGTCCGTTTCGCCAGTATCTCCAGCCAATATGCAGACCGCGCACAGATAAGTTTCCGCTTCCAGCTGCAAATCAAGCAGTTCAGCTTTTTCCTCGAATTCATTCCGGCCAATCTCGTTTGTGATCAACCGATTCAACGTATTCGTCCGTAACAGTTCCATGCCCTGATAGATGCGGGAGGATTTCATCATTTCCTCTTCGATGACGGTCACCAGATTACGAAGGTTGGAAATTAACTCATCCGGATCAATGGGTTTCAACAGATAGCCATCTACCCCCAGCCGGATCGCTTCTTTTAAGAAAACAAAATCGCTGTATCCGCTCAGTATTAAAATCCGGATTGCCATGTCATTTTCCCGAATGGATTTGATCAGGGCGATTCCATCCATCCCAGGCATTCGGATATCCGTTATCAGAATATGCGGGTGCATCGTCGCGATCATGGACATCGCTTCGGCGCCGTTATGCGCTTCCCCGGAAATCTCCAGACCAAGGCTGTCCCATTCGATTGTCTCTCGCAACCCTTTGCAAATCAACGGTTCATCGTCAACGATGAATACCCTGTACATAGTTTTCCATTTCCTCCTTCGACATTACGGGAAAAGTCAGTTCAACCTGCGTACCTTGCCCGATGCTGCTTTCAATACTGATTCCGTACCCTTCTCCAAAAAGGATGCTGTTACGCTGGTGAACATTGCAAAGCCCGATGTTGCCCGATTCGCTTTCGCTGTATTCTTTTGTAAGCGACGCCCTGATTTCATCTATCCTTGCGGCATCCATCCCTTTACCGTTATCGGTAACGCACAGGACTAACTTTTGATCCTGGATTCTGCCGTCAATCACAATATGTCCACCGGAAGTCTTTTCCCCCATGCCGTGCTGAATCGCGTTTTCTACGATCGGTTGCAGAGATAGTTTCAGCACTCCCAGCCGCATAATGTCACTGTCCAAATGGATTTCCACGTCAAAAGCATGATCATAGCGCAGCATTTGCAGCTCGATATAGGAACGCACATATTCGATTTCCTCTTTTAAATCCACAATGATACCCTTTGTTTTGATATTCCATCGGAACATATTACCTAAAATGTGGATCATCTTTGCGGTCTGATAGTCCTTATTGATTTGCGCAGTCATGCTGATTGATTCCAGCGTATTAAACAGGAAATGAGGGTCTATCTGCGCCTGAAGCGCATTCAGTTCCGCGGTCTTGGTTTTTATCTCAAAGACATATACATTTTGGATATATTCGGATAACTTGGCGCACATGGTGCTGAAACTTTGTGCGAGATAGCCGATCTCATCCTTTGAACCGATTGTGATTTGCGTGTCAAGTTTTCCATTTTCTACGTCCTTCATGTTGCGCACCAGCGCACGAATCCGTTTGGATAACATCGCCGCCGATACCAGCCCGATCGCCATAGCCAGCGCAATACAACCGATGATTACATTGTTGATACTGGTGCGAATATGATCCGTTTCTTTTTCGATAATCCGTTTATCCACAATGTCGATGAAGGTAAATCCGCTTTTTTCCGAATATCGCTTGTTGATGATAAATCGGTTGTTCGTAGTCAGGTCGCTGATTCCAGTCGCCTGAAATGCCTGATAGGGAAAGGGCTGGCCTGTTACCATGCCGGAGGAATCGAAAACCGTGATTCCCCCACGTTCAACCACATAGATTTGTCCGAGAAAGCTGGCGGAATCTTTATACGCGTTCTTGAAATAGTCCGCCCGTATATTGATAACGGCCATGCCAAGCGGTTCGGTAAAGCGTATGGCGTTCTCATCAAATAAGAACAGCTGGTAACTGATAATCGGGAAGTTATTTATGCTGGCTGAACTGATATAATCCGGAATGTAGTTGGGTACGATTTCGACCTGGTTACGGATGATCCCGTCGCCGATAAAATCATACCGAAAGAAGTCGTAATCAATGGATACGTCTCGGTTATGGATATTAGAGCAGAAATATACATCCCTGTCGTGATAATCAATCAACAGGATATCGGCAATCGCGGCGTTCGCGCTGCAGGTATCCTGCAGATATCCGGTAATCGCAACCGATTTGTTATTGTTGTTCCGTTGCGCTTCTCTGGCGGGGTTGATAAAATCGACAACGCTGGAATTGTTGTTAAAATACTGTTTCTGGTAAAGTCGCGCAAAAATGCTGTTGATATCCTGATAACGATCGTCACTGAAGTTCTGTACTTTCTGGATTACCTCGCTATCGAACCGGGATTCCATACCGGTCAACAACTCGGCCATATTTGTTGTCACGAGGTAGGAGGTTAATCCGAAGCCTAAAAAGATCACAAGGCAATAGGTGAGCATCAGTTTAAAATAATATTTATTTTCCAGAATCAGTTTATGCAACACCAACGCCTCCTGTTCCCTCGGCTGCCCAATCTCTTCCACAACTATTTATCAGCGCTTGCAGTTCTGCGAAATCATACGTGCTGATAGTCGTTAAAAGAAACGGTCATCTCATCATCAGAGTATGAAAATGGTCCGTATTTCCATGCTCCTTTTTGAATACAGTATTCTAGTTGCTCCGTTTCATACACAATTTTCAAGCTTGCTGAAGGTGCAAAGCGCACGCACCGTCCGCCAGATGCATCACCAGTTCTTCCCCTTCGATCCATGTCTGACAATCCGGATCGGCGAAGCGGTCGCTGATTTGATATTTCCCCTCCAGCGCCACCCGAATCTCCACAGGTTGAGCATCAAACACGTGCGCAACGATCAATTTTTCTCCTCCGCTCTCTGCTGTGCGTTCGATGACCTGCCAACCCTCAGGGTGACGATAGCTGTTGATTTTGGGGCCATGGTGGATCGTCTCCCCTTTTTCGATTACGGAAGATACAGCCCGGTAGAAACGGATGCCTTCCTCCACAATCGACCATTGGTCTTCGCTCAGGTCATATATATCACCGGACAGGCACATAACACCCAGACAGGTTGCGCAAAGCGACCAAATCATCCGCTTCGGGATATCATTTTTTCGCAGCACAGCCCAAATCAGGCTTTGACGGGGCAACATCGCACGATGAAGGTTAGCCGCAACAACCGGGATTTCCCGCACTTCGTGTGCGTCCGAAAAAGAAGAAAGCTGGCTCACGCTCAAGAAGGACGGTTCCAGTCTGTGCCCGCCCGATGAGCAGTTTTCCACCAGAATTCCCGGTATTGATTCTCTGATATGGGTCATCAATGATTGGGCAGCAAGCTGGTTCTGCCTTAACCCTTCGCCCAAACCATCGGGATGGTCGCACCCGATCCCGATGCTATCGTTGTAATCGATCTTAATATACTCAAAGCCGTAACGCTTTAAAAGCTCTATTACATGTCTTTCCAGATAGTCTTTGACCCATGGGTCGCACAGGTTCCAGAACCTTCGCCTGCCTGTGCTGATGGGCGTTCCGTTTCGTTTCAGCAAATGATCCGTCTGCTGATAGGCCCTGGCATCCTGCCCGCACACCTCCGGTTCAAACCAGATGCCGGCTTTTAACCCCGCGTGATGGATCGCGTCCACAACGCTTTCCAGACCGTCCGGGAAAAGCCGTCGGTTGATCTCCCAGTCGCCCATATTGGCATCCCAGCCTTTGACCTCGTCGGCATACCAGCCGGCATCAATCACGAAGTAGTCAATATCCCGTCCCTTCAGATGCGCAAGGATGCGCTGGATATTCTCCTGCGAGGGGTTCCCCCACGTGGTACAGAATTCATTAAAAACCACAGGGAGGCGTGCAGGCATCGCAAGTTTTTGCAGAGGCGTTGCCTGCATTGCGGTCAGCCGCGCGTTTAAAGCATCAATCGTGCCGACGCAGACCGTAAGGCTGGCAACCGGGGTAGTGAATGATTCACCGGGTTGAATTGTCTTATGCCAATGGCCAAAATCATCGTCCGCCAATCCGCCGGAGATGCACAACGCATCGTCCCTACGGTATAACTCCATCTGCCAGGAAGACGGGCAGCCAAGCTGAACACCCCACATGACATGATTTGTCGTATCTTCAATCGCCATCATGGGGAAATACTTACGTACGGGCATGGAACCCGTTTGTCCAAATCGCTCGCAGGCGACCCCGTATCCGGACCAACTCGGTTCCAGCTGGAGGTCTTCGGCAGAGATGCTTTCCAGACGGGCTTCATTGCTCCATTTGCTGCGCAATCGATGTATCATCAGGCAACCCGGAGCGTCCCCACCGACGAATGGCGTGATGCCGCCGAGGCAAAAACTGGAGAGCATGTCGATGATCGCAGGTACGTCGCTGCCGTTGGTATAAGTAGTTTGCAGGTGTAAGCCTTTTTCTCCGGATATATAATCCAGCTGCTGCGTTAACTGATGGCCATCCTCTGTCTTAAGCTTTGTCATGATCCGGCTTGAATTGGCGCTCTCCTGTTTTTCCTGACCGGCAAATGCAAACCGACGCATGGAATCGTTGTTGCGCATTGTGTGCCCATTGGCAAATCCGTCCGGGAATCCGTCGCCACGGATCATCACCTGCATAAGCGGATCAATTGCCTGGCGTTTTGGCTGTACCTTCTCTTGCATGCCGTTTGGCAGCAATTGCAGACCCACCATTTTTGTCTGTTCGTCCATCTGGTATTGCACACAGATATCCCCAAGAATATATTCGGATAATATTGATTCCATAACTGTTCCCCCACGTTTATTTTTCTTCCGCTCATTTGATAACTGTCTATTTTTTAACGACCTGTTCAGGCAAAGCAGGTCATTTCCTTTTGCAAACAGGGGTATTCGCCGCGAATGGAAGAAGACGTATTTACAACACCTTTTGCAATATGATTCCGTAACGTTTCCCATTTGCGCTCGTATATCCATCTGTTGCTTTGTATAGAAGTTTAGTATATCTTCGTGCAGAAGTCAACAAGACATATCATGAGCTTAATGAAACGTTATGCTTTTCTGTCAGTTATAACGAAAGAAAGAGGCACGTAAACGAACGGGTTCAAAAAAGCGCCTGACGGGATGCGGTTCCCCGATGCAGGCGTTTTGAAGCTTTCAATTCATTTCGATGGGCAATTTCCCGGTCAGTCCAGCCGCTCAACCTGAAAGCGGACACACTCCCCGCAATCCGGGCATTGCACGGGGGTAGGCTTTACCGAACCGCCGCGGCGAGCGGCATACACAAACGGATAGATTGCGTTCAGTGCCACCATACACAGAGCAGCGCTTTTTTCTTTGTTCACAAATGCTCCCTCAAAAGTTACAATGTCTCCAACCTGATACCGTGGACAGTCGCTTTGTAGTACAACGACCCGAACCGGATGATCTTCCAATGCCCAAGCCACCTTTCAAACGTGAACTTCTTTCTGTGTGGCATTATATCATTGGTTCTCGGGTTACACAATCTGTTCCGGCACGCAGAGGTTCCGCAGCGAGCACTCGATTTCGACCTCCCTGTTTGGCAGCATATAAAGCTTTATCAGCCACCAGCACCAGTTCTTCCGCATTATCGGCGTTCAAGGGATAGTTTGCAACCCCGATGGAAACGGTAATCCGAATACTCTGGTGATCTTCGGAAAAGAACACTGTCTGTTCCACCTTTTCCCGAAGCCTTTCCGCGATGTGCATGGCTGTATCGATATCACATTTAGCAAGAACCACGCTGAACTCCTCGCCCCCATTGCGTGATACCAGATCCGTTTCTCGTGATTCCTGCGCCAGTAATCTTCCAAAGTCCCGCAGCACATAATCACCGCTGACATGTCCGTAGACGTCGTTCACCATTTTAAAGCGATCAATATCCATTTATAACAGCGATACACTTCCGCCTGTGTTTTTAGCATAACGGATCGCGCTGTTCAATCCGTAATCAAATGAACGTAAATTATGAAGCCCCGTTAAGAAGTCCATCGATACCGCGCTTTCCATGTGATAGTACGTCACATTTGATTTCATAATGTAATGCATCAGAAGATAAGAAATTGCTGTGATCACCGTTAACCCGATCATATAGGATAATAGTACAGTTTTCCGCACCTCCGGCTCGTGGAGCAAAAAGACAAAGCCGCTGCTGGTAATGACCGCGACGCAAAGAAACGCGAAAATCCACTTTTTCACGACGGAAACTTTCAGCTTTCCGATAAGCCCACAGCAAATCCCACAGGCAATCACAATTCCAAATGCGGCAAGCGTAACGGAATTAACTCCGTAGTAAGTGATTCGGAACAGGCCAATCATCACGGACGTAATCATGGATGAAGAAAAACTGATATAGATTCCCATTAAGAGAATCGGGATACAGCGAAAGTCAACCACCACACCGTCGGATACCTTCACGCCATAGATGATGAGCAGGGAGCCAAATATACCACACAAGATTCCCAACATCAGATCGGCACTTTTTTTAACCACAATATCACGGTCTCTGGTGATCATATTTCCAAGAGAGATGGATGCTATGATGATCAGAACATTCACAAACAGTTCGCGTAGCATGTTGAGCATCCGTATGCCTCCTTGCGAAAATGAACTCATCGACGGAATCGTAAGACACCCCGCCTTTAATGGATGGCTCCCGATGCTTCATCCTATTGTTTAGCGTTCAGGAGTGCCTGTATTTCGCGCATTGACCCTTCGAAAAGCTGCTGGAAGCGTGAATTCTCTTCGGGAATGACATCCGTTTCATTATGTTCGAATGCTTTTTGCAGCTTTCCGGCGCATTCGGATAGCATTTTCGCGCCAATACTACTCGAACTGCTTTTTACTTTATGCACGGTTTGCGCTGCGGAGGCGAAATCTCCTGCGGTTACCTGATTCTGCAGGGTTTGACCTGTCTGTTGGTTTTCCTTCCAAAACTCTCCAAGAATTGCAATATAGAGCTCGTGGTCAATTCCAAGCCGCTGCATTGCCCCTGTGCTGTCGATGAGAGGTGCGTTCTCCGAAAGTGCTGCGGTTTCGTTCACAGGCGCTTCCGAGAGTTCCGCTCCAGCGGTATGCTCCGGCGTGGCTTCTGATTTATCACTGGTGGGTTGCTCCGCCACAGCTTTGGCTGGCTCCCGAACCGATTCTTCTTCAGTAGTTTCTCCGATATTCTCCTTTGCCTTTTCTTCCTGTTGCGGTTCGGGCCCTTTTCCTTTGCAGGGTTTGTCCTTCAGGGCATCCAGAACTGTTCGGATAAAGGCTTCGGGTTCAAAGGGTTTGCTTACGTAATAATTAATCCCGCTGCTTTTACACTTTTCTTCCACACCGACCACCGCGTCCGCGGTCATCGCGATAATCGGTATGTCCGGATCCTCCGCACGGATCAGGCTGGACGCAGTGTATCCGTCCATAACCGGCATATGAATATCCATCAGGATCAAATCCGTCTCGTCGCGGTGCGCTTTGTAAGCGTCAACACCCTCCTGCCCGTTATCCGCTGTGGACAGGCTGAATCCCGCAGCGCTGAGAATGCTCTGCGCAATAAACTGGTTAGTCTGGTTATCTTCCACCAGCAGAAGATGATAAGGATATGGCGCCGTAAGCGTATCCTCCACCGGCTCAAGCTCCGCTTTGGACGGTGGATTGATGCTGAACAGCTCCAATATACCGTTATAAAGTGTGGAGGGGATGATCGGTTTGGCAAAGCCGAAATTGATCCCGTGATCAGACAGGTTTTCCAGCAAATCTTCCCTCGTCATAGGCACAATCAGGATGCACTTGGATGTCGGTTTGAAATACATCGCTTTTCGGATTCGCTCCAGAAATGCGATGCCGCCATCCTGCGGCGTCATATAATCTACAATCAGCAGATTATATTCCTTCTCGCCGTTAATTGCCGCCTTGCGTAGTGTTTGCACTGTGTCTTCTTCGGTTGTCGTCAGTTTATATACAATTCCGAAAGCTTTTAAATAGTCCCCCATCATGTTACGCGTGTTCTCACTGGCATCCAGTACCAGCGCGCGGATTGTGTTGAAACAGTCCGCCGACATTTTTTTCGCGCTTTCCTGCGTTTGGTTGGGATCTGCTTCAAGAGGAAGCTGAACCATAAAGGTAGAGCCCTTGTTGAGTTCGCTTTGAACCTCGATGTGTCCGTTCATCATATCCGTAAGGCTCTTCACAATCGAAAGCCCCAACCCCGTACCACCAAACCTGCGGCTGATACTGGAATCTCCCTGATCAAAGGGAACAAACAACCGTTTCGTCTGCTCTTCGCTCATGCCGATACCGGTGTCTTCCACGCAGAATGAGAGCAGGTATTTCAGGTTTTCCAGCTTTTGCGATTCCACCTTTACGGTTACGCTTCCCCGGCTGGTAAATTTCACGGCATTATTCACAAGGTTGATCAGTATTTGCTCAATGCGCGTCGGGTCCCCCATAAACCTGGTCGGCATATCTGGAGATTTCTGAATATAGAACTCGATCTCTTTCTCCGCTACTTTCACGGATACAATATTTGTGATTCGCTGCAACAGCTTGTCTAAATCGAACGATACTATTTCGATTTCCATTTTGCCCGCTTCGATTTTTGAAAAATCAAGAATATCGTTGATAATATCCAGCATATTGTGCGCGGACTGAGTCAGCTTATCCAGATAACTGCTTTGCGTAGGCGTCAGGCCGGTTTTCTTAATCAGGTATGACATCCCGAGAATTGCGTTCAACGGTGTTCGCACCTCGTGCGACATCCGCGCTAAAAAGAGGGATTTTACCTGGTTGGCCTGTTCCGCCTCGTTCTTTGCTTTTACCATTTCTACCTGTGCTTTTTTTCGCTGTGCAATTTCCTTTCGCAGGCGTACAATCCAGAAAAGCGATACTGTCAGCACCAGTGCCACCAGCCCGCCGATCATCAGGATCATTTGGATCAGTTCGGAGTAATCCGCGCCGGATTGCACCGCGATCCACTTATTACTGATTGCGATCTTATCTTCCTGCTCAATGCTGTTAAGCGCTTTATTCAGTATACTAACCAAAACCGGCCAGTCATTTCGCACCGCAAAATACAACTGTTGGGGTTTTTCGGAATAGATGGTGATATATCGCAGGTTTGCGATACCGTATTTCTTAATCAGGTAGCTGGACGTGCTCAAATTGCCGACAAAAGCTTCTTCGCGGCCATCCGAGACAGCCTGCAGCGCCTCTTCCACTGTCGTATACAGGGCAAGAGAAATCGTGGGATAATCCATCAGAAAACTGTGGTGGGAGCTATTCACCTGAACGGCGACGCGTTTCCCCATCAGGTCATCAAACGACTTGATCTTCTTGTTATTCTCGTTGATAAATAGCACTCTTTGAAAAGTATAGTATCCATCCGAAAACAAAAAATACTTCTCTCGTTCTGCAGTTTTGGATACACAGGGGAGCACATCCAGTTCTTTCCCGACAGCCTTCTCATAAGCCTGTGTCCAGGTTAGGCCTTTCTCTGGGGTCATTTTAAGCCCGGTTGCCTTACAGATCAGCTCAATATAATCCGCCGCAATCCCTTTATAAATCCCATCTGTATCAAAAAATTCGTAAGGAACAAAGGTCGGATCGACCCCCAGGCGGATTTCGGGATGTTCTTTTATGAAATCCGATTCTTCCTGCGTCCATTGGATCGTCTGGCTTGCTTTTGCAACAGGCAGCCCACGGGGCATCAGGCTCAGCATGCAAAATATACTCAAGATCATGCATGCGAATCGCTTCCCTTGATTCCTCACGGCAATCACCCCTATGCAGTCTGGGTAAACCGATTTGTAATCGCCTGAATTTCATCCTGAATTTCAAAAAACGCATCCACCAGTTCCGGATCGAAGTGCTTCCCCCGTTCGCTGCCAATGATGTTCATAGCCTCCTGATGGCTGAACGCGGGTTTATATACCCGCTGGCTGACCAGCGCGTCATATACATCAATCAGCGCCATCAGTCGTCCAGCCAGGGGGATTTCTTTCCCGGACAGTCCGGCCGGATAGCCGCTGCCGTCAAACTTTTCGTGATGGCAACCCACAATCTCCAACGCCGTGGCAATAAACGATAGTTTTGTGCTTTCGTAACCCGCCTGCTTCAGCGCGTCCACCCCATACGTCGTGTGTTTCTTCATAATTTCAAATTCTTCCGGAGTCAGTTTTCCCGGCTTCAGCAAAATATGATCGGGGATCCCCACCTTGCCGATGTCATGCAGCGGCGCGGTGCTAAAGAGCTCGCTGATATAGGCATCCGTCAGGATCGGGCCGTAAGACTCTTTCTTGCGAAGATGTTCGCACATTGCTTTCATCATCCACTGGGTTCTTCTTGTGTGGTTGCTGGATTCGATATCCCGGATTTCAAGCAGACCGATTAAAGCCTGAATGGTCACGTCACGGGTCAGGTTAAGTTCCCGTGTTCTTGCCTGCACGGCATTTTCAAGTACGAAGTTGTTCTCTTCCAGCGTTTTTTGGGTGTTTTTCAATTTTGTGTGTAGCTCAATACGCTTGCGGAGGGATCGCAGGTTGAGCGGTTTACGGATATAATCCACCGCTCCCAGTTCCAACCCGCGGATTTCGTTATCAATTTCATCATAATTAGATAAAATCAGCGTCGTCACACCGCTGTATCTGGGATCATTACGGATCGCTTCCAACACTTCAAAGCCGTTCATTCGCGGCATATTGATATCCAGAATCATAATATCAATATCTTTTTCACGCGAAAGCGCTTCCATCGCTTCCACCCCGTCTGCCGCGGTGCGCAGGTCATAATCCTTCAACATATTACTCAGCATCATCGAATCGGTTTTAGAATCGTCCACAATCAGCAGTTTCATAGTAAAACCCGCTTTCTTTATCGTTTTACAGGGGCTTATCGCTCAAAATACGGTTTCCTTCCGTTTCAATCTGCGTCAGAAAATCATCGATTGATTTTTCGCCGCTCATCACCTGATGCAGCCCCGCACCGTAATATTCGTCTTTAATCACTTGCCAGGCAGGCACAGGCACGTCGATGCTTGGGTTTTCAAAACCTTCGACAAACTTGATATATTCCGGATATGCCGCAAATGCATTGTCACCCTGCATATCATTACGGATCGGTGTACGGAAGGGGTAATACGCGTCGTATTCCGGGCTGTATTCTCCAAGCAGTATCTGCCCCTGCGCTTTTGTGGAGATCAGATAACGAATCAGCTCCATCGCCTGTTCACGCAGCGGGCTTGTCATCCCGGCAGGGATCGCAAGCATCATCGGACCCACTTCGGCGCATGCGCCGATGTCCTTAAGCGACAATACTCCTACTTCAAACGGATCCCCATTTTTCTGGATGTCGGTCACACCCCAGATTCCCTGTATTTCAAACGCAACCTCCTGATTACGAAAATGGTTCATCACTTCCACGCCGTTGTCCGTAAGCCAGGTGGATTGCGCATGGCTGCCCAGAACATCTTTATAAAATTCAATTGCGGCACGGCTTTCATTGCTGTTAATCGCCACGGCAGTGCCATCCTGGTTCGTCAGACTGCCGCCAAACCCGTAAATAAACTGGTTCACCATCCAGGAAATATCGTTGCCTTCCGCGCCAACCAGTCCGATACCTCTGGCATTTGTGTTTTGTTCGATTTTCGTCAGCGCTTCCACAAATGTTTCCCGGCTCGTGATAGATGTCGGGTCTACGCCTGCCTGTTTGAGCAATGTCTGATTATACAGAAGGCACATGGCATGTCCCAGCCATGGAATGCCATAAGTAACGCCTTTTATTCCGCCAAGCGCCCACACCTGCGGATAGAAATACTCCTGCTCCGATTGGAACGCCGCGGTAAGGTCCATCAGGTTTCCTTTAGCTCCGAAATATTTCACATAGCGATAGGGCAGTACAAAAACAACAGGCGCATTTTGATCCAGCAAGGCCTGAATCGCTTGAATATCCTCATCGCCGCCGATCATGGCGACGGGAGTTGAGCTGGTCTGGTTATAGCCGTTAATGATTTTTTGAATAGCTACGCCACGCCCGGAATAATCAGTCCATGTGATCCGCATGGATAGCCCCGGCGGAAGCGTGGAAGCGGCCTGCGCAACCGGAGAAGGTTCCGCAGTATTGGCAAGTGGAGTTGTTTGCGGTGAGCAGGATGATAGCATAACGATCAAGATGAGGGTTAAGAGCAAACCCAAGCGTTTTTTTATGATCATCGCTTAAGCTCCCCCCAACAGTTCACCCGGTCTGGACGGTCGAACAGGAAGAGTTGTTTCAATTCATCAATGATTTTCTAATGTAATCATACAACGAAAAGGAAAATATGGCAATCGAAATTTTACGCGCTGCTTTACCCTTTTGTTATGATCTGCCGCTCAGCGTTTATAAAATAACAAGTGAATAGATTCCTCAGCATTTTTCCGGTGCATTGGCGCCAATCACAACCCGATCCCGTCCGTTTGTTTTTGCCAAGTATAGAGCCGAATCCGCAGCTAAGGTCAGGGGATTCGGAAGAGTTTCTCCCGGCAATCCGCAGGCAACTCCACAGCTGATCGTGATGCTCTTTTCGTCTCCCGCCCGCATTGGGCAGAGAGCCATTTTTTGGCGAACATCTTCGCAAATATAAGCCGCTTCTTCCGCGTTGCAGTCTTTAAACAACAAAGAGAACTCGTCGCCGCCCATCCGAAAAGCATGGATATTTTCCGTCTGAACGGATTGAAGAATCTGCGCCAGATATAACAACACTCGATCCCCTGCCGCGTGGCCGCAGTAATCATTCACATTTTTAAAATGATCTATATCAAATATGGCGAGCGAAAGTGGCATTTTCATATCTTTACATCCCTGAGAAAATTGGAGCAGATCGTCGTCGAACGTTTTTTTATTATATAGACCTGTAAACGGGTCCAGCTTCAGCTGCTCTTCCATAGATTGCTGCCGGTTATTATAAGTCATCAGCGTCTCCAGATGATCATGACCATATCGAATCAGGAGCTTTGAAAGCAGGTAGGAACAGTAATACATAAAGCAAACCACAAATACTTCCATCAGCGCGCTGCTGTCCAGTTGGTTGTTCAACAACAGTTTGAGGCCAAGCAGAATAGCCGCCAGACAACTCATCCAAAACATCCATCGTGTAATTCTCACGTTGGAGAACAGCGTGGAAGCAAAGATCGGCAGAATGCAGGATGCCAGCAGGACTTTCGCAATGTCATGCGTCCAGAACAGATAAAAAGAGTAAACGATGAAAAGGGAAAGCGATAAATACTCCTTCCCAGTCAACGGAATATGTGGCGAATTCACCAGTCGATCCACCAGAAAAGTCAATGCTGTTAATACAACGGCAGGGAAAAGTATATAATCCCTTACATAGATATCTGCCGGCCAGGCGAGCACACGCCGTGCGGCGAAAAACCAGATCACGTGTGCCAGCACGATGATTGCAACCGTGAGGTACGCAACCTTGATGATATTTCTGCACCATTTGATCGGTTCCTGATTGGCTTTTTCACTGTTCCGGCAGAAATTATTAAACATAAGTCCTCTTTTTGGAACAGACGATTGGCTGTTCGTTGAAATATCTTTCACAAAGGGGGTAGAAGATCGCCTGTTTGCGGCTTTTCCTGTTCTATGGTTTTTGCATCAACACAGTTTCTCTCGTAATTTTTTGGCTTGCAATATAAACCCGGTGATAAGCGTCCATCGGATATCCCAGGCTTTCCGCGGTAATAGACTGTTTATTATATAAAAGCCAGACCAACTTCCAAGTCGCGCGTCCTTGATTAATCGCATCGTTCAGAACCGTACCCAGCAGCGCTCCCTGTTTGAGCGCTTCCAAAGCCGGTTCGGTAGCGTCAACCCCTACAACTGGCATATACCGTCCGCCCGAAAACCAGCCCGCAGCTTTGAGCGCGTCGATTGCTCCCAGCGCCATATCATCATTATTTGAAATCACACACTCTATATGGCTGCCCCAGGTGGCCAGGAATCCCGCCATTTTTTCTTGCCCGATGGAACGTTCCCATAGCGCCGTATCCTCCGCCAGTTTCTCGGTGCGAAAACCCGCTTCGGTAATGGCTTTCAGTGTATAGGTCGTTCGCAGTTCCGCATCCTGATGGCCCGGCTCGCCTTTGAGAAGAACATACTGGATGATGTCATCACCGTTCGCATCAGCTTCCGGATGTTCTGTGAACCAGTCCACTACCAGTTCCCCGCAAAGGTATCCCGTCTCTTTGGGGTCGGTTCCCACATAATAAGCGCCATCGTACAGCGCCAGATCTTCCGGTGAAGGTTCCCGGTTGATAAAAACCAGCGGAATGTTCCTCCGCTGTGCCAGCCGCAGTAAATAAACCGCCGAAGTACGGTCCACTGGGTTGATGATTAGCGCGTCCACGTTTTCATCCAACATTTGTTGCACCTGATTAAATTGCAGGTTCTGATCGTTCGCGCTGTCCATGGTGATCACCTCAGCGCTATCGCCGGCTTCTTTTTCGATTTGCCGCACGACACTGCTCATAAACGTATCGGCTGCGTTATAGATACATACACCGATTTTTGGCATTTCGGCGTGTGCGGGCATTTGCTTGAAGCCATTCAGAATACAAACCAGCAACAGGGCGCAGAACATCCGTTTTCTCATAGGCAGATTCCTCCGGAAAGTAATCGGCTATTGCAGCAGCGGGAAGGTTATGTTTACGTTTTCAGCGCTGTACAGGTTATCCAGTGTGATCTGTTTTGGCTGTATCAGAACGCTTTTCAATGCACTGCCGTTCAGCGCGGCAATCGCCATTCCACACCCCCGGTAGCTGATGGTATAGGGTGCCGGCAAAATCAGCGCCGACAAAACGCCCTTTTCCAGCAGATCGATCTGATCGGGGTTTGCTTCGATGGCGATTATCAGGGTCCCGCTTCCAAGCAAGCCTTCGCTGCGCATTTTTACCGCTGCCAGTGTCGCGTCCTCTGATAATGCGATCACCGCGGCACCCTGTTCCGCAAAACGGAGCACATCTTCCGTCATCGTCTGAGCGTTTTGCCAGCCATCCCATCGTAGTACGTTGTCCGGGTTGCTTGCAAACTCATCCATTACTCCGTCCATGCGTGATACGGTAAGGTCGCTGTTATCCGTCATACAGATCACACGTGTCGCGTTCAGGCTCCTCGCCTGTTGCACTGCAAGCCTCCCCGCCATAATTTCGTCACTGGCGGCGCAGGATACATTTTCCGCTGTACGGCCCAACAGAACCAGTGGCAGATTCTCTTCGTCGCAGGCCTGCGCAACCTCCGACACCAGCGCGTCATCACCCGCGTACAGCAGTATGGCCGATATGTCGTCCTTGCTCAGTTCCTCTATCTGACCAGCTGTATCCTTCGGGTCAAGGGTCAGTACAGACAGTTTATCCCCCGTTCCATTGCAAGCTGCTTCAGCGCCGTAGCGAAGCTGCAGTAAAAAACTGCCGGTGTCCTCCTGGGTAAGCAGGGTGATACTGTGCGTTTTCGCAGGCGCACTTTGTGGTGTACCGCGGAAGCCAAAAAACATAACAACCAGAGAAGCGCACAGGCAAAGCAGCGCGATCAATACCGGCTTTTTCATGGCTCTCCCTCCCCGGAACGCGGCATGCGAATCGTAACCAGCGTACCACAGCCTTCCTCGCTGGCAATCGTAAGGCCGTATTGCTTACCGAATGTTAGCTGTATCCGTTCGTGCACGTTGCGCAAGCCGATTCCTCCCGTTCCCGCGGGTCGGCTCAGAATGCCGTTTAACTGCTCCTCCGCAATGCCTACTCCATCATCGGCTACGGTAAACCGTAACTCCTCCCTTTCCACAAAGGCACGCACCCTGATATGGAGGGATGTGCCGTCCACCTCGTCAATCGCATGATTCAACGCGTTCTCGACCAGTGGTTGCAAAACCAGTTTTACTGTTCTTTCCTTTAACGTTTCCGGATCCGCCTGAATCTCACAGTCAAACTTATCCTGAAAGCGCATCTTTTGTATGATCACATAGTTACGGACATGCTCAATCTCTTCCGCCACGGAGATCACGCTTTTCCCTTTACTGATGGAAATACGGAACAGCTTTGCCAGAGCCGAGACCATGGTGATCGCCTCGCGGCTGCGCCCCCGTTCCTCCATCCAGATGATAGAATCCAGCGTGTTATAAAGAAAATGGGGGTTGATTTGCGCTTGCAGGGCATTCAGTTCGTACAGCCGCTTTGTTTCCTGTTCGTGTACAATTTGATCCATCAGCTCGCGGATACGGGTGAGCATATGGTTAAACGCCGTAGCCACGGAACGAATCTCGCTGAAACCACGCTCGGTGATGGTTACGTTAAGATCCCCGGCTTCCACCTTGCGCATCTTGTGTTCCAGGTGGGTAATCGGCCGTGTTACCCAATAGGCCATCAGCGTCGCGGCTCCCAGCGCGATAAACGCCGCTGCCAGCAGCACCAGCGACATGATGCGGATAAACGCCACCTGTGACTGTAAAATCTCGTCAATATACGCTACGCCGACCATGCGCCATCTCGTCTGGTTAATCACCGCAATAATCAGCACCCGTTCGCGGCCGTTTTGCTTATCCCGTGTCAATCCAACAATCTGGCTTTGTACAGCCGTCGTATCTTCCTTTGCCTGATCCGCATAAATCAGCTGCAGCCTGGGATGGGCTATCAACCCGTCGGTTTCGTCCAGCACATAGGTGTAGCCGCTACTGCCCAGCTTTACATTGTCTGTCAGTGCCGCGAAGCTGGAATAACCGATATCCATCAGCATCACGCCCGTTTGCTGGCGACCATCCGACACATACGTAACCGCGCGTGAAAGCGTAATCACGTAATTATGCTGATTTTCGAAGATATCCTGCACATAGGGGCGAGAAAATGCGGTCAGCGTGCCTTCCTGCTTCAGCGCGTCCGTAAACCAGAGGCGATTACGGATTTCCAAACCGCTTACGCGCAAACTTCCGCTTGTGGCGTACAGACATTCCCCGTTCCCGTCAAAGAAAGCAAGCGCTGTTATATCGGAATTGGAACGCGCCAGCAAATCAATCTGCGAATGCCAGTCGGTCTCTGTTTGGGGGTTCACCGGCACAAGCGATGTGGCGAAGTGCAGTGTGGAAAGCGTAGAATTAATGTATTGATCCACTACATTTACACTTTGCAGCACAGTTTCTTTGGTACGTTCAATCGCATTTTCCGATAGCAGCTGGCTGATGAAGGGTACCAGCGCAGCACTCATGAACGCAAGCAGCATGGCCGTAAACAGCAACAGGCCGATAATCATCAGCGTGTGCAGACTACGGCCGTTCTGGTGTGTTCGTGCGTTCATAGCGGGTTCACACCCTTTCCCGTACGTACTTGCGAAGGCGATACCCCAAAATAACGCTTAAACGCATGGCTGAAATAACTGGGATCCGCCAAACCGACATTCTGTGCGATTTCTGTCGTCTTCTTATTCGTAGTCGCCAGAAGCGTCATGGAAAGGTCCATGCGCAGGCGGGTAAGCGTCTGGTGAAAGGTTTCCTTCTTCTCCTGTTTATAGATCGCGCTGAAGTAGCTGGCGGACACATGCAGTTCGCGGCAGAGCAATTCCACGCTCATATCGGGATCGGTGAAATGCGCGTTCAGATAGGCTTCCGCCTGATGGGCAAGGTTTGCCGACGCGCTGGCGCGTCCGGTCTGGATCACATTCTGCAGTTTCCCGGAAAGCTCTTTGAATATTTCAGTTGCTTTACCCACATCCGGTTCCCTCATCAGTGCGTTCAACGTTGCGTTATTTTCGCCAAGAATATCCAGATCGGCGTTCATGTCCCGTGCGGTGCGAAGCAGGGCGAGCATCACTTCCAGGAGGTATACACGATAATTATGCGGTGTGGGTTTGTTAAGCGCACCCATCAATTCATCCAGTGTTCGTTCCACTTCATCGCTGTTGCCCATCTTGATCGCGTTGGCAAGGGTGCGCAGCTCCGTTTCATTCGCAACCTGCTCCGTACGGCTTCCGGGTTCGATATCCATTACGCACAGGATATCTCCGCTTCCCTGCAGCACGCTATGATCCAATGCCGATATTGCCTGTCTTGCGCAGATGTGCAAGTCTTCCAGTCGGAAACAGGGCGCGCCAAGCCCGACAGCCGGCTCCACATCCAGAAAGCGCGTAACGGTCTTCCTTACCACGTCCAGTGCTTCCTGCACACGCAGAAAGGCGTCCTCCGTCGTATCGGGCAGGAAAAACAGGATGGCTACCAAACCGTCAAAGTGGAACACCTGAGCGGGAAAATAATCTGCAAGCACTTCCCGCGCGATATTGATGACAGCCTGCTTCATCAGTTCCGGATCATTCAAGTCCGGAGGCAATTCCTGTCGGGCTGTCGGATGGCGCATCACCGCAACAGCATACTGCGTTGCGTCCAGCGTAATCTGGTAGCGCGGCGCCTCGCGGCGTACCGCCGCCACATCGGCGCCCGCTGTCAGCAACGTTGTCAGCAGCATTTCTCGAAGTAGCGGCAAACTCTCGTTAAAATTTGCTCTCAACCGGTTGATATCCCGTTGCTCCGCAAATTCATCGTCCAACTTTTTTCGGGTATCTGTAAGCACTGCGATCAGTTCGGTTGAAGATATAGGCTTCAGCAGATAATCCATACTCTTAAACGACATAGCCTGCCGGGCAAACTCAAAGTCGTCATAACCGGTCAGAATTAAAAAATGAACCGTCGGAGATTTTTTCCGAATTTCGCGGCACATGGCAAGCCCGTCCATCAGCGGCATCCGAATATCGGTAATAATCAGGTCGGGGTTGAGCGATTCGCAAAGGTGCACGCCTTCCAGCCCGTTCTCCGCCGTGCCGATGACTTGAAATCCCAACTTTTCAAAAGGGATCACATCCAATAATCCGTTCAGGATTTCTCGTTCGTCGTCCACCAGCATCAGCTTGTACATGCGCTGCACCTCCGATAAGATTATGCGAGTCCGCGGGCACAAAGTCAATTCAGAAAATTCCATTTTCGTTGTCGGATATGATAGTAGTTTTTCCACAATTCACAATGGATATTCACATTCATTTTCCGGCCTGATTCGTGTAGGATAATTTCACAAAGCATGTGCGGAACCATGTTCCTCAATGCCTACAATGGAAAAGGAGAGATGTACCCATGAAAAAGCTCGTTTCTCTGCTGCTGGCGCTGGTAATGGCGCTGGGACTCTTCACCGCCGCTCTGGCCGAAGGCAACGCTCAGGTATTCTGGTATACGTTCAGCGACGTGTATCTTTCTTCCGTGCGCACCAGCCTTGACGCCGCTCTGACCGCAAAGGGCATCACTTTTGTCGATCAGGATGCCAACGCCACCCAGGCCACTCAGACTGACCAGATTAACACCGCAATTTCCAGCGGCACCAACCTGCTGGTTGTGAACATCTGCGAGACCGGTGCCGACGGCATCGCCCAGACCGTGGTGGACAGCGCCAAGAACGCGAATGTCCCGCTGATTTTCTTCAACCGTTCTGTTTCTCAGGATGTTGTGAAGAGCTATGACAAGTGCGTGTTCGTCGGCACCAACTACGAAGAAGCCGGTATCATGCAGGGGAAGATGATTGGCAACTACCTGCTGGCCAACTACGACCAGTACGACCTGAACCATGACGGCGTAATCAGCTACGTGATGTTCAAAGGCGACGAAGCCAACCAGGAAGCCATTGCTCGCACCAAGTATGGCGTGGAAGACGCCAATAAAATCCTTGAAGCGGCCGGCAAGCCCGCCCTCAAGTTCTATGACGACAGCAACACCAAGCAGTATCTGGTTGACCAGAACGGTACCTGGAGCCGTCAGGTCGCACTGGATTACATGCAGACGATCCTTGCCCAGTACAGCGAAGCCAATAACAACATGGTAGAACTCGTTATCGCCAACAACGATGAAATGGCCATTGGCGCTGTAACCGCTCTGCAGGCTGCGGGCTACAACAACGGCGACAAGACCATCCCCGTGTTCGGCGTGGACGCTACCGAAGACGCCAAGACGCTGATTGCCGCTGGCCAGATGGCCGGTACCATCAAGCAGGATGCTGAAGGCATGGCCGACGCTATCGCCACCATCTCTGCCAACATGATCGCGGGCACCGATATGTTTGCGGGCCTCAATGCCAACTATGTTGTAACCGACGGCTGGAAAGTCGCGATCCCGTACGCCGAATACACCGGTAAATAAACCACAAGGAATGTTACACACCATTTCTGTAAACAGCGCGGAGAGGCGAAAAGCCTCTCCGCGCGGATTTGAGTTCAGGCCCCCATTGCCTGCCCGAAGCCTGGGATAAGCTGGGGACGACCCTCCCAAAGGAAGGAGCATCCCAATCATGGAGCAACATAACGAAGGAAAGATTCTGCTGCGGATGGAAGGCATCAGTAAAAGCTTTCCCGGCGTACAGGCGCTGAACAACGTTTCTCTGAACGTGAAAACCGCAACCGTCCACGCTTTGATGGGAGAGAATGGTGCCGGAAAAAGCACGCTGATGAAATGCCTCTTTGGTATCTACAACAAGGATGCCGGGCATATCTATCTGGAGGATCGGGAGATTAATTTCAAGTCTTCCCGTGAAGCGCTGGATAACGGCGTGGCGATGGTGCATCAGGAATTGAACCAAGCGCTGAAACGCAGTGTGATGGATAACATCTGGCTTGGGCGTTATCCTAAAATATCCAAAGTGATTCCGTTGGTATCGGAGAAAAAAATGTATGACGATACCATGAAAATATTCGATGACCTTGGCATCAAGGTTGACCCAAAAACAATCATGAGCACCATGCCTGTTTCCCAGCGGCAGATGGTGGAAATTGCGAAAGCCGTTTCGTACGGTGCAAAGGTGATCGTGTTTGACGAACCTACATCTTCGCTGACCGAGCAGGAGGTTGAGCATCTTTTCAAAATTATCAATATGCTGAGAGACCGGGGTTGCGGCATCATCTATATCTCCCATAAGATGGAGGAAATTTTGCGCATCTCCGATGAAGTCACCATTATGCGAGACGGCCAGTGGGTGGCGACCAAACCCGCCAGCGAACTGACTATGAACCAGATTATCCGTCTGATGGTAGGCCGTGAGCTTACTAATCGTTTTCCTCCGAAAGATCACACGGTCAGCAATTCGGTTGTATTGAAAGCAGAAAACCTTACCGCGCTATATTCCAATTTGAAAGATGTATCCTTTGAGCTTAGAAAAGGTGAAATCCTTGGTGTTGCCGGGCTGGACGGTTCCGGTCGCACCGAACTGTTAGAGAATTTATTCGGTATTGCAACCCGAAAAAGTGGGAAAATATACAAGAACGGGGTGCATATCCACAACCATACTCCTCAGGAATCCATCGCAAACGGATTGGCGATGGTCACCGAGGAGCGTCGCGCGACCGGAATTTTCAGCATTCTGGATGTTCGCAGCAACACGGTAATTTCCTGCCTGAAAAAATGCCGTGCCGACAAACTGCCTCAGCTGAGCAACCGAAAAATGCAGCAAAAGACGCAGTGGGCTGTTGATCGTATGAGGATTAAGACGCCGTCTCTTTCCACGAAGATTCGCTCTCTCTCGGGCGGTAACCAGCAGAAGGTTATCATCGGTCGCTGGCTGCTTACCGAGCCGGAAATTTTCCTGATGGACGAGCCCACGCGTGGGATTGATGTAGGCGCGAAATACGAAATCTATCAAATTATTATCGATATGGCGCGTGAAGGCAAATCCGTAATTATGGTTTCCTCTGAGATGCCGGAATTGCTGGGCGTATGTGACCGGATTCTTGTTATGTCTAACGGCAGACTTGCGGGCGATGTGAACGCAGCGGATACGACGCAGGAAGAAATAATGACCCTCGCAGCCAAGTATGTGTAAGGAGGCGGCCACCCATGAGCCAGCTAAAACAAGGCAAACTACAAAAGCGTATCCAGGATTTTAAGGCCATGAGCAGAGGCGACCAACTCCGTGAAACCGGTAACTGGTTGCTCGATCATGCGATGATTATCATTATCGTGCTTCTGTGCGTTTATATTCAGATCCAGCGTCCTGCGTTTTTACAGGTTGCTTCGATTGTGAATATTATCCAATTAACCGCTTCTCGCCTGCCAATCGCACTTGGCATCGCGGGCGCCATTATCCTGACCGGAACCGACCTGTCTGCTGGCCGTATCGTAGGGTTAAGCGGCTTTGTCGCAGCGATTCTGCTGCAGAAAACCGGAATCACCAACAAGTTTTTAGCAGCGATCGGACCCCAATCTATTGTGCTTGTCATTTTCGTTGTGCTGGTTCTGGGCGCGATCATCGGCATTGTAAACGGTTTCTGCGTTGCGAAATTCAAGCTTCACCCCTTTATTGTTACACTGTCCACACAGCTATTAACTTATGGGGCTTATCTTACGTTAAGTAATGCGGTCCAAATATCCAATCTGGATGCGAGCTATACGACCGGTTTCGTGATGAAATCCATGTTCAAGCTTGGTAATACGCCCGTCATGAGTTATGTGGGCTACGCCGTGATTGTAACGATCATTATGTGGTTTATCTGGAATAAAACCACCTTTGGAAAAAACATGTTTGCAGTCGGCAGCAACGAAGAAGCAGCCAGAGTTTCTGGCGTAAACGTTACGCTGACGATCATCGGGGTTTTTGCTTTGGCTGGTGCCACTTACGGTTATACCGGTTTTGTGGAAGCGGCACGTTTAGGCGCAAGTACCGGAACTGTCGGCCTGAACTATGAACTGGATGCAATCGCGGCCTGCGTAATCGGTGGCGTATCCTTCGTAGGCGGCATCGGCAAAATCAGCGGCGTGATTATGGGCGTTATTCTGATGCAATTGATCATCAGCGGCATGACGTTTCTGGGTATCAGTGGCAACACTACATACATTATTAAAGGTCTGGTCATTCTTGTTGCCTGCGCCATCGACATGCGCAAATACCTGACCAAAAAATAAAACGCATCTTCTTATTACTATTACAAAATGCTGGCAGGGATCAAACTCCCCTGTCAGTTTTTTTGGTTTCTGATTTTTTTGCATACGGCTCCCACGCTTGTGTTGATTTGCCTGTTCAATTCGACGATTATTATCAGATAGAATGAGTGACTTTCGTTAAGCCCCCTACTTCCAGCATTTGACTAGTTGTCTATTCTGTCTTATAATGCATATATAGCATACAAGTGGAGTGATATTATGAATAAGCACCTCTGGATGGGTTCCTCCGCCCCTCTCTCCATCCTCCTCGCAGTGATCCTCTGTGGTTGCTTTTTATTCCCTCTCGGAGCATTCGCCGATGGCGCTTCACCCGTTGAGTCTTCTACTGTTACGGATTATGCCCAGCATAGCAACTGGCTTACAGCGGATACATCTTGCAGTAAACCTGTTGATGTTTTCTACCTGTATCCTACTGCATACCAGAAAGGCCCGGGCGATGGCATCTACTGCGCGGTAGACAACGTATCCATGGTGAAAGGCGCAAACGGCGCATTCAACCGTCAGGCAACCGCGTTTCTCCCGGTTGGGAATATTTTCGCGCCTTACTACCGGCAGGCAGACGCGGGTTATATCTTCAGTTTGCCAACCGCTTCCGAACAGGACGAAGCCATCAGGCAGGTTCCCGCAGCAGACGCACTCGCCGCTTTTCGGTATTACCTCGACCATTATAACAACGGCAGACCTTTTATTCTGGCGGGGCATTCGCAGGGTTCCAATGTGCTGTTGTTTATCCTTTCGGAAATCAGCAGGCAGCCGGAAGTATACAGCAGGATGGTTGCCGCCTATGTGATCGGCTTTTCGGTAACGCAGGAATATCTGGACCAAAATCCTCCGCTCACATTTGCTTCCGGTCCCGACGACACCGGTGTGATCATTTCATTTAATACAGAGGCGGAAGGGGTAACACAGAGCCCGGTCGTACGCCCTGGCGCCTTGGCCATCAATCCGATTTCGTGGACCCTTGATGATACCGAAGCGCCTAAAGAAGATAATCTGGGTTCGATCACGCTCATAACAGCTTCCGTTTCTGACCTTACGCCCGTGATGAATCTGGCCTCCGCCCAGGTTGATCCCGTACGCGGAGTGGTTCTGTGCAAGTCAGTCGCCCCCGCGATGTTCTCTTTACCCGGCTTGCCTGCCGGCGTTTATCATACTTTTGATTATCCGTTCTACTTCTATAATATCCGCGCCAACGCGCAAAACCGGGTGGACCATTATCTGAAATTGCATCCATAAAGCGAATCCGTATCATACACAGATCCGGCGTTGCCCCATTGAATGGACAACGCCGGACATCTTAGGTAACTGCGATCAATATACAAACATTCATTCTTTACATCACTTCTGAATATAAGTTCGTCCCTCCAATATATCGTTCATTCGCTGTCATCCTTGCCACTGAGAAGCAATATGGGTTCGGCTTTGAGATTGCGCCGTACGCCCACGCCCGCGATCAGGGTTCCTGTTGTCATGCTCAGGCAGAACGTGATCAGGATGCCGATGCCAGCCGAATTCAGGTCCAACCTCATTTCGGCAAGTTTTTCCGTGTCATTCGCCCAGCTGCTATACGTTAAATCAAAACTGCCTCCCTCGTTTGCGCTCATATTTCGATCGATCACAGTATTGCAGAACCATGCGCCTCCGCCGGCGCCTATAACCGATCCGATCACGAGAATCAGCAGCATTCCGGACAGGAGAGATGCTGCGCACTGTCGCTTATGATAGCCCAGAGAGCGTTCAATCGCTGTTCTTTTCAAATTTTTGATAATAAATAGAAAAGTAAACAGAGTCATTACCAGTACCATCACAACCGCGCCGATGAGCAGCAGTATCAGCGAGATCGTATGGATTCTGTCCATTCCCTGTTTTAAACGTGAATATCCTTTATCGAAAAAAGTGAGTTTTAACCCGTCGATACCCTGCCGGTTCCATTCTTCCTCGAACGAATCAATGGTTCCGTTTGGGATTTCGAACGATGTTGTGGCCGCCCTCATAGGCCCCCATGCAATGATATTCTGCGCATCACTGTTTTTTACCGAGGCTGCCGGTATGATCACTGTGTTTCCAACCAGGTCAAAGTCTGACGATTCATAGGAGGCCCCGTAGTTATCGTAGATGCCGACGACCGTATAGGCGCTGTTTTCAAATACAGGGTAAGCCTTTCCCTGTGCGTTGAGCAACCCGCCGTAGTACAGATTCCCGGTGACCATAGGGGTATGTAAATAATCCGCATAGTACAGGGGAAGCGGAAGCGTATCACCCGGCGTGATGCCGTTGTATTGCGCAAATTGCCTCGGCACCAGGCAGACTTTGGCCCCCTTTGCATATTCTTCCGGGCTGATATCCCGACCTTCGGTAATATTCGCACTGCCGGAATAAAACGCCATTAGCAACTGGGTTGCGCTGGTGGGGATGACTGGTATCGTTTTGGGAAGTCGCTTGATCGCCTGAATCAGCTCTGCCCAGCGTTGTCCTCTCGGCGTAACAAAATAGCCTTCGGTTACTTCCTCCCAACCCTCCGCCTCAGCTCCATACAGGTCAGGCACTTGCGCCCCGGTTTGATCGTACTGGGTGGATTCTACCCCTCCAGCGGGCACAAGCACCGTATCAAATGCGTTATGATCCTCATATCCGTAAAAGGAGGACAACGCTGAGACGTTTACGGACAGGATGTACGTTTTATCCGCATACATAGGCTGGGGTTTCTCGACATCAGGGTCGCAAAACAGCGCATCCTTTGTGTATTCGCCAATCTTTCCATACAAAACACGCTTCACTTTCACAGGCACTGGCTCGGACGGTATGCAGTCCTCCACGGGCGAGAACTCCAGAATGATCCATTGCGTATCGTTGCTTTGATAAAAATCCCCCATATTATAATTTTCATCATACGCGCCGTAAAAAGGACGTTTTTCCGGCGAATGGATGTAATTCGCGTTCGCGAAGTCCAGAACAGAGAGAGGGATAAGGCGATCGTATACCGATTGAGTCGCATAACTGTAGGCTTGCTGAGATTGATCCCACATGGCGCGTTCTTTAAGCATTTTCGGCTGTTGCTGTACGGTTCCTATCGTTTTAAAGCTCTTCTCATAAGTTTCAAGACTTTTTCGAGTAAAAAGCAACAGGTTGGCGCCAACCGATAAAAACAGGGCCGTAAGCGTAATCAGGAGAAGAAAGGACATGGTTTTAACAGGGGTGCGCAGCATCTGGCGCAAACTGTTTTTAACAACCATTGCTTTTGCGCCTCCCTTATTCAGCCGCGTCTGTGCTCAAACGGCCGTCCACGATTCGGTAAACAACATCTGCCTGTTCCGCTATGCTTGTGTTGTGGGTGATCGCCACGACGATATAGTCTTTTTCATGAGCCAATTTTTTGAGGATCGCGACAACCGCTTCGCCATTGGCTGCGTCCAGATTGCCGGTCGGCTCATCCGCCAGCAAAATTCTGCCTCCCGCTGCCAGCGCCCGCGCAATGGCGACCCTTTGCTGCTCTCCGCCGCTCATCCTCTGGGGACGATGGTTCAAAACGCTTTCTTTTAAGTTGACTGACTCAATACATTTCATCGCCTCCGCTTTCGCTTCAGCCATCGGCTTTCCCTGTAATTGCAGGGAAAACATCACGTTTTCCAGGGCGGTCAGCAGCGGGAAAAGGTTGAAAGATTGGTAGATTACGCTTGCCGTGTCTCGCCGGTAGGAGTCCCGATCCATGGCTGTCATTGATTTTCCATCCAACATGATCTCGCCTTTTGTGGGCAGGTCCAGCCCGGCTAAAAGGGATAACAGCGTCGTTTTACCGCTGCCTGACGGACCAATGATCGCATACATTTTTCCCTGTTCAAACGTGCAGTACACATCATGCAGTACCTCGTTGGTCTGATATTTACTTGTGTATGTATAGCTTGCGTTTTGAACTTCCAGCATCGTACCCCTCCTTAATCCACAGCGGAAAGCATTGCCGCCACGCTCGCGCGGCTCAACATCCGCACCGCGATATAAGCACCTGACAGATAGAAAATATAGAACACGGCCAACACCACCATGGAAGCGGAAAACGGTACCGCGGTGAAACACAGCGCCGCCGCCATGCCTGCGATACCGCCGGGTAACGCGACCAGTATACATTCCATCAGATAGACCCTTAAGCAGGCTTGCTTTGGCATCCCCAAAGAGCGCATTACGGCAAACTCGCCACGGCGGCTGTGCATCATCAGGTGGGACATGACCGCGCTTACCAGAAGGATTGCTACGGTCAGCGCCGGTAGAAACATCCATAGCAGCGTCAAATTATTCTGAATACTGGTGGCTGAACGAATGAAGGTTTCATCATTGATAACAGCCGCGCTTCCCGATACCGAATCGGATGCCTGCGGGTTGACAGATAACAGGCCTTGCGCCTTCATGAGTGCTTTGGCATCGTTCAATTTCAACGGATCTTTGATCGTGAAGGAAACCGAGTCATAATAGAACGGAGTATCGCATTCCTTGAAAACTATCTTGGCCCAGCCAATCGGGAAAAGGATATCCGGCAACTGGATCAGATCGGTTTTGACGGCACCAGAATCATAACTGTCTACAATGGTCAGTGTTCTTGGGGCCAAATGCTCATAGGACATCTCGCCAGGATTATCTCCGAATTGGTATTGGTACAAATCCAATTTAACCGGATCGCCAATGGACAGATAATATTGAGCTAAGAAGCGCCTGCTGGCAATACACTGCGCGTTCTGACTCTTAAAAAACACCTCGCTGCCTTTCATGTGATCCGGCCGAATGGAAGGATAGGGGCTGAGCGTGTCAAAGCCCATTAAATAAACAATCTTTGGTTTTTCTGTTTCGTTAACGGCATAGGTCGCAGGCATCCGGGTCGTGTAAAGCATGTCTTTCATGGAGTCGGAGGCTTCAAGAGAATCCACCATGGAGCCGCTGATGAGCAGCCCCATGTTTCTCGATCCGTTCAGATTGCTGATGAACCCGGAGACCGGAAGCGCCTCAGGCAGCGAGGTCAGCTGCTCTTGATTGGCCCGTATACTGCTCGCATAGGAGCAGAGGAAGAAAACCATTGCGGCGCACACGACGAACACCAAAGCGTTTTTTGGGAGTTGGCGCTTGATATGGTTACACGATAAGAATATCTGAAACTTTAGCATTCATGGCCTCTTTTCTATATTTTACGATTATCGTGCACTCAAACAGAGGCGGCGTGAAACGACATAGTTTTCGCTTGGTTTAAACATATGTCTCTATATAGATGAAGAATCATCACGTGCAGCATGGTTTTTCTTTCGGAGATTGATACAGTCTTTCGTTTCTTTCAATGCGATGAATTACCGTTTTCTTGTTTTTATGCTTATTATTTCTTTCTCATTTTATTCGCTCGATCGTTTTCTGTCAATGAATGCGCTACTCACGTTAATACGAGTATCAATCAATATCTTCTTATGCTCATGCAAGCACCATTTCCTCCAGTAAATGTGAAAGTGCCTGTCACAAATCCAGATAACACCAATAGCATAAGCCTGAGCGTTACATCTCAGGCTCCTGTTATTAACGCGCCACCTCGCACAGTTTCCCATTTTCCATGGAGTAAACCTGATCGCATAACCGATCAATGTCTTGCTGATGATGGCTGGCAACTAAAATGACCTTCCCTGTATTTCTCAAGCGCAGCAGCAATTCGCAGGTGTGGTCAACGCTATCGCGATCCAACCCATTCATTGGCTCATCCAGAAGCAGCACGGGCGGATCGTCCATCATCGCCTGCGCAATCCCCAATCGTTGCCGCATGCCCAGAGAATATTGGCCAACCTTCATCCGGGCGACATCCATAAGCCCCATAGTATCTATCGCCTTTTTGATGTTCCCTTTATGAGCAACTGGACTTAGCATGGAGAGCATTTTCAGGTTCTCATAACCCGAAAACTTTGGAAGAAACCCTGGCGTTTCGATCACTACCCCAAAGGTTCCTTTGGGAGGCTCCGAATCGGGAAACCCGCTAAGCCTGATACGCCCGGAATCAATCGGCGTGAGCCCACAGATGCACTTCATCAACACGGTTTTACCGCATCCGTTGGCGCCGACAATGCCGTAGATGTGCCCTCCCTCCATACGCAGTGACAGGGAATCCAAAACGATCCGCTTACCAAAACTTTTCTTAACATCACAAAGCACCAAATCAGTAAGGTCATTCATGATTCTTGCTCCCCTACTTTAATCATTTTGCGTTCAAACCACTTCCGATTTTTGGCGAAAAGGCAACAGGCTGTTATCCATAACCCTGAGAATGCTAACAGCATCAACAAACAATACTGCACAGACGGCGGCTGCGTATAATATCCAGCCTTTACTAGCAAATCCAGTCGTGCCCAGGACATAGGAGAACCCCAATATAGACTTGGGTCAAGCATCATATAGACAATCGCAAAGTCCAGAGCCGCCCATAAGCCTGTAATACATATGGCGAAGCGCTGATTCAAGTATAATGAGAGGGCAAACATCATGAGCCCAAGCATGAAAAGGACGCTGGTTAGCAGGGCGCTTGCCGCGGCCCAGGCGCCAATCGGGGAACAGGCGGCCACGATGCCAGACGGGATTCTCAGAAAAACCCCATCAATCGTTTGCCCCCGCGACATCGTGTACAGTGCTTTATCCCATCGACCAGGATGCAGCAGAGATGCAAACTGCACGATGCTGACCAGTAAAAAGACTATCAGCGTGTAAAATACGCTGACCAGCAAAATATACCAGATGCGGCCTAAAATCGATTGGATTCGTGTTGTGCGAACGTATTCGAACAGTGTGTTTTCACTGGAAAACGGAACATCGGAGATCAGGATCAGGAAACCGGCGACCACCCAGAGCATCAGGTAGGAATAAGAAGTCAGGCAGGCGAAGCTCCCCCACGCATTCACCCCAAAGTGGTATTGCAGCAGGATGTGCCGGGCGCCTCCGGTATACTCGTCCAGAATGGCCACGAGCATGGCGATCACAAGGTAGAACTTAGGCTCCCGAAGGAGCTTTGCCGCCAGAATGGCCATTACGCCTGCCGTGGTGTTTTTACGCATGGGACAGCCTCCTTTCCCCAAATACCCGGAAAAGTACGTAACAAACCACTGTAAGCCCGACAAAAACAAGAGAAGATTGTCTTAAAACCTGACTTTTCTGCGTGGCCTGAACAGCTCCTGTCGAAAGGGATGTAAAGGAATCGCAATGCAGGGCAAACAGAATTCGGTTCAGAATTTCCATTAGCAGGACTACGCTCAAGTACAGGATTTGCGCCTGAGAAACCAGCGCGGACAGCGTAAGCGCAACCCCTGCCCAGAACATGCCGGACAACGCTTGCAAGCAGGCGTAGAAAGCATAGTAACCAAGCCAGTTCTCCGCTATTACAGCATCCTGCATGTATGGATACGCTGCGATGCCTTCCGCATTGGTTGGCAGCGTGGCCAGTGGATGCAAAAGCGGTAGAACCGCGAGAAACACCAGCATCCCCATCGCCGTGGCAACGGCTCCTGATAATGTTACCGTGAAGAACCGAACGGTCAGGTAGCGCTTTGGGGTAACTCGCTGTAACTGCAACCTGATGTACCCGGTATTACGATCCTCTAAAAAGCTCCCGGAAAAGGGCAACGCTGCAACCAGTGGCATCAGATAGGAGAATGTGCCCACATTCATTGCAGAATCCAAAAGATACAAGGGGTCGGTTGATCCGATTTCGCTTACGGTGCCCAAGAGATATAACGCCGCGCACATCAGAATAGCCAGCGCCATTCGTGAGCTTACAAAAGCGCGGCGGGCATCGGCAGCAAAGCAACCATGCATCGGCACTGCCTCCTTGATACGATTTCAAAACCTTAACGCCTCTATCTCGCGGCGGTTTTGCCCGCAGGCTTCGTCACGCAGGCTAGCCGTAGCCCCGCTACGCCTTCGCCTCCGTTCCTCGTTTGCGAACAAAACCGCTCGCGAGCTATGACGCATAAAGGATTTGAAATCGCATTAGTATTCAATTGCCTGTCCGGTAATGGCATGGATTGCGTCGTAGTGGAGTTCCATGGCATCGGTTCCTCCGTCCAGGGGTATCTGATAGTAGAAACACCACGCCGGGATCAGTCGGTAAGTCGCCTTGTTAGAAGGGATATCCTTCAACACCAGATATTCCGGAAGGATTTTGATGATTGTTTTCTCCTGCCCTTGGGTGAAAAAGGTTGACGCTTCCATTTGACGATAGCATTCGATTGCCTCGGTCAGCGTCAGCATTTTCTGCGGTTGGGTGATCGCTTTCCCGTTTACCATGCAGAAGTCATTGGCGTTCAGGCTGATCAGTCGGTTCGCATTGATCAGAAAAGCAATGTAGCATCCCACGTTATCTAAATCATCCCGGTTGGTGATGCCGCCTTGCATATTGAGCCGTAAGCCCTGATAATACACCGGAAATTGAATCTGATAACATTCTTCCTGCGCCGTCCAGGTTCTGGTGCCGATCTCCGGATACAGGGCATGCCAGCGATCCCAGTTCGCCTGCAGTGCCTTCACATCCCAGGCCAGCATATTTGCGGGAGGCCCAATGGTGCAGTCCAACTCGTTCAGCACGGGCGTTATCTGATCCAGCGCGGATTGATACGATAATAAGGTTAAATCGGCCACCGGCGTTTTAAGCGGCTCGTCACTGCAATAGCCTGTGTTCCACATCGGATTTGCCGCGTATTCCAGCCCTTCTTCTTTGACATGATACTCGATCTTTAAATACCCTACGCCTGCGCTGGCGGAGGTATCTTTTAAATCATCAAACAACCCGACGCCGTCATCGATACCGATCGATTGCCTCTGCATGTTTTCGTCCCCCGGTGATACAATGGAAACGATGTGGCGGAGTTCCTCCTCCGTCCACACTTTTCCCTCCGTTCGCCATTCGCAAACAGTTTCCGGTATATTGGGGTCCGATACCGCATTGATTTCTACGGTTCCCCCATCGCAATCCAGCGTCTGCTGCACTGTCGTCCACTGCATCTCACGTTTCTCAGCCATCGCGAACGTCGACAGACCATTCATCAAGCAGACGAGAGATGCCAGCAGAGATATTATCTTCCTCCTGTTGATATTCATTATTTACCCTCCATTTTTGACTCCATAATCCACAACGACGTTTCACGACCGTTCACTGTTTATAAGTAGTTTAATCATGGATACCAACCGTTTCACACATAAAAAAACCTCCAATTCTATCTTTTCATTATTAAAGACAAAATGGAGGCACTGTTTGTTACTCTTTTCAGAATATTTATTTTATTCGAACAACACTCTCAGCAATACGAATGGCAGTACTCTCATCGTGATCTGAAATCGTCAGGACAAAATACTTTCTTCCGTCCCCCCAATAAATACTTACTCTGTTTCCCTTTTTAACTAAGAAACCGTTATTGAGGCCAATCGTCACCGGTTCCTGAACAGCGTCCTCTGTGTCAATATTTGCTTCAGTATCAGCACCATATTCAGAAAATTGACCCTTCACCGCTCCGGTTCGTTTGTCTATCAGTTCGATAGAATTATTATCAGGATAGGAGAAAACCATGCCTGCTACCAAACCATCCGGAATAAACGACGGATAATTATCTCCGCCCCACTCTGCCGGAACGTCAAACGACGCGGCGGGGTCTTCTTGCAGTTTCAGTTCGGTATATTCATTTTCGGCGTTGACTAAAAGTTGCATCACCTGTACGCGGATGGTGTGACTGGTCGCGATCGCAACGCTGCCGGCAACAGCAACCACAGCGACCACAATGGCGGCAATCTGCCCGATACGAGGCAACGTTTCACGAAAAAAGATCCGTGCCCGAAGTCGCCTGAAATGCCGCAGGATTGTCTCCAGATTCTTCGCGTCCTGCTTAGCAAAGAAAGCATCCATTTGTGCGGTATCCCCGCGCGCCTTATCCGCCTCGATTTCCGCAAGCGACGCGGCGGTTTCCCGCTCAAGCAGCAACTCACCAAACAGGTCGTAAGCCCTGTCTTCGAGGCTTCTCTCCTCAGGAATCAAGTGTTTCCCTTTATCACTCATCATACTCAACCCGCTTCTTATCCATCGCGAGGCGTTCCAGCTTGCTCTTCGCACGAGAAACCGCCGTTCTGGCGGCAATTTCTGTGATCCCCACCTGCTGGGCGATTACATCGTACCCCAGTAAATCCAGGTGTCGGAACCGAATCAGATCCTTTTCCTTCTCGCTAAGCTCTGGAAATGCGTCCAACAGGTCGCTGGCGTATACCCTGTCAAAAACGATGCCCTGCACATCTACCGGGCTTGGAATGTTATCGACCGTTTCCGCACCTGCTTCATAATTACGGTTGCGCCGCTGCCGTCCGATTTCCCGGAGCCTGGACAGACAAACATTCCTCACAGTAGAGACGATATACGACGCCCTTTTGTTACACTCTACTTGCTTGAGGGTCTCACATTTTTTACACAGCCGCTCCACCGCGCTACTGACCGCGTCTTCCATCTCGGCATAGTTATCACTGAAAAACTGAGATGCGATCTTGTACATCAAAGGACGGTACTGAAGATACTGTTCGGTCATAAACTGACGGTCTTCGTCATCTTCGATCAGCAGAACGGATAACGGAAGCACTACGCCTGATAGACCCATGATCTGGTTTATATCGAAGTTCTGCATACTGTTTTCAACACTCCGGAACAGATTGGCTACCTGCAATTTGGTGTTCCTACAGATAACCTGCCCTTGTATGATAACGCCAATCGACGGTTTGTCAACCGACCCGCTCCGCTTCAGTTAGAGTCGCAAAACCCTGAGTGCTCCTATGATGATTATATTCTATTGTTTTTGCAGATATCGAGACAGATCAAGAAATCACAAAAAAATCGAAGTGGATGTAGCAAAGCCACACATAAAAGCGTCACGATAAATAGGATGCGTAATTACGAATATCATTCTTTCCTGCAGAAAAGCCATGAAAACTCAGAAACCCTTGCAGCAAAACACTTTCCGCGCACAACAAAAACCACCTACCGATAAAGTACCCTTTATCAATAGGTGGTATACGTCGTGGTGCCGAAGGCGGGACTTGAACCCGCACGGTATCGCTACCAACGGATTTTGAGTCCGTCACGTCTGCCATTCCATCACTTCGGCTGAAACAAAGGGATTATACCATCAAAGGCAACACATTTCAAGTGCCAGAATCCAATTAAATTCTGCGCATTTTATAACGTTTTCCGCTTTGCCGGATTGTAACGATCCTAAAAATGTTGTACAATTTCAGTAGTTGGGGATGAATCTCATAAATCGGATCGTTTTATGCAGTGAAATCTCCTTAACAAACGGAGGGATCCGCAATGAAACGGATATTATCTGTCTTTCTGGCGTTGGTACTTTTAGCCACGTTGATACCGGCGGCTTCGCTGGCTTTAACGCAATATGGGTATGTAACAGGCGGCTGGCTGCGTCTTCGTTCGTCCCCGTCGTTCAGCGCCAGTACTTTGTCTTCTTATAATACCGGTACCAAAGTCAAAATCCTTGGTACCAGTGGAAGCTGGTATAACGTAGAAGCTCCTGATGGTCTCACGGGATATATGTATGCGTCGTACGTCACCCTGAATGGCGGTGGCGGCACAGGCACCGCTTACGTAACCAGCACGAACGGGTACGGAGTTCGCATGCGTACCGGCCCCGGAACCGGTTATCGAATTCTTGGCGTTTACAGCGTCGGAACCGCGGTGACTGTGCTGGAATCCGGGACGACCTGGAGCAAAATCCAGATTGGCAGCCGCACCGGCTATATGATGAGTAAATTCCTCACCACAGGCGGTGGCGGTGGAACCGGCGAGTATGCAACCATCTGGAGTTCCAATGGTTATGGCGTACGTCTTCGCACAGGCCCCGGCACCAGCTACGGCATCATCGGCGTATACAGCGTGGGCACGCTGGTAACTATTCTTTCTCATGGTTCTACATGGGATAAGATCGCGGTTGGTAGCCGAATCGGTTATATGATGAACTGCTACCTCAGAAACTATTCCGGCACCGGCATCGCAACCGGAATTGCTATCACACCTTCCGCAGCAAGTGTTGGTCAGGGAAATTCGATTGCGCTTTCCACAACCGTTCAAGGCACAAACCTGTCTACTCCTGCGTATACGCTTGCAATCACGCAGAATTCCACGATGGCCACGCTGAATGGCGATGTGCTGACCGTGAATGCCACTGCCACGGTTGGTTCTGTAATCAAAGTGACAGCAACAAGCGTTGATAATAACAGCTCCGGCTCCAAGATTACCGCAGTATGCGAGCTTACGGTCACTCAACCGACTGCTGTGGTCTCCAGCATCACCATGACGCCCAATACCGCAAATGCCAAGCAGGGAGGCGTGGTGAACCTCGCGATTGATGTGCAGGGCATTAACCTTTCCAATCCGCCTTACACACTCACCCTTACACAGAATCCTTCCATGGCCACCATCAGCGGCACCACGATTACGATCGGTGCCGGCGCGACTATTGGTTCTGTCATCGAAGTAACTGCCGTTACGACTGATACCAATTCGTCCGGCGTTAAGCTGGCGGCCGTAACGCGCATTACGGTTACTCAGGGTGATCCGGTTGCGACCGGCATAACGATTGCACCCGATACGGCCAACGTGGAACAGGGTGCGTCCGTAGATCTGAGCACAACTGTTACCGGCTCCAACCTCTCTACGCCTGCCTATACGCTGGATATCACGCAAAACTCCAGTATGGCAACGCTTAGCGGTGATACCTTAACCGTCAACCCGACCGCAACGGTTGGTTCCATCATTGTGGTAACGGCGACCAGCGTGGATAAGAACAGCTCCAATAATAAAATCACCGCAACCAGCCAGATCACTGTGACGACCGCGACGCCTCACGTTACCGGGATTACGATCACTCCGGACACCACTACGCCTGCACCCGGAGACACCGTAACACTCACCACAGAGGTAACCGGTTCGAACCTGTCCAGCCCGGCCTATACGCTGGTGGTCTACCCCAGCGATGGCAAGGCAACAATTAACGGCGATAACAATCTGGTTATCAGCGACAGTGCTTCGGTTGGCGCAAGCTACACGATAACCGCTACCAGCACGGACGATCATTCCAAGACCGCCAACTGCAGCGTTACCATCGCGGCGCCGTCTCCATCTGTTACCGGCGTCAGCATTACGGCGGGTAATGCAAACCCCAATCCCGGGGATACCGTTACCCTGACAACTGAGGTGACAGGCTCCAACCTGTCCAGCCCCGCCTATACGTTGGTGGTTTACCCCAGCGACGGCAAGGCGACGATTGACGGCAGCAATAATCTTGTCATCAGCGACAGTGCAACGGTTGGTACAACCTATACAGTGACCGCCACCAGCACGGATGATGCTTCCAAGTCGGACACCTGTAGTGTTACCGTCACTGCGTTTACTCCGTCCGTAAGCAACGTAAGCATCAGTGCGGATCCCACTACCGCTGATCCCGGATCGACAGTAGACCTCACCGTAAGCGTAACCGGCACACATCTCTCCTCCCCCGCATACACCCTTGCGGTTTCTCCCTCTGGCGGAGCTGCATCCATCAACGCGGACAACGATCTGGTTCTTTCATCCGAAGCTGTAGGAGGCGATGTGTACACAGTAACCGCCACCAGCACGGACGACGATACTAAAACCGGCTCCTGTGACGTTACTGTCGCCACCGCCCCGTAAATCTCTGGTGTATGCCAACGCCCCTCCCGCTGCGAATCTGTGGGAGGGGCGTTACTTTGCTATTTCGTTATTCCCGAGGCGTCAGGATGCCATATAGTTTACACATCGCGAGATATTCCTCCGTCAGCAGCTGTTCTGCTTCCTCATGCGTTATGGGCGAAAACTGGGTGGCAATCATTGTTGCCAGCCCATGCGCCGTTACCCATAAATGCTTGTGAAAAGACATGGCTTTTTCGGGTGTTAGCCCTGTCCGCTTAATAACCAGTCGAATCACGTAATCCAGGCTTTGGTCTTTGGGTTCGCTTTCCGTTTTATCCGCATGCCGGTCCCGCATAAAAAGCAGCTTAAACAGTTCCGGTTCGTCCCGCGCGAAGTCAATATAGGCGATGCCGGTACCAAGATACAGCTTGTCATGGTAAGCTTCCGCATGGATAATTCGGTCGCTATAATGGTTCATGCTCATGCGCATCATTTCCAGCTTGATCTGTTCCATCGTATGAAAAGCGCGGAACACCGGCTGTGTGGAACAACCAAGTTCCTTGGCGATTGCGCGGGCGTTAACCGCGTCAATTCCCTTTTCCCGTGTGATGTTGAATGCGACATGCAGGATATCCGCTTTACTGAAACGAATTTTCGGAGGCATCAGCAGGCTCCTTTCGCGTGCCGTTATTCATAGCATATGTTATTTTAACAGGAACCGTATAATTCGTCAAACGTTGATTTGTATATTTCAGACAAGAATAATTGACATGTTTTCTTGATGCGTGTATCATAACGCATGTTATTTATTCATCGCGCTGCGTTCGGCCATCACACCACCGCGATGAAGGGAACGGAGGAGCCCCATGGACGTATTATCTGTTGAAGGACTTGAAAAGCGTTACCCTGCGTTTGAGCTCAAAAATATCAGCTTTTCCGTACGGAATGGAGAAATTATGGGTTTTATCGGCCGTAATGGCGCCGGAAAAACCACAACCTTGAAATCCCTGCTCAACTTTGTACACCCGGACTCCGGACTCATCCAGTTTTTCGGGCTCCCTTTTCTGGAGAATGAGCTTGCAATTAAGCAACGGATTGCTTTTGTTTCAGGCGGCGTAGACTATTATATGAGAAGCAAGCTGCATACGATTACCGCCGCAACTCGTCGCTTTTATTCCAACTGGGACGACGCCGCCTATCACAGGTATTTAAAAGCGTTTGTGCTGGACGAGAATAAAACTCCCAGTCAGCTTTCGGCCGGGATGAAGGTAAAATATTCTCTCGCTCTCGCGCTCTCCCATCATGCCGAATTGCTGTTGTTGGATGAGCCGACAAGCGGCCTGGACCCGGTCAGTCGCAGCGAACTGCTGGATATTTTTCTGTCTCTGGCGAAAGATGGCGTAAGCATCCTTTTCTCCACGCATATCACCAGCGATTTGGACCAATGCGCAGACCGTATTACCTATATCCGCGCCGGAGAAATAGTAGCCAGCGAAGAGCTGGATACTTTCACAAAGCGTTATCGTCTGGTCAGCTATACGACAGAGCAGGTTACTTCCTCCCTAAGGCCTCTTCTGATCGGTGAAAAAACTGCCAAGCATGGATATACCGCATTACTAAAAACAGAGGATTTGTCGCTGGTAAGCATCGCGACCACCCCTGCCGATCTGGAAACCATTATGGTACATCTGGAAAAGGAGATGGCCCTGTGAAGAACCTTATCATCAAGGAAATCCGGTTGGCAACTCATCCGACCAACATCCTTTTTTTACTTTTATCCAGTATGCTGCTCATCCCGAACTATCCCTACTATGTCGTTTTCTTCTATACAACATTAGGGATCTTCTTCATGTGCCTCAATGGTCGTGAAAACCATGATATTGAATATTCGCTGCAGTTGCCGGTACGAAAGGCGCAGCTTGTCTATGCACGGATTCTGTATTCAACAATTCTGGAAGTTCTGCAGTTTGTGATCGCCATACCGTTTGCGATTCTTCGTACGAAACTGATTCCTGCCGGTAATGATGTCGGAATGGATGCAAATATCGCGCTGTTCGGCCTGTCGCTGCTGATGATGGGGCTGTTTAATGCACTTTTCTTCCCCCGATATTACCGGGACCCTTCTAAAATCGGTGGTGCTTTTGTGGTGGCCAGCGCCGCGGTCTTCCTGTATATCAGCGTTGCAGAAACGCTTACCCATACAGCGCCCTTTTTCCGCAATCAGCTCGATACTCCCGACCCCGCCTTTCTCAGCGCGAAATTAGCCGTGCTGGCAGTTGGTATAGTAGCCTTTACAGCACTTACATTTTGGGCTGCTCACCGGTCAGCACGACGTTTTGTTCAACTCGATCTGTAAACATTATTCGGCTCTACTTGCCCGGGAACTGTTACGATTCCCGGGTTTTTCCGCTTTCTCGTGCTTCGTTTCAAACTAATACAACCGGTTTCGCTTTTCAGGATTCATGACTTGTGATATACTCACAGGGAAACCGCCGCACGGGAATGTGCGAGAGGAGAAAAGGCAAATGTATATCGAAAAAAGATATATCAACCGGATCGAAAAAGTGTTAGAACAATTATCTGCCCCTGTGAAACTTTTAGACTCGCAGGGGGCCTGCCTCGCGCCTTCCAGCGGTGAAGCAGAAGCTTTACCCGCTTCCGCTATGGCCGCAGGTATTACACATCGTGTCGGCGACACGCTTTATCGTGCGCTTGATATGAATCCACCTCTTATTCTGGTTTGTGATGCCGACGCTCCGGGTGCTGACAACCTGCTGGTTGTGATCGATGCGATGCTGATGACGCTGTTTAAGAGCGGTCTTTCCATTGCCAGCCATAGCGACGTTTTCCGCCGTGTGTTAAAACAGGAGCTTTCCGGCGCAGATCTTGTATCACGCGCCGCCGAACATCAGATTCCGCTGGAAATGGATCGTTGCGTGATGCTTTTCCAGATTGAGCAAACCGATAAGGCAAGCGCCTATAATGTGCTGGGCGAACTGGTGCCGTTAAGTGATACGGATACGCTGATTGAAATGAACCGTCATCAGGTGGCATTGATTAAGGACATGAACGGCATTGACGGCGCGGATGAACTGTTTCAGTTTGCGCAAGCTGTTCAGGAAACGCTGATGGAAGAAGCCGTTCAGACGGCGGAAATCGGAATCGGCGAAACCAAGCAAACCCTTGCCACACTGGGTGAAAGTTATCAGGAAGCGCGCCGCGCCATGGAAGTCGGACATATCTTTTCGCCGGAAGACAGTATCCATGTGTTCCGGAATCTTTTACTGGAACGCTTTTTAATGAACGTCCCCCGAGAAGAAAGCATGCATTATCACCAGCTGCTTTTTAACCGTAAAACCGCGAAGCTGTTCAACGACGAGATGCTGCAGACCATTGAGATGTTTTTTAAGAAAGATCTTAACCTGTCTGATACGGCCCGCCAACTATATATCCACCGTAACACACTCGTATACCGTCTGGATAAAGTAATGCGGCATACCGGTCTTGACTTGCGTAAATTCGATAATGCGGTCACCTTCAAAATCCTGTACGAACTGAAGAAGTGCGGCCAGGAAAAACCGAAGCAGATTTACTAAGAGGTGAACCATTTGAAAACCCTCAGGGTATTTGGCAAGGTCGCGCTGATCCTGGCGCTTGCGCTGGTTCTGGTCGCAGGCAGCACGCTGATGCCCAGCGCGAAATCCTCCACGCAAAACGCGTTGGAGGCCGAAGACAGCGATACGGTAACCCTGTCGCGGGAAGAATACAACCGGCTGGAACGTTATCAGTCGCTGGACGAAATTGCACAGGTCGTTGAGCAGTACTACTATGTTCAGCCGGATGAGGATGCCATGCTGGACGGCGCAAAACGCGGTCTTTTGGCAGGGTTGGGCGATCCGTATACTTTTTATTACAGCCCGGAAGAGTACGCCGAAATGTGGGCTGACGATGAAGGCGAATACGCGGGTATCGGCATTCAGATTTCTGTATCCTATGAAACGTTGGCTTGCACAATCTCACGGATCTTCAGTGATAGTCCGGCGGCCAAAGCGGGCTTATTAAAAGGCGACATTCTCTCCAGGGTAGAGGATTTAAATGTGGATGCCTCCACCCTCAACAGTGCGGTTGCGATCATGCGTGGAGAAGTAGGCACCACCGTTCATGTGCAGGTGATTCGCAACGGTGCCACACTGGATTTTGACGTGGAGCGGGCCGTAGTGCATGTGAACTGGGTCAGTTCCTGTATGCTGGATCACAACGTTGGTTATATTCTGTTGTACGAGTTTGCGGGCGACTGCGCGGAAAGCTTTCAAAAACAGCTGGATGCACTGGTATCGCAGGGTGCAAAATCTCTGATTATCGATCTGCGGGATAATCCCGGCGGGTGGATGGAAAGCGCCGTTAAACTTGCGGATATCTTTTTACCCAAAGAAACCGTAACGTATTTGGAATATCGGAACGGCGAGCGGGAATATTATAATGCGACGGACGGCGCCTTGAGTATCCCAATGGTATTGATGCTGAATGAAAATTCCGCTTCATCTTCCGAGATCCTGGCCGGCGCGTTGCAGGATTATGGCGTCGCAACCATCGTAGGCACCCAGAGTTACGGAAAAGGAATCGTACAGTATGTTCTCCCGCTGGGTAATAACGGAGCCGGTATGCAGTTGACGACGGCATTATACTATACCCCCAACGGACGCAGCATCCATAAAATCGGTATAACACCTGACGTGAAAGTGAGTATGCCGGAGGGTGATACTACCCTTTATGAAGTCGGCGATTTGAAAGATGCCCAGCTTCATAAAGCATGGGAGGTCGCACAGCAGAAAGCGTCCGGTACGTTTGTAACTGTAGCCCCCACAGCAGCGTCGGGGCTTTCTCCCGAGGCAACACCCGGCGCCGCTGCCAGCAGCGATTCTGCAAATGATATACAGGCTGGCGATTTGTTCACATTTCGGGTTTCATAACCGGGGAAAGCATGGTATACTGATTTTGAACGGAATATGGATGAACCCGCGTGGCAACCAGCCATCAGGGTGAATGCGTTTTCCGCAGTGAATTTCATCATCTGTTGATGCCCGAGGGCTCTTCCCAAAGGCAAAAAGAGAGGGGGATGCCATAATGAGCACATTCTTTACCGGCGGCTAGGCGAAGCGATTCGCAGAACCGACGGTATTTTTATCGTTTGGAGGCGATGGGTACGGACACGGAAAAGCGACTGGGGTTTATCGGCATTGTCATGGGCGACCGTTCGGTTGCCCATGAGATTAACGCAATTCTGGGCCAATACTCCAGTCTGGTTAAAGCAAGGATCGGCGTGCCTGATGCCGATTCACCCGCCGCCGTAATCGGTCTTGTGGTGGAAGGCGACAACCAGTCGCTGGGAACCCTGACCGCTAAACTGGGCAACTTGCCGGGTGTGGAAGTAAAAAGCGCTCTCACCCGAAAAAAGCAGACCGCCGGAGATTTCCCGGCAGCAGAAAAGGAATGATATTGATTATGAGTTCTCAAAATATCCGCAAGATGGTAACAACCGCTATCCTGATCGCGCTTACGATTGTGTTTCAGCTGCTTCGCCCCGTGTTGGGTGGCAGCAACATTATTTCCACCTACATTATCGGCAGCCTGATTAATCTTTCGTTGATCGTCGCCGCCTGCGCCGTGGGATTATGGAGCGGCGTCTCCGTGGCTGTCATCACCCCGATCATCGCCCTGATCCAGGGGCATTCCACTCTGCCGATGATGCCCTGGGTAATGGCGGGCAATCTGGTGTTGGTCGTTATCTTTGCTCTGTTTGCGCAGAAAGAGAAAACCTCCCTTCAGGTGGAATGGGTGCGCTGGATCATCGTCGGCGTGGTTGCGACGCTTGTAAAATACCTGGTGATGTCCTTTGGACAATCGCTTGTACTGACCTCCGCCAAAGGCCTTGCGTTTAGCGTAGCATTCGGCACGGCCGCCATCGCACAGATTGTGCAGATCGTTACCGCATTGATTGGTACGGTGCTGGGCGGCATTATCCTGCCGATGCTCCCCGCCGAAGTCGTTGGGAAAAATTCCGCCGTCAAAGCCTGACAACGCAACAATTTCTTTTCAGTTTGCGCGATCAAAAAACCGCCGGATACCGGCGGTTTTTTGATCGTTTGCATGTAAAGCGTGCTTGACATTTATTGATCCGCGTGTTATGATCGGAATGTAAAGCATGCTTTACTTCAAAGGAGGTTATCCATGAAAAACCGTTTGGAGGAACTTCGTAAACAGCGAGGAATCCGACAGGACGAGCTTGCGGACGCGCTTGGCATCTCCCGTCAAACGGTAAGCTCGCTGGAAAACGTCCGGTACAATCCATCGATCCTGTTGGCTTTCAAACTTTCACGTTATTTTCAATTACCCATTGAAGGAATATTTTTCGATGAGGAGGAAACCGATGATGAATAAAAAAACCATATCCATCGTGTTCGTTGTACTTGGCATTCTGCTGTTCGCCGGTGGGCTAACCCTGATTTTGCTCCCGCATTCATCCAGTGGGATTCTTTCCGCGCTCCCGTTTATTATGATTGGTATCGGATGCGGGGTATCCGGGCAAGGAATCGGAGAACTGGTCCAGCGTCGAAAACTTGCGAATTCTCCACAACTTGCCAAACAACAGGAGGCTGAACTCGGCGATGAGCGCAATATCGCCATTGCCTTTCAGTCGAAAGCAAAGGCGTTTGATCTGATGGTCTACCTCTTTGGCGCGCTGCTGCTTTCCTTCGCCTTATTCGGGGTTTCCGCTGCGGCGACGCTTTCACTGGCGGTTGCGTATCTGGCAGTGATCGGTTGCCGTATCTGGTTTGCTGTGAAGCTGAATCGGGAAATGTAATCCTATTCGTCCCCCAGCAGACCCATAAAGACGCTCAATTCTGCCGTACGGTGATCCCCCATCACAGCATCCGGCGTGCCTTCCGCCTGTATCAGCCCATCCTGCATAAACACCACATAATCCGCCACCTCGCGGGCAAAACGCATTTCATGGGTTACGACGATCATCGTGCGCTTTTCCTGCGCAAGTTCGCGGATCACACCCAATACTTCCTGCGTTAGCTGCGGGTCCAGTGCCGAGGTCGGCTCGTCAAAACAGAGAATTTCCGGGTCCAGTGCCAGCGCGCGTGCGATTGCCACGCGCTGTTGCTGACCTCCGGATAACTGGCAGGGGTATTGATCCGCCTTATCCGCAAGACCAACCTTTGCCAGCAGTGCCCTTGAACGCTTTTCCGCTTCCTCCCGGGTGCGCTTCAACACTTTCACCTGTGCCTGGCACAGGTTTTTCAGCACCGTCATATGCGGAAACAGGTTGTAATTCTGAAAAACAAAACCCATTTTCAAGCAGAGCGTCCGCAATTCTTCTTTGGGCGCATATACGGGGGTTCCCAGCTGACCGGCAGTTACCATCGGTTGTCCGTCAATGCGGATTTCTCCGGCGTCTACCGTTTCAAGATGGTTCAGGCATCGCAGCAGGGTGCTTTTCCCGGAACCGCTTCGCCCGATGATCGCGACTACCTGCCCGTTTGGAACGGTCAGCGAAACATCCTTTAATACAGTTTCGCCCCCAAAGGATTTGGCGATATTTCTGGCTTCCAGCATTGTTACCTTCCCCCTTTCTAACCCCGGTAGTACTCCATCCGATGCGTAAGCCAGTTAAAGAAGATCGTTACCACGGTGTTCATCGCCAGATAGAAAAGTCCCGCGATAAACAGCGGTTCCACCGAGCCGGATGCCGAGGTCGCATTTTTAGCGGACAGGAAGAGTTCCCCTACCGCGATCGCCGTCGCAAGCGACGTATCTTTCACCAGCGTAATCACTTCATTGCTGACTGGTAGTACGACTCGCTTCATCGTTTGCGGAAGGATGATCTGCGTAAACGTCTGCACGCGTGTAAAGCCTAAAACCTGAGACGCCTCATACTGTCCACGTTCAATACTCATAATGCCACCGCGATAAATCTCCGCAAAATAGGCTGCATAATTTAACGAAAACGCAATCAGTGTGGATTCCAGCCGCGGTATCGGCCCAACCAGGCGGGGCAGAAAGAAATACACAGTGAACAGTTGCAGCATCAACGGCGTACCGCGCATAATCAGGATATAGAACGCAACGGGAGCAGAAAGCCATTTGTGCCTGCTCATCCTGCCCAGCGCTACGGCCAGCCCGAGCGGAAGTGAAAAAAGAAGCGTAAAGAAGAAAATGTACAGGCTGGTTCCCATGCCTTGCGCCAATTGGGCAAGCAATTTCATCAGCAGATCCGGATGATTCAGGTATTGCATGATATCTCCCCTGTTTCGCAGCGTAGATCGTTCCGAAGCTGAAAAGCAGGGCAAACCCCTTCACGGGCCTGCCCTGCGCCGTTATCGCAGCACGATGCGCGCTTTATTGCGCCGTCTCCTGTTGGGCCACAATCGTTACGTCGGAACCGAACCATTCCGTCGATATTTCCGCCAGTTTTCCATCCTTGGCCATCGCGAACAGCTGCTGATTGACAGCATCGGTCAAAGCCAGATCATCCTTGCGGAAACCCACCGCATACTGCTCTGGAGCCAGCTGATCATCCAGCACTCGGTAGTTCGCGCCTTTCTTGGCAATGTAATAATTCGCTACGATCACGTCCAGCGCAACCGCGTCCACGCCGCCATTGTCCAAATCCATCAGGGCCAGCGTATTGTCGCTGTATTCCACAGGCGCACCCTCCAGCGAAGCAAGCAGATCGGCGTTTGCCGCCACAGCTTCCGCCGCGGAGGAGCCGGATTGAAGCGCCAGTTTCTTGCCCTTCATATCGGCAATCGTTTTAATATCGCTGTCCGCCTTCACGCACAGCACCTGCGCGTTATTCAGATACGGCACAGACAGGCTCATGCTCTCTTTGCGTTCGTCCGTTACGGTCATCCCGTTCCAGATACAATCAATATTGCCGCTGCTCAGCTCCAGATCCTTTGCGCTCCAGTCAATTGGCTGCAGTACCAGCTCCACCCCAAGGCGGGCGCACACTTCACGGGCAACATCGATGTCAAAACCAACGTAGCTTCCGTTCTCGTCCGTGAAGCCCATAGGCGGAAAGCCTGCGTCAAACCCCAGGATAAACTGCCCCTTGTCCTTCACTTTTTGCAGGGAATTATCCTCGGCAAATGCGGCAAAGGCAACCGTGCACAGCATCAGCGCCAGTGTGAGGGCCAGTAGAGATTTCAACTTCTTCATCGTCCATCGCTCCTTTAATGCTTTAGCGTGGTAAACTGTTCATGTGCGAGTATACCTGATCCCCGTCGGTTTGTCAACCCCCTTTAAATGATCTTCCTCGTTACCCTGCATTTTCATCTCACATCGGAAAACAGGTTTCAGAAACGGATCGCTTCTCCCGCGAAGTTTTATTTCGACTGCTTGACGTATCCGCCCCAAACCCGATACAATAAGCACACATTCGTGATAGAAATGAGGCGTTCCTGATGAAAACGCTGTTGCCGGTGATCCTGCGGGAACTGCAAAACGGTTCGTCCGTCGCGCTCGCAACGGTATTGCAAGCCAAGGGCTCCGCACCGCGCGGTGCGGGCGCCTGCATGCTGCTTACCCAAGCCGGTGAAACCGTCGGCACCGTCGGGGGCGGCGTATTGGAGTACCGCGCCCTTCAAACGCTAACTACCTTATTACTGCTGCCTTCCCCCACCGCTGTTGCCGTTACCGGCTCTGAGGTCGTCTGCGAAGACAGCTTTGTCTCCGCTGTCGAAGACTATGCGCTGACCCAGGATGAGGTGAAAAGTCTGGGAATGGTGTGCGGTGGCAACGTATCTGTATTGTATCAGGTATTATCACCGGGATTGTTACCGTTTGTTCAGGAAGCCGTAACACGGTTGAGCAACTTGCAAAACCTATGGCTGGTTCG